>NZ_JBSRXX010000002.1:0-513805 GCF_054056055.1 Pantoea sp. PvP021 | reverse complement strand
GTTCGTCGGCACGACGTCAAAGCCGAAGGTACCGCGTGAGCGGCGCGAGGACGGCCCGGCAGCAGCAGAGGTGCGCTGGCCCGCACTGCGGCTCGCTCGCCCGGAAAAAAAGGCTGTCACGTTTAACCGTGACAGCCTTTACAAATCCAATCTTAACTGATCAGCATTGCGCCAGCGGCGGGTTTTTATTTTGTGAAGCAGAGTCTGGATCAGGAAACATACGCCTGCTTACGCCAGATGAAACTGCTCTACCGTCTGTGACAGCTGCTGCGCCTGATCCTCCAGCGAACTGGCGGCAGCCGACATCTGCTGCACCAGCGCGGCATTCTGCTGGGTGACGCCATCCATTTCATTGACGGCAATCGTTACCTGACTGATGCCACGCGCCTGTTCGCTTGATGCTGTAACAATCTCACCGATAATCCCCTGCACCGAATTCACCGCCTGCATCATCTCCTGCATGGTTTTACCGGCATCGTTTACCAGCCGGACGCCGCTCTCGACCCGCACGCTCGACTCTTCAATCAGTGCGCCGATCTCTTTCACCGCGTTCGCGCTGCGCTGGGCCAGATTACGCACTTCAGAAGCCACCACCGCAAAACCGCGTCCCTGCTCACCGGCACGTGCAGCTTCTACAGCCGCGTTCAGCGCCAGAATATTGGTCTGGAAGGCAATGCTGTTGATCATGGTTGTAATGTCGCCGATCTTTTTCGAACTGTCATCGATCTGCGCCATGGTCTGCACCACTTCACCCACCAGCGAGGCACCACGACTGGCGATGTGGGTAGCGTTTTCAGTCAGGCTGGTCGCCTGCTGCGCGTTATCGGCATTCAGGCGAATCGTGGCGCTGATCTGCTCCATGCTGGCTGCGGTCTGCTCCAGCGCGGCGGCCTGTTGTTCGGTGCGTGACGCCAGATTGAGGTTTCCGCTGGCAATTTCACCCGCCCCCTGGCGTACTGATTCACTGGAATCTTTAATCTGCCCGACAATCTGCCGGAGCTGGCTTTGCATGGTATCCAGGGCGAAAAAGAGGCTGCTGCGATCGCCGTTTTTCACCACAATCGCGTTATCCAGTTTGCCATCGGCGACGGCCAGCGCAATATGCGCCGCTTCAGCCGGCTCACCGCCAATCGGACGCAACACTTTACGGCTGAACAGCATGCCCAGCACCGTCCCGACCAGCAGAACGCTCACGACCATCAGGATCACCGCCCACATCAGCTGCCGGTTTGAGGCGGCCATCACCTGACTGACCGGTGCCACCACGCCCAGATACCAGGGTTTGTCGCTGTTACCTATCATCACCGGCTGCCAGGTGACTAAAGCGTCTTCACCCAGCACGGCATCAAATCGCTGGACGACTTTCGACGTAAAACCCTCTTTTTCGCCTTTCCAGGGCTTCCCGGCTTCATCTTTCACCGGCGAAGAGACCACATTCCCGCCGTTAGAAAGCAGCAGCGCATAGCCGCTTCCCTGCCAGGGTTTGATCTGATTCACTTTCTGTTGCAGTGATGCCAGTGAAATGTCAGAGGTAACGATCGCCTTTAAGGTGCCCTGATCGATAATCGCGGCGGCGACGGAGGTGAGCAACGTCGGTACGCCGTTATAGGCATAGCTATAGGGTTCGGTGAGCGTGTCTTTTTGTGTTTTTTGCGGGATCAGATAGTAATCACCCTGACCCGGTGTCAGATAGGAGAGCAGCGGATGCATCGAGTAAGTACCTGACGCGTCACGATCGACAAAAAAGGCATAGCGGCCCTGCGGTGCCTGACCCGGCTGTGAAGCGAACTCGGTATCACGGCCATCAAACGCATTCTGTTCAAATATCACTGACATCGACAGATAGTCAGGGTTAGCACGCAGCGCATACTCCATCACCTTATCGGCCGCTTTGCGATCGGTAATACCAGCGTGGGGCAAGGCAATCAGACTTTGTCCAAGGTGACTCGCGACATCACGTGCATGGCTCAATTCCTGCTGCACCTGTAAGGCACGGCTCTGCGCAATCTGCTGCAGATATTGTTCGGCCAGCGCCTTCTGCTCTTTACCGGATTGCCAGCTGAGAACCCCAATCGTCACGGTAAATCCCAGCACTATCGTTAAACCACCCATGATCAGCATCTGGGCACGGGTACTCATTCTTTTCTTATGTGTTAACTGACTGACCATAGTGCTTCCCCTGAAATTTACCTGGCTCAATACCTCCTTGTAGTTATGGTGCTCCTGAGATCATCTATCGGCGGCGTTTTTTTGAACTTTAATGGCCATTTCCCCGCCGTGATGGGGGTCTCACAGCGCGTGATTACGGGAAGTTGATCGCAAAGGGATTATGGCGCTGCGAATGAACGGCCTTTTTTTGATCTGCAACAATACTGGTGCCCGCCATTACTGTCAGTTTATGTCAACAGTTGCTGTAGTCCCCTTATCGCAGTGGAGATAGAACAATGATCGGTAAATCAGGATTAGCTGTCGGGATGGTTGTCTGGCTGGCGTATGTCGCCTGGATCGTTCACTACTATTCAGACACCTTTATGCAGTTCTCCCGCTAAGCAAACAGGACCTTCGGGTCCTTTTTTTTGCCCTCACTTCAGCTGGGTTGGCCTGTGAGCCAAATATTCGCTATTATCGACTCATTCTGTGAGCCGAATAACCTTCTTTATTCGGCTCATCCACCCTTAGCGTGAGCCGATTATGAGCGTTACCTGGATCTGGCAACAGCCGGACTGGCCCCATTTTCAGTGGCAGGACGCCGTGCTGTTACCGCGCCTGCGCCATCTGCAGCAGCAGCGCGGATTGCTGCTGGGCCGTGCCAGCCTGCATTCAGACAGTGAAACCCAGACGCTGGATACCCTGCTCAGCAATATCCTCTCCTCTTCCGCGATTGAAGAGGAGCGGGTCAACGTGCAATCGGTCCGCTCATCGCTGGCGCGTCGGTTAGGCGTGACGGAAGAGCAGCCCTATCCGGTCTCCGATCGTTCAGAAGGCCTGGCTGCCATGATGCTCGATGCCATCAACAACCGCAGCCAGCCGCTGACGCCTGAGCGTCTCTGTCAGTGGCATCGCTGGCTTTTCCCGGCCGATGAGTGGACGGTACAGCGCCTGAGCGTCGGCACACTGCGCGGCAGTGAGCCGATGCAGGTCATCTCAGGTCGCATCGATCGTCCCACGGTGCATTTTGAAGCGCCGCCGCGACAGGGACTGGAGCCGCAACTGGCGCAGTTTATTGAGTGGTTCAACAGCAGTCAGCATGATGTGATGCTGGACCCGTTGCTGCGCGCCGCCATCTGCCACCTCTGGTTTGTCACCCTGCACCCTTTTGATGATGGTAATGGTCGTATCACGCGTGCGTTAACCGATCTGGCGCTGGCGCAGGCCGACAGTCAGAGCATCCGGCTTTATGCCATGTCACCCGCCATTCTGACGCAGCGTGCCGGTTATTACCGCATCCTTGAGCAGACGCAGAAAGGCGGCCTGGATATCACCCACTGGCTGGTGTGGTTTCTTGATATCCTGGATGAGAGTCTGCAACAGGCGATGAACGTCATCGATCGCACTCAGATGAAAGCGCGTTTCTGGCTGCGGCATAAGGGAATGGGATTGAGTCCGGAACAGGTGAAAGTGCTGAACCGGCTGCTGGATGGCGGCGAGCAGGGTTTCGAACTGGGGATCAGCGCCAGTCAGTACCAGAAGGTCGCCAAAGTGAGTAAAGCCACCGCGACCCGTCATCTGGCCGATCTGGTTGAAAAAGGCTGCCTTTACCGGCTTGAAGGCGGAGGCAGGAGTACCCGCTATCAGGTTAACTCCCGCGAGACGCCCTGAGCCAGGCTGTTTTAACTGCTAACCGGGAGTACATCGCGATCGTTGTGATCTACTCCTGAGTGCGGGAATTACTCTTTAAGTGAAGCCCCGTTGGTCGCAATGACCTCTTTATACCAGTAAAAGCTTTTCTTCCGGCTGCGGGCCAGCGAACCTTCCCCGGTATCATCGCGGTCAACATAAATAAAACCGTAACGCTTAGACAATTCGGCTTTTGATGCGCTGACAAGATCGATAGGTCCCCAGCTGGTATAACCCATGACCTCCACGCCATCGTCAATGGCCTCACGCACCTGAACCAGATGATCGTTGAGGTAGCTAATGCGATAATCATCCTGCACGACGCCCGTTGCATCCGGTATGTCTTTGGCGCCCAGTCCGTTCTCAACAATAAACAGCGGCTTCTGATAACGATCCCACAGCAGATTCAGTAAGGTCCGCAAGCCCACCGGGTCAATCTGCCAGCCCCATTCAGAACTCTGCAGGTGAGGATTTGGCACCATGCTCAGAATGTTACCCCGCATCTGCTGATTCATTGTCTCATCGGCGGTCACGCAGCCGGACATGTAATAGCTGAACGAGATAAAATCGACGGTCGACTGGAGTATCTGGCGATCGGCATCCGTGATATCCAGCTGAATATTATTCTCACGAAAGAACCGCAACATATAGCCCGGATAAACGCCACGGCACTGAACATCGCCAAAAAATTGCCATTTCCGGTTCTCCTGCAGCGCTTCCAGCACATCATCAGGCTTACAACTGAGTGGATAGACCAGCCCTCCCAGCAGCATATTGCCAATGCTGGCGTCCGGGTTAATCTCGCGGCAGGCTTTCACCGCCAGCGCACTGGCGACCAGTTGATGATGAATTGCCTGATACACCTCAGCTTTGCTGCTGGTTTCCGGCAGACCCACACCGGTCATCGGCGCGTGAAGCGACATGTTAATTTCGTTAAAGGTCAGCCAGAGTCTGACTTTCTGCCGGTAGCGGGCAAACACCGTACGGGCATAATGCTCAAAGAAGCCAATCACCTGGCGGTTACCCCAGCCACCATACTGCTTCACCAGGTGCCAGGGCATCTCATAATGTGACAACGTAACAAGTGGAGTAATGTGATGTGCGGCAAGCTCATCGAATAACCGGTCATAAAAGGCCAGACCGGCCTCGTTAGGTTGTTGCTCGTCACCGTTCGGAAAGATGCGCGTCCATGCGATTGAAACCCGCAGACAGCTGAACCCCATCTCTGCAAACAGCCTGATATCGTCCGGATAGCGGTGGTAAAAGTCGATCGCGATGTCTTTAAGGCTTTGGCTGCCCTCAACGCGCTCCGATACCGGGCCAAAGATTCCCTGTGGCTGAACGTCGGAGGTTGAGAGGCCTTTGCCCTCTTCCCGCCATGCGCCTTCAACCTGATTAGCGGCAACAGCACCGCCCCATAAAAATGAATCCGGGAAAGTTTTCATCCTGTTCTCCTTTTATTGACGAGTGACGCTGAGTAAAGGCGTACCTGCAGTGACCGCGGTCCCTGCCACAGTCATCACCTCAGGATACTCATCGCTGTTAGTGATAATGATCGGTGTTGCCAGGTCATATCCGGCATCAAGAATGGCCTGACGATCAAACTCCAGCAGCAGATCGCCGGCCCTGAACGCGTCGCCCACTTGTACATGTGCCGTGAAAGGTTTGCCGTCGAGCCTGACGGTATCGATACCCACATGGATCAACAGCTCAATCCCGCTGTGACTCAGGAGTCCTATGGCGTGTCGGGTCTGAAACAGGGAGGCCACCTCACCCGCAAAAGGCGCAATGACTTTATTATCAGAAGGGATGATGGCCACACCCTGTCCCAGCAGGCCACTGGCGAAGGTTGGATCGGGAATCTGACCAAGCCCCAGAACGGTGCCTGTCATCGGTGACAGAATGTCATCTTCGCCAGGGGTAATCGGGAGCGCTGCGTCTGGCGCCGTGTTTCGGGGCATGCCCGCTACCAGCGTCATGCCGCAACCCAGTGTCAGCGCGAGTAGCGTCCCGGCAATACCGCCCCATAACGTGGAATCCACACCGCCAGGTGGGATCATCTGTGCGATGGTAAAGATGTTGGCAAAACCAAATGAATAAACGTGGGTGCTGCTGAGGCCGACAATGGCACCGCCAATAGCGCCCGCCACGCAGCCAAAGATAAAGGGACGGCGCAACGGCAGATTAACGCCATAGACAGCCGGTTCAGTGATACCAAAGATTCCTGCGGTCACGGATGAACCCGCCAGCATCTTCTGTCGTGCATCCCGACTGCGCAGAAACACCCCCAGCGCCGCGCCAACCTGGCCCATGACAGCAGGCAACAGCATGGGCAGCATTGAGTCATGCCCCAGTACGGCAAGATTGTTGATCATCAGTGGCACCAGTCCCCAGTGCAAACCAAAAATCACACAGACCTGCCACAACGCGCCCAGGGCGGCACCAGCCAGCCAGGGTGCCAGCGCATAAATCCACTGGTAACCGTTCGCCAGTATCTGACTTAAGCCCGTGGCCAGTGGGCCAATCACCAGGAAGGTCAGCGGCACGGTGACGCTCAGACAGATCAGTGGCGCAAAGAAGTTTTTCATGGAGGCGGGAAGTCGCCGGCTGCTCTGTTTTTCCAGCCAGCAACTAACCCATGCAGCGAGAATAATCGGGATAACCGACGCACTGTAATTAAACCAGGTTACAGGGATGCCGAGAAACGCGTCCGTCATTTCACCGGACTGCTGGCTGGCATTAAAAGCTACAATCATCGTCGGGTGGGTCAGCGCCCCACCAATCACCATGGTAATAAAGGGATTGCCGCCAAATTTCTTCCCGGCGGTGTAGCCCAGCACCAGAGGAAAGAAGAAAAACAGGGCATCACTGGCTGCAAACCAGATTTTATACGTTCCACTTTCAACAGAAAGCCAGCCACAGACCACGGCCAGCGCCAGTAAACCTTTTAGGATCCCGGAGGCGGCGAGAATGCCGATAAACGGGGTAAAAATACCTGATACAATGTCGATCAGATGATTGAAAACACTACCCCCGGTCTTTTCCCCTTCTGTTGCTGCAGAAAGCTCATCAGCCAGCCCCGCTTCACTACGCACAGCTTGCCAGACATCATGAACGTGGTTGCCAATCACCACCTGAAACTGCCCGCCGCTTTCAACGACCATAATAACGTCCGGATTTTTCTTCAGTCCTTCAGCGTCGGCTTTATGGTTGTCTTTCAGTTTGAAGCGTAACCGGGTGGCACAATGAACCAGACTTACGATGTTCTCCCGGCCACCAATATGGCTGAGGATATCCTGCGCCAGCGTGTGATATTCCATCTCGATTTCCTTACAACCGATGCCTGCGGACATCAGTTAACTGAGCCAAAAATGAAAAAAACCTGAGAACGTCCTCCTTTCAGAGTTCGCGCTCAGGTTTTGCCTGCGTTAAGCAGTAACAATCCGGTTTATAGAGCTTATTGCCCCTCTTTTCTCACCCGTTCGATGTTAATGGCGAGAAACATGATCTCTTCTGCGGTCAGATCACGCTGATAGCTTTGTTGCAGATGCTGCGCGATTTTCACCGCACATTTCCAGGCTTTGGGATAGTTATCTTTTACTGCTGTATGCAGCGATACATCGTCATCGTCCACCACGGTACGCGTCAGCATCCGCTGAGCAAAAAACTTAAGATGAGTGACAAAACGCTGGTAACTCAGCGACGATTCGATGTACTCCAGCTGCAGTTGATACTTCACCAGTTGCAGAATCTCCTGCATAACCCTGGTGACATGCATCACTTCCGGCATTTCATTATTGAGCTGCGCCGTCACCAGATGTAGCGCGATAAATCCGGCTTCATCCTCCGCCAGTTCGACATTCAGACGACGGGAAATGATAGCCCTGGCCTCCTGACCCAGTTCGAACTCTTTGGGGTAGAGGCGTTTGATATCCCACAGCAACACATTTTTAATTGCCAGACCTTTTTTCTGCCTTTCGATGGCAAAGTAGCAGTGGTCGGTCAACGTGATATACAAGCTCTCCTGCAATGTCCCCAGACGTTGTGTTGCCAGATCAATAATGCGGTCGCAGGTGGTCATCACTTCAGGAGGGATCTGGTGTAACAACTCCTCCAGCCGACGTACCAGCAGATCACTTTGCAGCGCAAATACCTTCTCAATGTGCGCAGCGTTGAGACTGTCACCGATGCGCTTCTGGAAAGCCAGTCCACGCCCCATCACGACCTGTTCGCGTCCCTGCTCATCCTGAACCATCACCACGTTGTTATTAAGAATTTTGGCGATTTTCATCGGAACCCCAGAAACAAAAAAACCTGACATCCGACAGAGGCCAGAAGTCAGGTTTTGCCTGCCTAAGCAGTAACAATCCAGTTCGGGAACTCTATCAGTTTTAGTCGTGACCTCAATCTGTCAGGGCAAAAAGCGTGACAGCGATCGAAATCCTCTTATTAACTTAAAAAGTGACTACCGTGTTGAGTTCAGTCACCCAGGCATCCTGCATGTGGCGATACCCGCCGGACGAGACCAGTATTAAAGCCGGGGGTGCGGTTCCGGGCAGCAAAAGGGGTATGACGCTCAGTGGAATGAAAACTCACGTTATGGGAGGAAGATAGTCATGCGAGGAAGGTCGTCTGAAAAATCGACTAATGGACTGCAGTGTTCATTAACTGCCATTTAGCGATTAAAAACACACCGCTTTGAACGCTTTTGTCACTGATCACAATGTTTTGATTTATCGGACGAAAAGCCCTTAATGTGTGAAATCGTTCTGTTGAGCGTCAGAGCCCGTTATGCAGGGTAAAAGAGTGGAAGGAAGACTATCTGTAAAGGATTTAGCAGGAGAACAGCTCAAACCGCTATTCAGAAACAGCAACGCCGGAAGGTTCGCTTCCGGCGCTGTTGAGATTACGCGGCTTTAACGGCGCGTACTTTCTTTGCAGCAGGCTCTTCCTGCGGCTCATCCGCGCTATAGTCTGAGACAGCTTCTGGCTGAGAGACGGGTGCTGCTGCCGTTTCTGGCAGTTTGCTGGTGCGCAGAATATGCTGAACGGCATCTTTCTGCTCTGCAATCAGCAGGCCCAGCGTTTCTGCCTGAGATTCATCCAGTGCAGGTTGATGCTGTAACAGCCAGTCGGTGAAGGCTTCGGCCATATCGAGCATTTTGTCGTAGGCATCGGCCTCTTTCTTATTGGCAAACGTCATCTTCTCTTCACCCTTTCTGACTACTACAAATTTTGTTTCAACAGCCATCTTCTCGCCCTCAGGTACTGTGTATGCATACAGTATATCATGCCGATCCTGCTTTGCCAGCAGAGAATAGAGTTTATCGGTTGTGCACGGGCTAACCTTAACCTGGCACAGGCTTTTTTCATTTTTCCTGACACATTCTCCGCCGCGAGGGCCGGCGGCTACACCAGCAGCTCTTCAAGAAACATCGCCAATGCCTTACGGGGATCGTCCTCTTCCGAGACGATCACCTCAATCCCCCACTGCCCCAGCACCTCTTTGGCCACCGGGTTGTTCCGGTTAGTGAACAGGTACGATTTTGGCCGGGCGGTTGCCAGCCCGGTGCGGCCCCACATCTTGGTCAGACGGTAAAACAGCAGGCGAATATTGAAATCACTGATGCTGTAGCCGACAAACAGTACTGAGTTGCCCATCACATCGTGAGTCAGTTTGATGTCGAGCGGCGAATCAAAATAGAGGCGTTCAAAATAGCTGCTCTCATCGAGCACGATTGAGGTGTCATCATCAAAATCACCGTGCAGCTTGATGATGTGACGCTTATCTTCAGTGAGAGAAACCAGGTCCGCGGCGTTTGCCACTTTATAATAGGGTACGCCGTGCGCTTCATGCGCCGCTTCCAGCCAGCGATCGTAATTGGTGGTGTAGATACGCGAAAAGTTACCCTGGGTAATCATGGTATGAATTTCAGAAGAGCGGACATCAATATCGGGGCGATGCCATTCGCGATCCATCCAGCTGCGCAGCGGGCCAAGCGAACCTTTTTTCTGTTTGTAATACTCCGCCAGCGACAGGTGCGTGCCATAGGTATTAAAGATTTTTGGATCGTAACCCAGCTCATTAGCAAGATGCGCAATCAGTTCATGCCACTCGGGCAGGCCAAAATTGCGCGAAATACCGGCACCGGCAAACAGAATCAGTTTGCCGGAATCATAGGCGCGTTTGAGTTCAGGTTTCATGCCATGCCCCGCGAGGTTTTTAAAAAGGTGGCGAAGCGATCCAGCGCGATGCGCCGCATCGAGATCTCATTCTTGAGTTCGCCCATTTCAGCAAACGTCTGCTCATAGCCTTCGGGAATAAAGACGCAGTCCCACTGAAAGCCACGCGTTCCGGCAGGTTTCGCGGCGATAGTGCCGCGCAGTTCACCCGAAAACTGGTACATTTTGCGGCCATCGCAGTAGCCCAGCACCGTTTTGGCCGTCACGGCCTGGCTGTCGAGCCCCTGCACCAGCGCGGTAAAGCGCTCAGCGTCCAGGCGGTTCCAGAAGATGCGGGTCAGACCGGCGGGCAGGCCATTGAGGCCATCCAGATAGAGGCCGGTATGCTCTACAAATAGCGGTCGCCCAATCAGCGAAAAGGCTTTGGTCAGTTTGTCGCGTACCAGGTCGAGTTCGTTTTCAGTCTGAATTTCTTCGATGCGACGGGCGATGGGCAGAACTTCGACCCCGACAGGTTCGAGTATTTTGCGCACCTCCGCCAGCTTTTGCTCATTGGCAGAAAGGAATCTGATTTTCATGGGGCTTCCAGGTCAATTACTCCGCCACGCAGTGAGGATTTTACGGAAACAGGCGGGCAGGATAAATCACTAACGCTGGAGAGTGTAGTTCAATTCTGTGCTCATCAGGTTGAAGTGCGCAGAACCGGCCGCAGCAGGCGAGCCGGTTCTGCAGACTCAGTAAACAATGCCGGGTGGATTCACCGTGGACTGAGTGATGGCCTCATCCTGTTCGCCCCAGCGTGCCAGCACCTGCTGATACTGCCCGCCTGCGATGGTGCCATCCAGCGCAGCCTGCAGCGCGGGTGCCAGGCCATTGCCCTTTTTGGTGGTCACGGCGACCCAGGCGCGAAACGGTCCGCTGCCAACCAGCTTTGTCTGTCCGCGTGACGCCACTTTCCAGGCCGCCATCGAGTGAGGGCCAAACATCGCATCTGCCCGTCCCGACAGTAGCGTCAGCGTCGCGGAGGCATCATCAGTCAGGTAAATCGGCGTTACCGCAGGCAGACCTTTAGCCCGGTTCTGCTCATCCCAGCTCAGTAAAATACGCTCCTGATTGGTGCCCGAGGCGACGATAATCCGCTTACCGGCAATATCCGCCGGACTATTAATCTTGCTGATATGACTGTCGCTTTTCACCGCAAAAGCGTGGTTGTCGGCGCGATACGTTGCAAAATCGAACTTCTTCTTGCGCTCTTCGGTCACGGCAATATTGAACATCGCAACATCATAGCGTCCGGCGCTGATGCCCAGCGGCCAGTCCTCCCAGGAAGCCGGAACCAGCCTGAGTTTCAGCCCCAGGCTATCAGCAAGGAGTCGGGCGATATCGGGATCGCTGCCGATCCGCGTGACGTTATCAGACGCCAGCAGCGACAGCGGCGGCGAGTTGGTCGCCGAGGTAGCGACCGTCAGGGTGCCCGGTTCAATAAAGCGGTAATTGTCCGGAATTTGAGCAATAGCCTGCGGATTGGCCGGGGCATGAATCGGCGTCTCGTTTTGCAGGACATCGAGCTTCTCAGCCGCAGAACAGGCCAGCGCCGGAAGCAGCGTCAGAACCGTTAACGTTAATGCCCTCATAACACGCGCGCCAGAAAACGGCGGGTGCGCTCATGACGCGGATTATTGAGCACCTGGGTGGTGCTGCCCTGTTCCACAATCCGGCCATCCACCATAAAGACCACGTTATCCGCCACTTCCCGGGCAAAGCCGATCTCATGCGTCACAATCACCAGCGTAGTGCCGGAACGCGCCAGCTTTTTAATTACA
Organism: Pantoea sp. PvP021; assembly: GCF_054056055.1. Taxonomy (NCBI): domain Bacteria; kingdom Pseudomonadati; phylum Pseudomonadota; class Gammaproteobacteria; order Enterobacterales; family Erwiniaceae; genus Pantoea; species Pantoea sp. PvP021. The sequence continues at coordinate 501,962 of NZ_JBSRXX010000002.1, read as the reverse complement.
TCCAGCACTTCGCCCACCAGTTCAGGATCCAGCGCCGAGGTCGGCTCATCGAACAACATGACCCGTGGATTGAGCATCAGCGCACGCGCAATCGCGATGCGCTGTTGCTGCCCGCCCGACAGGTGACGCGGCCACGCATCGGCTTTATGCCGCAGGCCCACAATATCCAGCAGTTCGCCTGCACGCTGTATCGCTTCCGGTTTCGTTAACTGACGATGGGCAATCGGCGCTTCAATCAGGTTATCCAGCACGCTGAGGTGTGGGAACAGATTGAAGTTCTGGAACACGTAGCCGACGTTGATGCGCTGGCGCAGAATCGCCTTCTCTTTCAGTTCATACAGCTTATTGCCGCGCTGCTGATAGCCGATGTAGTCGCCATCAATCTGAATAAATCCTTCGTCGACCCGTTCCAGATGATTGATGGTGCGCAGCAGCGTGGATTTACCGGAGCCGGACGGCCCGAGGATCACCGTGACGGACCCCGGTGCCAGTGACAGCGATACATCATCCAGCGCTTTATGTTTACCAAATCGTTTACTGACGCCGGTGATGCTGATGGCACCGGTAGTGTGTGAGTTGCGGTAATCAATGGCTTCGGACATGGCTGATCTCCTCGGTCGGATGAAGTGGCGTGACGCGGTTGCGCCATTGTCGCCAGCGCGACGGTTGCGGTTCACGGGTGACGCTGCGGGCCATCCAGCGTTCGGCGTTGTACTGAATCACGGACAACACGGTGGTGATAATCAGATACCAGGCGGCACCAACCATCAGCAGTGGGATTACTTCCTGATTGCGGTTGTAGATCATCTGGATGGTGTAGAAAAGCTCCGGCATCGCCAGCACATAAACCACGGATGTGCCTTTCGCCAGACTGATTATCTCGTTGAACGCGGTGGGAATAATGGCGCGCAGCGCCTGCGGCAGAATGATGCGGAAGGTGCGGCGTGTGGCGGAGAGACCCAGCGCGGACGCGGCTTCCACCTGACCGTGATCGACGCCGAGTATCCCGCCGCGAATAATTTCCGCGCTGTAGGCCGCCTGCACCAGCGTCAGACCGATAACGGCTGCCTGAAACTGCCCCAGCACGTTAATCGTCTGATACGCCCCCCAGGAGAGGCCGGTAAACGGAATGCCGACAGACAGGGTGTCGTAGAGATAGGAGAAGTTATAAAGAATGATCAGTACCACAATCAGCGGCAGTGATCTGAACAGCCAGATATAACCCCACGCCAGCGTGCTCAGCAGCCACGATGAGGAGAGACGTGCCAGCGCCAGCAGACCGCCCAGAAACAGACTGAATATCGTACCCAGCAGCGTCAGCAGCAGCGTCTGACCCAGACCGTGCAGGATCACCGGGTCAAAGAACCAGCGGGCAAACACGCTCCATTCCCAGCGCGGATTAAAGGCCACTGACTGCACCACGCCTGCCAGAATAAACAGCGCAACGATAGCCCCTGCCGTGCGTGCTGGGTAGCGTGCCGGCACCACCTGCAGATGTTGATGTTTGCTCATGGTCACCTCTTAACTCGCCGCGGCGACGTTATAGACGCTGATCACTTTGATAAAACGCAGTCGTCCGTCGTGCGGCGGCTGGCCATAACGCTCCAGATCCCCGCTGAGATCGAACTGTGGCTGATAACCGTGACCGGTATAGAGCCGCACCGCCTCCGGCTGACGGAAGCCGGTGGTGAGAAACAGCCGCTGATAGCCCGCCTGTAAAGCGCGACGCTCCAGCTCCTGTAACACCACCTGCGCCAGCCCCTGACGACGCAGATCGCTGCGGGTCCAGATGCGCTTCAGCTCGGCGGTCTGCGGGTCATAGGGTTTATAAGCGCCCATCGCGATGATCTCGCCGTCACGCTCCAGCACGATAAACAGCCCCTGCGGCGGCAGATACCATTCGGTCAGCTCCTGTTCCAGCTCGTTACGACGGGAAAAATAGTCGCCATAGCGTGCGGAATATTCGCCAAACAGGCCGCCCAGGATCGGTTGCAACTCCGGCGCGTCGGGTGAAACTTCGCGAAAAGTGGATTCACTCATGGTCAGCTCCTTAGTCGCCCAGCCCGGCGGGATTGATTTCGGAACGATCGATCTTCTCAACACCTTCACCCCAGCGGTTCAGCACCTTCTGATAGTCACCGTTGCCGATCACACCGTTCAGCGCGGTGCTGATCGGTTCCGCCAGACCGCTGCCTTTCTTCACGGTAACGGCAATGTGCGCCGCTTTGGGCCAGCCGCCATCGACGCTGCCGACCAGACGGGTTTTGCCGGTCAGTGCCGCTTTCCAGGCACCAATCACATTGGGACCAAAGTAGGCATCAGCCCGGCCAGCCTGCAGCGCCAGCGTCTGTGCGGCATCATCTTTGGTATATACCGGCGTAAAGGCTTTCAGTCCCTTTGCCTGATTCTCTTTATCCCACGCCAGCAGAATCGCCTCCTGATTGGTGCCGGATCCCACAATGATCCTCAGCCCGGCAATATCTTCTGCTTTGGTCAGTGACTTTATCGGGCTGCTGGTTTTGACATAAAAACCCAGTGAATCTTTGCGGTAGGTGGCGAAGTCGAACTTCTCTTTACGATCTTTGGTCACGGTAATGTTGGAGATCGCCGCGTCATACTTGCCCGAGGCCACGCCCAGCGGCCAGTCTTCCCATGAAGCTGGCACCACGTTGAGTTTTAATCCCAGGCTGTCAGCCACCAGCCGGGCAATATCCACTTCGCTGCCAAGCAGGGTTTTATTGTCATCGGAAAACACCGTTAACGGCGGGGAGTTCAGCGCGGCGACTGCCACGGTAAAAGAACCCGGCACCACAAAATGGTGACCCGCAGGCAGTTGCGCGATCGCCTCCGGATTCTTCACGGTATTGATCGGCGCTTTGTTAGCTTCAAGGCTGACGCGCTGGCCGTTATAGGAGACGCTGGTATCTTCAGCCAGCGCATGGCTACTGGCCGCCAGAATAAGCAGGGCGATAAGACGCGATGTTTTGTTCATGGCTTGTGCTCTTATTGTGAGGTGAACTGATTAACGGGTTGTTTCAGGGCGAAGCTGTCACGAAGCGTGCTGCCCGGATAGTCGCGGCGCGTCAGGCCGCGAGCCTGCAGAATCGGCACCACACGGTCGACAAAACGTTCAAAGGTATCGGGCGTGCCGCCGTTAATGATGAAGCCGTCAGTGGCGTGGGTTTCAAACCAGAGCTGCAAACCATCCGCCACCTCTTCCGGCGTGCCGTGAAACAGCGGGCGTGGTGTTGCCGCTTCCAGCGCGGCCTGGCGCAGGGTATGCCCATGCTGCTGTGCTTTGCGTTTGATCTCGTCGGTGGTGCTGCGGAAGCTGTTCTGACCGATGTCACCGATATCCGGGAACGGCTGATCCAGCGGATACTGTGAGAAGTCGTGATGGTCGAAGAAACGCCCGAGGTAGTTAAGCGCATCGGTAATCGACACCAGCGCCGCCGTGGTCTGATACTGGCGCTCCACGTCCTCTGCATCATCGCCAACAATTACACTGACACCCTGGAAGATGTGCAAATCGTCTGGCTGACGGCCATTCGCCACCAGTTGCTGTTTCACATCCTGGTAAAATGCCTGCGCCTCTTCACGCGTCGGCTGATGGGTGAAGATGGCGTCAGCATGACGCGCCGCCAGTTTTTTACCGTCGTCGGACGCGCCCGCCTGGAAGACAATCGGACGACCCTGCGGCGTGCGGGCGATGTTCAGCGGCCCCTGTACCTGGAAGAAATCACCGTGATGATCGAGCGTGTGCAGCTTCGCCGGATCGAAAAATTGTCCGCTGGCCTTATCACGCACAAAAGCATCCTGCTCCCACGAATCCCACAATCCTTTCACCACCTGCAGATACTCATCGGCAATGCGGTAACGCAATGCGTGCTCCGGGTGCTGCTGACGCGAGAAGTTTTTGGCCGAGCCTTCCAGCGGTGACGTCACCACGTTCCAGCCTGCACGCCCGCCGCTGAGATGATCAAGGCTGGCAAACTGACGCGCCACGGTGAACGGCTCGCTGTAAGAGGTCGATACCGTGCCGACCAGCCCCAGATGTTCAGTGACGCCCGCCAGCGCCGAGAGCAGCGTCAGCGGCTCAAAGCGATTCAGAAAGTGCGGGATCGACTTTTCGTTAATAAACAACCCGTCGGCGACAAACAGAAAATCGAGTTTGCCCTGCTCCGCCTTGCGGGCGATTTTTTTGGCGTAATCCAGATTAATACTGGCATCGGCCTGCGCCGCCGGATGGCGCCAGGCAGACATGTTTCCCGATGCGCCATGCAGAATGGTACCCAGCCGAAGTTGTCTTGTGGTCATGATGCTCTCTCTTTTTTAGTCGTAGCGATGCCCGACGACGGTGGTCAGAACCATCGTGCTGTAGCGGGTTGCAGATGAATTCAGTTCAGAATGGCTTCCCGACATCGCGCGTTAAGATGTTGCAGCGCCTGGCGAGCCAGTCGGGCGAAGTAGTCGGCGGCGGGCGCAATCAGCGCCTCATCCGGGGTAAAGCTGGCATGGTGCAGACCAAAGTCACTGGCGCTGCCGATGCTGACAAACGCCCCCGGCACCTGTTGCAGATAGAAGGCAAAATCCTCACCCAGCAGATGGAGATCGGCGGTCTGCACCCGATAGCCCGCCTGCTGCGCCACTTCGCTGCTGAAGGTCGCCCAGTGCGCATCGTTGATCAGCACTGGCGGGCCAGGATGCCAGCTGAGGGTTGCCTGCGCGCCATTGGCGTCGGCGAAGTGCTCAACCAGCGTGCGCACCCGCTGTTCCAGTTCGGCGCGCACCTGTAAATCGTGGGTTCGGGCCGTGCCGCCAAACTCAACGCCGCCGGGTAATACATTCCAGCTTTTGCCGCCGTCGATGCGGGTAATGCTCAGTACCAGACTGTCCAGGGCACTGAAGCTGCGGCTGGTGAGTCCCTGTAACGCCTGGATAATCTGGCTGGCCGTCACAATGCTGTCGACACCCTGCTCTGGATACGCGGCATGTGCGCCTTTGCCGGTGACGCGGATAATAAATTTGTCAGCATTCGCGTAGAACGCCCCGCTGCGGGTGGCAAAGGTGCCGACGGGCAGCGAAGGCTCGTTGTGCATTCCGAAGATAGCCTGCACCTCATCCAGTACCCCCGCCTCAATGAACTGATGCGCACCGCGCGCTATCTCTTCAGCGGGCTGGAACAGGATGCGCACCCGGCCAGCTAACCGATCGGCTTGTGAATTGAGCTTTAAGGCCGCACCCAGCATCACCGCGCTGTGCAGGTCATGACCGCAGGCGTGCATCACGCCAGGATGGCGGGAGTGAAAACGCACCCCGCTCGCCTCATGGATCGGCAGCGCATCGATGTCGGCGCGCAGCGCGATCACTGTCTCTCCGCTGCCAATTTCTGCCACCAGGCCAGTTTCCAGTGGATAGTCCAGCAGCCGGATACCCGCCGCCTGCAACCAGCCCCGCAGTCGCGCGGTGGTGGCGAACTCCTGACCCGACAGCTCCGGCCAGGTGTGCAGTTCGCGTCGCCATTCAATCAGTTGTGACTCAGGGTTCATGATGACTCTCCACTGACGGGGATTCAGGCTGCGACCAGATGATGCGTGGCCAGCAGTTCAAGTGACTGCAGACGTGCAACCGGCTCAGTAATCGGCGTGTCGATAACAAACTCATCAATGTCAAAATTATGATGCAGCGCGTCCAGCTGGGCATGAACCTGCGCCGCCGTGCCTTTCAGAAGTGACGGCGTGCGCGGCTCAATCTGATAATCGCGGTATCCACCCTGACGCACATAGCGCTCCGCCTGTTCCAGACTGGCGACGTTGACGCTGGGGCCATCTTTCACCGCTACATGGTAGTGACGAAGATTGGCTACCAGCAGGTCAGCCCCGGCGGGTGAGTCGGCCACCACCACCTGCACGGCCACCAGGGCGCGCTGACCCTGGCTCAGGCGGGAGTAAGTACTCAGTGCGTGCTCCAGCAACTGGCGGTCGCCATTAAGGTGAGCGGCAAAGACAAACTGCCAGCCCAGACTCGCGGCCAGCCGGGCGCTCTCTTCACTGGCACCCAGCAGAAAACGGTTCGCCGGACGTGGCGGCAGTGGCGTGGCGGCTAAACCCTCATCGTCAGGATCAGCCTGACCGGGCTTCAGCCAGCTATCAAGCAGCTGAAGCTGTTCGGCAAAGCTTCCTTTTTTAGCGGCATCAACACCCTGTTGCAGCGCATGGGTGGAGAGTGGAAGTCCGCCCGGTGCTTTGCCCACGCCGAGGTCAATACGGCCCGGTGCCAGCGAAGCGAGCAGATTAAAGTTCTCTGCCACTTTATAAGGGCTGTAGTGCTGCAACATCACGCCGCCCGATCCGACGCGAATATGTCGTGTCTGGGCAATGATCCAGGCAATCAATACCTCAGGTGAAGGACTGGCCAGCTGCGCGGTGTTGTGATGTTCCGCCAGCCAGAAGCGGTGATAACCCCACTCCTCTGCCCGCTGCGCCATCTGCAGCGTGCGCTGCAGCGCCGCGGTGGGTGATTCACCCTGCAGCACGGGCGCTTTATCTAACAGACTTAATCGATATGCCATTCACCTGGTCCTTGTTTATTCCGGTTGCAGACCAGTGTGCTGCGCAGTCGATCATTGGTAAAACATCATATTGTTTTATGCATTATTGATTTCGTCATAATGGAGAACAGTGAGAAGTGAAAGAGGGAAAACGGGCTCTGAAACAGGTAATCAGGCAGATATTTTGCGTATAACGCTATTTGTTGCCTGATATTCAGGTGAGTAAAATCGGCGAACTGGCAAAGGTTTGCAGAAAATCGTCTTACGTATGGAGAGATGACAGCTGTTAGCCACGACTGCAGGAATTTCATTCATCAGGGATTGAGCATTACTGAGTCGACTCTTAACGGGGCAGAAAAATGAGGCTGGCAAATAAGTCTTGTAAGCATTCGTACAAGTCAGAGGCTACACAGCATGTAGCCTCCGGAATATTGTTAACTGGCCGTAACCTGGCTGATCATTACGCCCTTGATTGTGCTGTTTTCACGATAATATTGAAGGCAATTCAACTGAGTAAATTCTCCGTATCGACGTGAATCATTGCAATATTGGTTAATTTTCTCTTCTGGCTTACTGGAGAACGTCGAGAACAGAGTGTCTGAAGATGCGTTGAGTAAAGGGATACCTGTAACAGAGACATTCAAATACCCTTTATATTCAGAACACTCTTTTTTCCTTCCCTCGCTCGCAATGGCTATCGTCGTTAAGTCTCCCTGCCCCATCTCATTATCCGAAATAAACCAGAAGTTTACATTTCTGGATGTGAGGCAGAGCCACGATGCCTGATTATCCTGGTTAACCACAGCTCCGGTCTGTTTTGCAATGTCTTCAAGGCGGCTAAACTCCATTGCAAAAAGCCTGTCACCAATGATTACTTCGGGAACTAAGTCTTTGCGTGTGTCGTGATAAGTGACGGATGATTTGTCATCATAATAACTGGCGCCGAAGCCAGTCATCTGAGTAGCCATCACAGCAGGAGAAAATATTGTAATGATAAGAAGTGATTTCATTTAACATTTAACTCCCTGTCACCACTTGCCCATATGCTTTTTCGTACACTGAGTGAAGCGATTATACAACCTTCAGATGAATCCAGTGGATGCTTCTTGCTTGCTCCATGAATGCGAAACGTAGAGCGGCCACACATGGCATTGCTCAGAGCGGGTGTGAGGTCGAGAGTATATTTTCCGGTATGAACTGAATTATGCGGAGAACCAATGGTATAACTGCCCCTGGGTAGTGGGCCTTTGCTGCTTACGCACTCCTGAGAAAAATAATTCTTATAACCTGTCGCCCCGGCGTAATCTGCGGTGTATGTTTCACCATTGCGGCTGAAGGTGTGTGTTGTGACATCATATTCCCATGCCATTATCCATTCCTCTCGTTCCATGAATCAGAATAAATGACATTGCCGTCCAGATAATGCCCTGTAATTTTTTTATAGGAAAAATCAATAAACTCAGCATGATTGTGCCTGGCCCACTGGTGTTTTTTAACACCCATCATCAGGGAATCTACTTCTGTAACCTTAATGTTCTCAAGGCTGGTTCTAAAATACTCCTCCTCCTGTCCGTTATTATTTATTCTATAGAATTTAAATACTGCTGACTTTAATGTCTTCCCTGTACACAGGGCTTTGTAAAGCCAGGGAGAAGAACTGTCAATTTCTTTCATAAATGAGAATGAACTATGTAAGCATTTTGCAGTGATTTTTCCGGTTAAAGTATCTGTGGGTTGTTCAATAGAGTGCATTAGTTCGCTCACTTCTATACTTCCCTGTCTGCCTTTTACATCAACGCTTCCTTTTATGGTTTTACCACTATCATCCATAAGCCATAGATAAACTGGAATAGTCATTACAAACTCCCTTTTATTATCAGACAGTGTAATAATCATCTGTTATATCTTTTTAGCAAGAGAGTATTGGAAGGGTTTTTGATATCAATCAAGTGATGGCATTTCTTTGGGTTTTTTAGCGAAAAAACAAGTTAAGCCATCAAGTAATTACTCATGTACATTAAAATCATAATGATATTGAACAACTTTATTTTTAGATGAAAGATCATTTTGTCTGATGGTACCGAGAGCGGCTGATTAAAGCATGCTGCCTGGCACACTTGCTTACATGCCAAAGCGCAAACTCCATCCCGGAGTCAGCTGATTCAGGATCGCTTGCCTGTCGATGTCTGCGCAAAGTAATAGCGTTGATATCCGTAAAAACAGGTGTCCAAAGCGTATTTTTCTAAGGCCGTTGCGAATTTTGTTTCAACGGGAAAAATCGGGTGTTGATAAGCGCCACATTCACTTCACATGGAACGCCGTCGTCGAGATAAACAGTTTCATTAAGCTGAATGACAGCATCCCCTTCTGCTAAATTAAGCAGAGTAAGCGACTGTGTATCCGTAAGATTGACGGCCGTTAAATGCTGGTCCCTTAGCTGCACTTTCTTACCGGTAACTTCTTCAATGTAGGCATATTTTGATAGTTCCAGCTTGCTGAACTCCATGCTGCTAAACATATTAACCGGCAGGTGAATATGTTCCAGAGCTACCGGGATGTCATCGAAACACATCAGGCGTAAAATTTTATAGATCTGATCGCTGTTTTTAATACGCAGCGCCTGAGCGATATCAGCAGAAGGAACCTTGATTATGCTGACCGATATGATTTTTCTTACACCTTTATGACCATTTCTTTGCGCCTGATAATCAAAAGGTGAAAGCACATGATATCGGTTCGCCTGGCTACTCATCTCCGTGGAACCGACAAAAATACCCGACCCTTTAACCCGGTAAATTCTCTGCTGCTCCACCAGAATGCGTGTGGCTTCACGCACCGTTGCGCGAGTAATGCCGATACTTTTGGCAATTGATATTTCGGTATCCAGTTTCTCTCCGGGTCGAAGGCCATCATCCTTAATTTTATTGAGGATGTAATCAACAACCTCTTTTTGTTTTTCAGTAATGCCATCAACCATTGGCTTTCTTCCCGTTTGAGTGAAGGACAGACTCCCTCTAATCCGTGTCAGTACAGTTCTGCCTGACATTGCCGGATGAGTACCACTTCCGCTAGCTGAATATGTGATCAACTTATCAAATTGGCACTGATGTTAAGCCTGATAAGCAATATTTTAACTTTACATGTTGTGTCCGTACACGTCGAAGGACATCATCAGGATGACTAGACACCTTTAACATGTACAGATGTGATGACCGTTGTGAAATATAACCCCATCTGAACAATGAGAAAATATTTTTTTAATAACTACATGAAAATCATGACTTTTAAGGATGTTACCTCCTTTTACTACATTCGATTTTTGTCTCGCTCTGCTGACAGAAAGTTTATCTAAAAAAGTGATAACGGGGGTTTTGAGGGAAACTGACTGTACATACTCAGGAATTTATGAAAAATCGGAATGCATAACAGGCCCTGTTCCGGTTGAGAAAATTTTATATGAGATGGGTTATGCGTAACCGGGAGCAGGCAAACGCCACACGGTTTATGCGTTTAGTTAAATTTTATTGCGCATTTAAACAGGAGGAGTAAGACGATGTCACACCTGGCTAAGTGGTTAAATAACGAGAAAATCCAGTACGTCGAAAGCGTGACTGACTGGCAGGAAGCGTTAGTTATTGCGGGACGTCCTCTGCTCAGTGAGGGCGCAATATCGCAGGATTATATTGATGCGATTATTCAGCAAAAAGAGGAGATCGGCCCCTTTTTTGTCATCGCGCCCCAGATTGCCATGCCCCACGCACGCCCGGAACAAGGCGCACACAAACTGGGGTTGTCGATTGTGCTGCTGGGTACAGCAGTGAAATTTGACTCCGAAGAAAACGATCCGGTGAAGGCTATTTTCATGTTTGCCGCACCGGACAGTAATAGCCATATCGAAATGATCTCCCAGCTGGCGGAAGTGCTGTCCGATGAAGAGATCATGGCGCAGATATTCAATGCGAGCAGCAAAGAAGCGCTCATGACGATTTTATCAGGCGTTTAGTCTGCCCGTTGAAACGCGACTTTTAATCATTAGTTAATGAGGTTTGATATGAAAATTATGGCGGTGTGTGGTTCAGGTTTAGGCAGCAGCTTCATGATGGAAATGAACATCAAGAAAGTGCTTAAAACGATCGGTGTTGAAGCTGAAGTGGAACATTCGGATCTCGGCTCTGTCACCCCCGATGTGGCAGATGTTTTTGTTATGGCCAAAGACATTGCTTATAGCGCAAACCTTCCTGAACAGAAGGTCATCATCATTAATAACATCATTGACCTGAAAGAAGTGGAGCAGAAAATACGTGAGTATTTTGAGAAAAAGTGACGCTAATAATTAGATAAACACCTTACCCTCGAGGTTAATATGTTTACTCAAAATCTTTTGCAGTTCGTCGTCGACGTGCTGAAAGTGCCCTCTATATTAGTCGGACTGGTGGCATTTTTCGGACTGATTGCGCAGAAGAAGCCGTTTCCTGATGTTATCAAGGGCACGGTAAAAACTATTCTGGGCTTCCTGGTACTGGCAGGCGGCGCAACCGTTCTGGTCGGTTCACTGACGCCACTGGGCGACATTTTCAAACATGCGTTTGATGTTCAGGGCATCATTCCTAATAACGAAGCGATGGTCTCTATCGCTCTGGCAAAATATGGTGCGCCTACCACGATGATCATGGCCTTCGGCATGGTCGCCAACATCGTTGTCGCCCGCTTCACCCGACTGAAATATATCTACCTCTCAGGGCATGTGACGTTTTATATGGCCTGTATGATCGCGATTATTTTATCGGTTGCTGGTTTTGAAGGTATTCATCTTATTTACACCGGGTCACTGCTGTTGGGCATTCTGATGGCCACCTTCCCGGCGATCGCCCAGCCCTATATGCGTAAGATCATTGGTGGCGACCATGTCGCGCTGGCGCATACCGGGACAATTGGCTATGTCTTATCAGGCTGGATCGGCTCTTTGGTAGGCAAAGGATCTAAATCCACCGAAGAGATGAACATGCCAAAAAACCTCAGTTTTTTGCGTGACAGTACCATCTCGATATCTCTGACGATGATGATTATCTACTTAATCCTGTCGGTGTCTGCCGGTAAAGACTATGTAGAGGCTAATTTCAGCAATGGTCAGAACTACCTGGTTTACTCCTTTATCCAGGCTATTACCTTTGCGGCGGGTGTCTTTATCATTCTGCAGGGTGTGCGCTTAATCCTGGCTGAAATTGTCCCTGCCTTTACCGGCTTTTCAGAAAAACTGGTTCCGGAAGCCAGACCGGCGCTGGATTGCCCGATTGTTTTCCCCTACGCCCCGAATGCGGTGCTGGTTGGCTTTATCTCCAGCTTTGTCGGTGGCCTGGTGGGGCTGTTTGTTCTCGGTCAGCTGCATTGGGTATTGATTCTGCCGGGTGTGGTTCCTCACTTCTTCTGTGGCGCTACGGCTGGCGTGTTTGGTAATGCGACCGGCGGCAAGCGTGGTGCGATTTGCGGTGCCTTTGCTCATGGCCTGTTAATTACCTTCCTGCCTGTCGCCCTGCTGCCGGTACTCGGACAGATAGGGCTGACCAACACCACCTTCTCGGATACCGACTTCGGCGTCACCGGCATCCTGCTGGGTAATATGGCTCACTTTATGGATAAGGGAACCATTACTATGATTATCACCGGCATTTTTGGCTTGTTAGTGATTTATAACTTTACGGCTAAAAAGAAGGTGCCTGTAGAAACGAATGCAGGGTAATAGTAACGCTTAATGGCAACCAGAAAGGGCAATGAGCGCTTTCTGGTTGTTTGCGGAATACCTTCATCATTCAGTTTCCAGAAAAAAAACCGCACTCATATAAGTTCAGGCTAAGTTATTCAGCGAATGCTTCAAACGGCAGGTTAAAACGCGCTGCCAGTCGGGCTTTATGTTTATCCGTCAAAGGACGATCACCACGCAGGATACGACTGACATAAGAGCGCTGCCCTATTTCATCCGCAAAAGAGGATTGAGTCAGGCCGTGCTGATCCATGATGACTCGCAAAAGTGCTACTCCGCGCGGAATAGCATCAGTACGCGCGTTAAACGCAGCGAACTCAGGGGCGCTGTTTTCGTATCGGGCGACTTTATCAGACAGTATCTCTACTAACGGGCTGTCCGGCTGGTGCTCAACCAGATATTCAACCAGTTCCAGCGCCTGCTCGTAGTCCCTTTTATCGGTACTGCCTCCCAGAAAGGGAACAATTCTGACCAGGTCATTGGTCGCCTGGATTGCTTCGGTAATCATTCTTTACTCTCCCGGTACTTCTTCACCAGCTTGTCATATTCCGCATGCGTCACGATGTGTTTGATAAAAATTTTGCCGCGATCAAAGTCAGCATAAAACATGATTCTCAGGCTGTTTCCGCCCACATCGATTACCCACCACTTTTCCCGGTACTTCATGCGGTCAAGGCTCTGAAAGCGAATTTTCAGCGCATCTGGCGTGGCAAAGTTTTCGTCCCTTAGGACCAGATAAGCCGCATCCAGTGCGGAGGCATGATTTGGATAAATTATTGCCGCTTCCCTGAACGGCCCTCTTGAGATGATATGCATTTTTCTCTCAAACTTTCCATGTTGGAAACATTCTAACCCACAAAGCTAATGTTTCCAACATGGAACACACGCAGATGAGTTCTGAATGAATTGCTGGCGCTAAACCTAGTAAAAAAAGGACTATTCCGATCCAGAAAAGTGATCAACATCACATTTTCAACATTAGACATACTAATAAATAAAATTTAACAACAAAACATTTGAATGATAATGATTAACATTTACACTCTCATCCGCATATAACAAAGCGTTTAACGCTGCCAAATCCACAAATAATATGCGGTATTTACTCTTTTTAAGGTGAAAACACTAATCCATTTAATGGTCAGGGTTTTTATCTGGTTAGTTAGTTTTATGTTTACTGGAGTTGTTGAGCGGACATCCAACGCTGCTGACCTTACGTCGGCAGGGTCACTGGTATTAACGCACAGGAACTGAACATGCTTTTACGCTCATCCACTCAGGCGGCACAGGATCTCGCGCCAGCATCCAATGCCAGCGGTGCCGAAACGGCTATTTTTAACGATCAGCAACTGGCGGCCTGGTCGCAGCAGACTCAGGAGGTGCTGGCGCTGATGACCCGTACCGTTACCGGCGTTGAGAAGCCTTTCAGCGGTATCCTGCCCCATGAACTGGCGGCGGAATTCAGTGAGGTCGATCTCGATCGTCCGCTGGGTAACAACGATGACGCTCTGACAGAGCTGAGTCAGCTCTATCTGCGTGACGCCGTCTGGTTTCACCACCCTAAATATCTGGCGCACCTGAACTGCCCGGTCGTACTGCCCTCTCTGATGGCTGAGCAGATTATGGCGGCGGTGAATAGCTCGGTCGACACCTGGGATCAGAGCGCAGGCGGTACGCTGATTGAGCAGAAGGTGATCGACTGGACGCTTGGCCGCATCGGCCTGCCTGCCGGATCTGATGGGATCTTCACCAGCGGTGGCACCCAATCCAACCTGATGGCAATGCTGCTGGCGCGTGATAGCTGGTGCGCGGCACATCATCCGGGGCATCTGATTAAACATCGCGGCCTGCCTGAGACCGCGTCGAAATGGCGGGTGTTTACCTCGAAACTCAGCCACTTCAGCATCCAGAAATCGATGGCGATTTTAGGGCTGGGCTATGACGCAGTTATCGCCGTTGATCACGACGCCCACTACCGTATGGACGCAGCGTGCCTGGCGCAGGAGATCGAGAAATGTCGCAGTGAAGGGCTGATCCCGATTGCTGTGGTTGCCACCAGCGGCACCACGGACTTTGGCAGCATCGATCCGCTGCCGGAGATTGCCCGTCTCTGTGACAATTATGGTTTGTGGATGCACGTTGACGCCGCTTACGGCTGTGGGCTGCTGGTCTCAGAGAATCATCGCTCACGCCTGAATGGCATTGAACGGGCTGATTCCGTCACCGTCGATTATCACAAATCTTTCTTCCAGACCGTCAGCTGCGGTGCGTTCTTTGTGCGGGACAGCCACAACCTGAAGCATGTCACGCACCATGCAGATTACCTGAATCCGCTCAGTGCCCAGCAGGAAGGCACACCGAATCTGGTCAACAAAAGCATTCAGACCACCCGCCGATTTGATGCGTTGAAAATGTGGCTGACCCTGCGCGTGATGGGTCCGGCGGCGCTGGGTGACGCTTTCGATACGCTGATAGAGCTGACACAGGCGGCTCATGAGCGGTTAACTGCGCATCCTGCTATCGAAGTGCTGCACGCGCCTGAGCTGACGACTCAGATTTTCCGCTACGTGCCCGGCAAAAACGCCAGCGACGCACAGATCGACGAAATCAACGCCGCTATCCGTAAAGCGCTCTTCCGCTCCGGCAACGCAGTGATTGCAGGAACCAAAGTCGATGGGCGTCAGTACCTGAAATTCACCCTGTTAAATCCCACCACGACCATCGCCGACATCGAAGATGTGCTGAGCCTGATCGCGCACTATGGCCGCGAGCAGGTACGTGCGTCTGCGCTGAACGCGGCGAAACAGTGAGAGCTCTGAAATGAATAATTCCGTTTACGATTTTATTGGTATCGGTATCGGCCCTTTCAACCTGAGTCTGGCCTGTCTGAGTGAGCCGGTTGAGGGACTGAACGGTCTTTTCCTGGATGAGAACCCGGGCTTTGACTGGCACACCGGCATGATGCTGGAAAATGCCCATCTGCAGACGCCGTTTATGGCCGATCTGGTGACACTCGCCGATCCGACCAGCCCTTACAGCCTGCTTAACTACATGAAGGGAAAGGGGAAATTATACTCTTTTTATATCCGTGAAGACTTCTTCCTGATGCGCAAAGAGTATAATCAGTACTGCCAGTGGGCCAGTTCACGGCTCTCTAATCTGCGCTGGAACAGCCACGTTGAGTATGTCAGCTACGATGAGGCGGCTGGCGTCTATCAACTCCAGGTGACCGACACCCGGAATGGTCAGAAACAGAACTATCTGGCACGACATCTGATCCTCGGCACCGGGCCTAAAGCCTGGATGCCGGAGTGCAGCCAGCCGCACCGCCAGCGCCTGACGCACTCAAGCCACTATCTGGTCAACAAAGCGGAACTGCAGCAGAAGCGTTCCATCACCGTGCTGGGCAGCGGCCAGAGCGCGGCAGAAATCTACTACGACCTGCTGACCGATATCGACCGCTTTGGCTATCAGCTCAACTGGATCACCCGCGCGCCGCGCTTCTATCCGTTGGAGTACACCAAGCTCACGCTGGAGATGACCTCGCCGGAGTGGGTCGACTATTTCCACGCGCTGCCCGCCAGCACCCGGGACGAACTGAATGCGCGCCACAAGAATCTCTACAAAGGCATCAACAGCAGCCTGATTAACGACATTTATGACCTGATGTATGTCAAACAGCTCGACGGCGATCTGAACGTTAACCTGTTTACTCACTCGGCGCTGACCGCTATGCGCTGGCGGCCACAGGGAGAGTTCGAGCTGACGCTGCATCAGGAGGAGCAGGATTGCACCTTCACCCGTCGCACCGAAGGACTGGTGATGGCGACCGGCTATCACTACCAGCCACCGATGTTTTTAGAGGGCATCAACGCCCGCCTGCGCTGGGATGACAAAGGCCGCTACGACGTGCAGCGCAACTACAGCATCGATTATCACAATCAGATCTTCGTGCAGAACGCCGAACTGCACACCCATGGCTTTGTTACGCCGGATCTCGGCATGGCCTGCTACCGCAACTCGGTGCTGCTGCGCGAACTGACCGGACGCGAGGTCTACCCGATCGAGCGTCAGATTGCCTTCCAGACCTTCCCGGCTAAATCGGAGCACTGAGATGAGTTCACAAACACTGTTCAGCGCCGCCCGCCCCGCAGGCCAGTTCACCCTGAGGCCCATGCTCGCCAGCGATGCGCCGCTGATTCATAGCTGGGTCACCCGCGATTACGCCCGCTTCTGGGGCATGCAGCAGCAGAGCCTGAATCAGGTCGCTGAGTTCTATCAGACGCTGACTGCAGCCGATCCCCATGCTGCGCTGATTGGTTGCTGCAACGACCAGCCGGTCTGCCTGATTGAGTGCTATCGCGCCAGCGACGATGAGGTCGGCAAATTTTATCCTGCCGCACCCGATGATTACGGCATGCATATTCTGATTGCCCCCGCCAGCCAGCCGATCAGAGCCTTCAGCTGGCAGGTCTTCACGCTGGTGATGGACTACATGTTCAGCCGCCCCGAGGTGCGCCGCGTGGTGGTAGAGCCAGATGTGCGCAATGAGAAGATTCACGTGCTGAATAAGCGTGCCGGGTTCCGCTATCAGCACACCATCGACATGGGTCATAAAACCGCCTGGCTGGCCTTTTGCCAGCGGGAAGATTATCAACACGCGTTACTGCAGGAGTCGCAGACTATGAACACCCCCTCTTCGCTGATGAACGGTACACATCTGACGGGCGACCACTGGGCGCAGGCAAACCGCATGCTGATCCGTAAAGCGATTGCCGAGTTCGCGCATGAGAAAATCATTACGCCACAGGAGTCGGGCGACGGCAGCTATCAGCTTGCGGTGCCAGGCGGTGAAGCGAGCTACCATTTCCGGGCGTCGCGGCTGGCGCTGGATCACTGGGAAATCGATGCCGGCTCACTGCGCAAGCAGGAGAACGGTCGTGATCTGCCGCTGGATGCGCTGAAGTTTATCGTGGAGTTTAACGGGGAGATCGGTATTACACAGGCGCTGCTGGCGACCTACATGGAAGAGATCAGCAGCACGCTGTGCAGCAGCGTTTATAAGCTGCAGAAGAATAATCCTGACAGCCAGGCGCTGGTCTCAGCCGATTTCCAGACGGTGGAAGCGGCGATGACCGAAGGCCATCCCTGCTTTGTTGCCAACAACGGGCGTATTGGCTTCGATGCCCATGATTATCTGGCGTATGCGCCCGAGGCCGCCGCGCCCGTTCACCTCATCTGGGTCGCGGTTCATCGCCGCAACGCCCATTTCTCCAGCCTCAGCGAGCTGAGCTATGAGCAGTTGATGCGTGATGAACTGGGCGACACCACCCTGGAGCAGTTTACTGCGCAGCTGGTGAATAAAGGGCTGGCGGTTGAGGAGTATATCCTGATGCCGGTGCATCCGTGGCAGTGGCAGAACAAGCTGCTGACCGTGTTTGCGGCGGACATCGCCAGTCACGATATTGTTTATCTCGGCACCGGAGACGATGCTTACCAGGCGCAGCAGTCGATCCGCACCTTCTTTAACCGCAGCCAGCCCACGAAGCGCTACGTGAAAACCGCCCTGTCGGTGCTGAACATGGGCTTTATGCGCGGACTGTCGCCCTACTATATGGCGACAACGCCCGCGATAAACGGCTGGCTGGAACAACTGGTTGCTGGCGATGCGTGGCTGAATCGCTGTGATTTCCGCATCCTGCGCGAAGTCGCGGCGGTCGGCTATCACAACCGCTACTATGAGCAGGCGATCAAAGGCGACTCCGCCTATAAAAAGATGTTCGCAGCGCTGTGGCGGGATAATCCTGCGGCCAGCCTGCAACCCGGCCAGCGTCTGATGACCATGGCCTCTTTCCTGCACGTCGATCACCATCAGCAGGCACTGCTGCCAGCGCTGATAGCGGATTCTGGTTTGCCCGCGAAGCAGTGGATAGAACGCTACCTGACCTGCTATCTCAGCCCGCTGCTGCACTGCTTCTATCAGCATGACCTGGTGTTTATGCCGCACGGTGAAAACCTCATCATGCTGCTGGAGAACAACGTGCCGGTCAGTGCATACATGAAGGATATCGGCGAAGAGATCGCC
Organism: Pantoea sp. PvP021; assembly: GCF_054056055.1. Taxonomy (NCBI): domain Bacteria; kingdom Pseudomonadati; phylum Pseudomonadota; class Gammaproteobacteria; order Enterobacterales; family Erwiniaceae; genus Pantoea; species Pantoea sp. PvP021. The sequence continues at coordinate 483,569 of NZ_JBSRXX010000002.1, read as the reverse complement.
GTGATGAATCCGGATGCGGTGCTGCCGGAAGGCGTGCAGCGTCTGGCGGTGGATGTGCCGGAGAACCTGAAGCTGCTCTCGATCTTCACCGATGTGTTTGACTGCATCTTCCGCTTTATCAGCGCGATTCTGCATCAGTCAGGAACGCTGCCGGAGGAAGAGTTCTGGCAGGCGGTGGCGCAGTGCGTGAAGGATTACCAGCAGGCGCACCCGGAGCATGCCACTAAGTTCGCGCGCTATGACATGTTCGCGCCGGAGTTTACCCGCTCCTGTCTGAACCGCCTGCAGCTGGCGAATAACCAGCAGATGATAAACCTCGCCGATCCCGCTGAGAACCTCAAGTTCGCCGGAACGCTGAATAACCCGATCGCCCGCTGGCGATAAGCGTTACACCGTCACGCTGAAATTATGCGGTCACCCTGGTGGCCGCTTTTTTAATGGCTTTATCGCAGGTATTTGTAATGGTTTCTTTCGAACCGATCGCGCAACTGACCCGACGACATCTGATTTTTCCGCTGTCGCTGGTGTTGTTTGAGTTCGCCACCTATATCGCTCACGACATGATCCAGCCCGGCATGCTGCTGGTGACTCAGGAATTTAAGGTCGGGCCGGAGTGGGTCTCTACTTCGCTCACCGCCTATCTGGCCGGTGGCATTATGCTGCAATGGCTGCTTGGCCCCCTCTCTGACCGTATCGGGCGGCGTCCAGTGCTACTTAGCGGCGTGGCCTTTTTTATGCTCTCGTGTGTGGCGACGCACTGGGTGCAAAGCATTGAGCAGTTCGTCCTGCTGCGTTTTCTGCAGGGCGTCAGCCTCTGTTTTATTGGCGCGGTAGGCTACGCGGCGGTGCAGGAGGCGTTTACGGAATCGCTCAGCATCAAAATGATGGCGCTGATGGCCAACGTCGCCCTGCTGGCCCCGCTGGCCGGTCCGCTGGCGGGCGCGGCTTTTCTTACCGTAGGTGAATGGCGCACCCTGTTCTGGCTGATTGGCGCTGTCGCGGCGCTGGCGCTGGCGGGTCTGTGGTATGCGATGCCCGAAACCGCAGGCGACCGGCAGAAACCGCTGTCGCTGCGATCGATTATCAGCGGTTACGCGGCATTGCTGAAGGATCGTCAGGTGATGCGTGGCTCGCTGGCCATCGGACTGGTCACTGTGCCCTGCATCGCATGGGTCGCATTGTCGCCGGTGATTTTAATTCACGATGCGGGACTCAGCCGCATCGACTATGCGTTATTACAGCTGCCGGTCTTCGCCGCCATGATTGCGGGCAACCTGACGCTGGGACGCTTATCCAGCCGTCTGCCCATTGAACAGCCGTTACGGCTCGGTGCCTGGCCGGTGGTCTGCGGGCTGGCAATCGCAGTAACCGCTACCGTGCTAAATCCGCAAAGCTATCTGTGGCTGACTGCCGGAATTAGCCTCTACGGCTTCGGTGCCGGGCTGGTCAGTGCCGGACTTTATCGCATGACGCTTTTTTCCAGCAGCGCCGGAAAAGGCAGCGTGGCAGCGATGCTCGGCATGGTGAGTATTCTGATTATTGCGCTGGGCATTGAAGCAGCCAAAACCGCCTATTTTAGTTACGGCACCGGCGGCTTCAGTGTGGTGAACCTGATCTGCGGTCTGCTGTGGCTGGTTCTGGTCAGCGCTTTTCTACGAGCAGACCAGCGGAAATTGTGCACGGAATAATCGAATATATTTAGCAGTGCGATATAGTACTTGCCCGCACTGCTAACCATAAAGAATCCGATTACGGCATCATTAAAGCGTGATCGCCGCACCATACCCTTACAATGCCCATGGTTATAATCTTTCTGATTTGAGGATTCTTAAGAGTGCTTCCTGGTTTTTATAACAGGAATGCCACTTTTGTGACATCGGTGTCAGAAGCATTGTCTCGCTAAGCTGTTGAGCGGTAAGTATGACCAGAAAAATGACAAAACAACTATCGGCCTTCTGAACCGCCCATTTCAGATCTGGAATTTTTAACATCAATAAGGAGAAGTAATGCGACAGAGAGTCATTGTGTGCCCGGTCATTCAAAATGAGGGTAAATATTTGCTATGTAAAATGGCATCTGACAGGGGTGTTTTTCCTGGACAGTGGGCTTTGCCAGGCGGCGGAATGGAGCCAGGTGAAACAATCGAAGAAGCATTAAAGCGGGAAATCAGGGAAGAATTAGGCGAGGCGCTCAAGATAACAAATATCACACCCTGGACGTTTCGGGATGATGTCAGAATCAAAACCTATTCTGATGGAATGACTGAAGAAATTTATATGATCTATCTTATCTTTGATTGTCTGAGCGCAAACCGAACAATAACCTTCAATGAAGAGTTTCAGGAGATTATCTGGGTAGAACCTGAGGCTTTAAAAAACATTGATCTGAATGAAGCCACCCGGATTACGTTTAGCCAAAAAGGACTTATCTGAATATGCATTGCAGGATCTCCTTAAAAGTCTATCGATAACTTAAGTACGATTTTAGCTAAACGGGGCAGTGCTTATGCAACGGAAAACTTCAGCGTTTTCTGGCATGTCCAGTGTTTCAACACTGCCTCATCTTACACTCTATTCATGGGCTCCCTGCTCTGGCAATGGATGCCGATTTACACTTTGAACGTTTATCTTAGGTCATCCCATTCAGACTAATATCAACCACCCAATCCCGCATTTATTTTTTTCAGATAAGCTTTGACCAAATCGTTACTTTATCTGTGTGTTGCGTCATTCGATGATGATTCCGCCTGCTGAGGCAATTGATAACAAAGGAATTCACCATGAAGACGTTATTTCCCCTTAAACCACGCGCACAAACGCTGGTTTTTACTTTACTTGCCGGGACGCTGACCTTTAACGCGGTGGCTGCACCGGTCAAAGGCGGTACGCTGATTTATCTTGAACAGCAGGCACATACCAACCTCTATCCGCCTGCCGGCGGCTTTTACCCTAATGGCGGCATTCTCAATCAGATTACCGATAAATTAACCTGGCAGAATCCCGAAACGCTGCAGGTTGAACCCTGGATTGCAGAAAGCTGGACTACCAACGCCGACAAAACCGAATACACCTTTAAATTACGGCCTGGCGTGACTTTTTCCGATGGCACACCATTAGATGCGAACGCGGTGGCGAAAAACTTTGATACCTACGGGCTGGGAAATAAAGCGCTGCGCCTGCCGGTATCGGAAGTGATTAATAACTATGAACGCAGCGAGGTGATCGACCCGCTGACGGTGAAATTCTATTTTAAAAAGCCCTCACCCGGATTTTTGCAGGGCACCGCCACCATTGGCTCTGGCCTGGTCTCACTGAGTACCCTGGCGCGAAGTTTCGATCAGCTGGGCGATGCCCGTCACATTATCGGCTCCGGCCCGTTTGTAGTTAGTGATGAGAAGCTCGGTCGGGAGGTGGATCTGGTAGCGCGTAAAGATTATCAGTGGGGACCGAAAAACATTCAGCAGCAAGGTCCGGCCAATCTGGATGCGATAAAAGTGATCGTGACGCCGGAAGACAGCGTGCGCATCGGTGCACTGCTGGCGGGCCAGGCAGGCCTGATCCGTCAGGTGCAGGCCTACGACGAGAAGCAGGCTAAAGATCAGAACGTCCCGGTTTATGCCGCGCCGACCCGTGGCGTAAACGACAGCCTCAGCTTCCGTCCGGATAATCCGCTGGTCAGCGATATCCGGGTGCGTCAGGCGCTGCTGCACGCCACCAATGCCAAACAGGTGGTTGAGACGCTCTTCTCGCCGAACTATCCGCAGGCAACCTCGGTCGTGGCGACCACCGCCGCCGGCTACGTCAATCTGGCGGACAAACTCACTTTTGATCTGGCAAAAGCGAAGGCATTGCTGGACCAGGCGGGCTGGCAACCGGGTGCCGATGGCATCCGTGAAAAAGCTGGCCAGCGACTGGCGCTAACCGTCTATGAATCACTGCCGCAGCCGCAAAACAAAGAGGTGCTGCAACTGGTGGCGCAGCAGTGGCGCCAGGCGGGCGTCGCCCTCAGCGTTAAAGCGGGCGATGCCGGCAGCAAAACGCTGGATAATCTCGACCCCCTTAAGACCCCGTTGAACGTCACCGAAGTCGGCCGCGCCGATCCCGACGTGATCAAAAGCAGCTTCTACCCGGCTAACCGCGACAACCTGCTGCAGAAAGGCGGCTCCAGCGATAAAGTGAAAAACTTCCGCGATGACAAGCTGAACCAGCTTCTGGTCGCCATCTCCGCTGAAGTTGACCCGGCAAAACGTTTACAGCTGACCGGTGACGTTCAGCGTTATCTGCTGGACCAGGCCTATGTGATTCCGATCTTCGAAGAGCCGCAGGTCTATGCCGGTGCGCCCTGGCTGAAAGGGGTCAGTTTTGAAGCGGTAGGCCGTCCGGCACTCTATGGCGCCTGGCTGGAAAAACAGTAACCGGAGGTGAGGATGCGTCATTATCTGCTGCAACGTGCTGGCCTGGGTGTATTGGTCCTGTGGGCCGCGTTTACCCTGTCGTTTGTGCTGCTACAGGTGCTGCCAGGCGATGCGGTCCTGATCAAGTTTCAGAATCCGGATCTCGGCCTGAGTCCGCAGCAGATTGCTGAGATGCGTCAGGCCTATGGCGCGGACAGCCCGCTGTGGCAGCAATATCTGCACACGCTGGTGGCGATACTGCACGGCGACTTCGGCTATTCGGTGCAGGCGGGCGTGCCGGTCAGTGAACTGCTGACCAGCAATCTGCCTGGCACGCTGCGACTGGCCCTGTGCGGCTTTTTGCTGGCGACACTGCTGGCATTCGTGCTGGCGACACTGTCGCGGCTGCCTGCCCTGCGCGGCCTGCGTAATCTGCTGCAGTCACTGCCCGCGCTGTTTATCTCAGTGCCGACCTTCTGGCTCGGCATAGCCCTGATTCAGCTCTTCTCATTCCAGCTGCGCTGGATCCCGGTAATCAATCCCTCACCGTGGCAGGGACTGATTCTGCCCATTATTACGGTCGCCGTTCCGATCTCAGCGCCGCTGGCTCAGATTCTGTTGCGCAGCATCGATGAGGTTTCAACCCGGCCTTTTGTGGCGGTGGCGCGCGCCAAAGGAGCCAGCGAGCACTATGTGCTGTGGCGGCACATCCTGCGCAACGCCATGCTGCCGGTGCTCACCGTGGCGGGACTGCTGCTGGGAGAACTGATTGCCGGTGCGCTGATTACCGAAACGGTGTTTGGCCTGGGCGGTCTGGGACAGCTGACGCAGCAGGCGGTGAACAATCAGGATGTGGCGGTATTGCAGGCGGTGGTGATGATCTCCGCGCTGGGTTTTGTGGTGATCAACCTGCTGGTGGATCTGCTGATGCCGCTCTTTGACCCGCGCTTACAGCTGTTACGAGGTGCAACATGAGTCTGGTTGATTACGCTGCTGCGCGGCAACCCGTGGCGGCAAAGAGGCGCACTTTACAGTTCTCGCCGGGCCTGTGGCTCGCCGTTTCAGTCATGCTGCTGGCCGTACTGGCAGCCCTGTTCCCGGCCCTCTTTACCCAGGCCAGCCCGATTGAAGGAATTGCGGGTGCACAGCGACTCGCTCCGCAGGCCGGACACTGGCTCGGCACCGATCAGCTCGGCCGCGATCTTTTTGCCCGCATCGTTTACGGCGCGTCCCATTCGCTCTCCGCCGCCGTCATGGCGGTGGCGATCGGACTGCTGGCAGGTACCGCGCTGGGTCTGGTGGCAGGCGCTATCGGTGGCAAAACTGAATCAATTGTGATGCGCGCAGTGGATGTCCTGCTGGCGATTCCGGCGCTGCTGCTCTCTCTGAGCGTGCTGATTTTACTCGGTTTCGGCACCCTGAATGCCGCATTAGCAGTGGGCATTGCCTCCATCGCCAGCTTCGCCCGACTGGCACGCGCCGAAGTGGTGCGCATCCGTCACAGTGAGTATGTCGAAGCGGCTTACGGCAGCGGCGGCCGCTTTTTCAGCGTGTTGTGGCGTCACATTCTTCCCAATGCGCTGACGCCGGTGATCGCCTATGCCGCCCTGCAATTTGGTCAGGCGATTCTGGCGCTGTCGACTCTGAGTTTCCTCGGCTACGGCACCCCGCCGCCGGTGCCGGAATGGGGTCTGTTAATCGCTGAAGGGCGTAATTATCTGGCTACCGCCTGGTGGCTGACCACTTTTCCTGGTGTGGTGGTGGTCGCTGTGGTGCTCGCAGCCAACCGCATCAGCCAGCAACTTTCAGGAGGACGCCGATGAGCGCTCAGCCGTTACTCGTGGTCAACAATCTCACGCTAAGCTATCGCAGCGGCAACCGTTGGCAGCCGGTGGTACATAACGTCAGCTTCGAGCTGCAGCCCGGTGAGATGGTGGCGCTGGTCGGGGAGTCCGGCTCCGGTAAAACCACCACCGCACAGGCGATAATGGGTCTGATGGCGGAAAATGGCCGCCGCGAAGGGGGCGAAATCCTGCTCAACGGCGTGGATATCAGTCAGTGGTCGCAAAAGCGTTTCGATACCCTGCGCGGTGCGCGCATCAGTCTGGTACCGCAGGATCCCGGTAATTCCCTGAATCCGGTGAAAACGGTCGGCGAACAGGTGGAAGAGATCCTGCGACTGCACCTGAAATTACCGTCAGCGCAGCGCCAGCAGCGGGTGGTTGACCTGCTGAATCGCGTCGGCCTTAGCCATCCGGAACAGCGGGTTAAGCAGTATCCGCATCAGCTGTCGGGTGGCATGAAGCAGCGGGTATTGATCGCCATTGCTCTCGCCCTGCAGCCGGAGATCATTATTGCGGATGAGCCGACCAGCGCGCTGGATGTCACGGTGCAAAAGCGCATTCTCGATCTGCTGGACAACCTGCGGCAGGAATCCCGCACCGCCGTGCTGTTTGTCACCCACGACCTGGCGCTGGCGGCGCAACGCGCAGATCGTATTATCGTGTTTCGTCACGGCGAGATTCAGGAATCGGGCCGCACTGAACAGGTTATCAGCGCGCCTGCTCATCCTTATACCCGTCAGTTACTGAATGATGCGGCACCACAGCGACCCGCCAGAGTTAAATCTGCAACCGCCCGTTTTTCTGCCCCCGCCATCCGGGCAACCGGCGTGATGAAAAGCTTTTCGCTGGGCAAACAGCAGCGTTTGCAGGCGCTGAACCAGGTCAGCTTTCAGGTGGCGCGCGGCACTACGCATGCACTGGTAGGCGAATCCGGCTCAGGCAAAACCACGCTGGCGCGCATCGTTATGGGTTTTGAAACCGCAGACAGCGGCGAGGTGACGCTGGATGGCATCGTGGTCAACGGATTACGCGGCGAGGCGCTGCGTCAGCTGCGGCGGAAGATCCAGTTTGTCTATCAGAACCCGTTTGCCTCGCTCGATCCGCGTCAGACGCTGTATGCAATTATCGAAGAGCCACTGCGTAATTTTGAGCGGCTGAGCCGCAGTCAGCGCCGTGAGCGCGTAGAAGCGATGACCACGCGGGTGGCGCTGCCGCTCTCTCTTCTGTCACGTCATCCTCACGAACTTTCCGGCGGTCAGCGGCAGCGTGTGGCTCTTGCCCGGGCACTGATCTGCAAGCCGGAGATTCTGGTACTGGATGAGGCGACCTCGGCGCTGGACGTCACGGTGCAGGCGCAAATCCTCGACCTGTTGCAGCAGCTCCAGGCCGAACTGGGTCTGACCTATCTGTTTATCACGCACGACCTGGCGACGGTGCGGCAGATTGCCGACAGCGTCACGGTGTTAAAAGCGGGCGAAGTCGCAGAGCAAGGTGACGTTGTCACGATTTTCAGTGCACCACAGCATCCTTATACCCGGGAATTAATGGCTGCCATTCCTCCGCTTATTCCCTTAACCCACAAGGAGTCAGCATGAGCCGACGTCTCGGATTTTTTACCCGACTGCTGGATAAGGTGCCGGCGAAACAGCGCTATCAGCTGGCCACCGAACAGATCCAGCATGCCGAACGCTGCGGATTTGATAATGCGTGGATTGCTCAGCACCATTTTCATCAGGATGAGGGGGGTCTGCCGTCGCCGCTGCTCTTCCTGGCGCATGTCGCCGCGCAGACCCGCACCATCCGGCTCGGCACCGCCATCATCACCCTGCCGATGGAAAATGCGCTGCGGGTGGCTGAAGATGCCGCAGTACTGGATCTGCTGGCAGATGGGCGGCTGGAGATCGGGCTGGGCTCCGGTGGCACGCCGGATTCGTTTTTGCCGTTTGGTCTGACCTTTGCCGAGCGCGGTGCCGCTTTTGCCGACCATCTGCATACGCTGCTCAGCGCCTGGCGCGGGGATTCACTGGGGCATCCTGATAATCATCTCTATCCCGCCGCGCCGCAACTTGCCGGACGGGTGTGGATCGCCACCTTCTCGGTTGAGGGCGCAATCCGTGCCGCTCAGGGCGGCCATGGCCTGATGCTGTCCCGCACCCAGCCGCGCCCGGCGGGCCAGTCTGAGCTGCCGCTGGATGCATTGCAGAATCCGCTGATCGATGCCTATCTTGCGGCACTTCCTGCGGGAACCACGCCGCGCATCCTCGCCTCCCGTACCGCATTCGTGGCCGATTCTGACCGCTATGCCCGTCAGGTAGCTGAACCGGGAATTCGTCAGCAGGCTGCGCAGTATCGTGGCGAATTACGCGGTGAACGCTTTGATGACCTGCTGGCGCAGTTTGATGCCCATGTTGGCGGCATCGATCAGGTGCAGCACTCGCTGGCGCAGGACAGCGCACTGGCGCGCGTCACCGACATCTCATTTCAGGTGCATTCGGTTGAGCCTTCGCATGCCGACACGCTGCGCTCGATTGAACTGATTGCCCAACATCTTGCGCCCACGCTTCGTGCCGCTGGCGAACCTCACAGGAGAATTTCATGAATCAACCTGACGATTTGATTGCCACACTGGCAGATATCGATCCCGATTCCGAACTGGCCCATGCGCGCCAGACACGTCACGCCGCCACACAACATGCTCAGGGTAGCTACACCCTGTTGTTTAGCCAGGGTGATGAAGATTTTCCGCTGGCGGAGCGCCGTCTGCTGGCCGCTCAGGTTGCCGGCTGGCATGCACAACCCGGCCTGCAGGCGCACTACCAGCCACAGGAGAGTCTGGCCGGGAGTGTTCGGATCAACGCGGCACAGGCTTTTGCCCATCGCCTGACCTTTGAGCCGGTTACTGCTGCTCCCGCGCATCTGGAGGCTTTGAAACAGGCGGGTTGGAGCCTGCGCGGCATTGTCACACTGGCACAGCTGGTGGCATTTGTCAGTTTTCAGAGCCGGTTGCTGGCGGGTCTGCGCAGCTTACAGGGCGATGAGGCGTCGGGTGAGGTTGCCCCGGTAGTCGCCGGTCACTGGCACGAGGCCTTACATACCGCCAGCGGCAAAACTGCCCTGACCGCGTTTACGCAACAGGAACTCGGCTGGGAGCCCTGGCTGCCGGCAAAACCGCTGACGGAATTCAGCGAGGAAGAGCAGGCGACACTGGCAAAATTCGGTCACACCGACTCCGACTATTTTCGCCTGCTGGCGCGCAATCTGCCGTTGCTGGAGCAGCGCACCCTGACCGATAAAGGCATTTTTTATACCGCAGGAGGGCTGCCACGCGCCGAGCGCGAACTGGCTGCCACCGTGGTAAGTAAGGTCAACGGCTGCATTTACTGCGCCTCAGTCCATGCGCGTAAAGCCAGCCAGCTCTCAAAGCAGGATGAAGCGGTACAGAAGCTGCTGAATGTTGCACCCGGCGCGGTGTTATCTCACGGACACGCCGCGCGCTGGCAGGCGATCATCGCATTCTCAGCAGCACTGTCGCTGACCCCTGCCCAGCCGACACAGTCGCAGCTCTCTGCACTGCGTGAACAGGGTCTGGATACGCTCGCCCTGCTCGATCTGATTCAATCAACCGCCTTTTTTGCCTGGGCTAATCGCCTGATGCTGACGCTGGGCGAACCTTTTCTGCCGGAACAACAGGGATAATCATGACTTTGCCTTTAACCGACCAACTGGTGCAGTGGCGTCGCGAACTGCATCAGCATCCTGAACTTTCGAATCATGAATTTGCCACCACGGAACGTATTACCCGCTGGCTGGAGCAGGCCGGGATCCGGCTGTTGCCGCTGGGGCTGAAAACCGGCGTCGTGGCTGAAATCGGTCATGGCGAACCTCTGATCGCCCTGCGCGCGGATATCGATGCGTTACCGATTGAAGAAACCACCGAACGCCCGTGGCGATCACAGCAGCCGGGCGTGATGCACGCCTGTGGTCACGACGTTCACAGCGCCGTGATGCTCGGCGTGGCGTTGCAGCTGAAACAGCAGGAAGACACGCTGCCAGGCCGGGTACGGATTCTGTTTCAGCCCGCTGAAGAGACCTTTAATGGCGCACGTCAGCTGATTGATGCCGGTGCGCTGGATGGCGTTCAGGCGATATTCGGCCTGCACAACGCGCCCGACCTGCCGCTGGGCACGCTGCGTAGCCGGGCAGGTGCGTTTTATGCCAACGTAGACCGCTTTGTTATCCGCATTGAGGGCAAAGGCGCCCATGCCGCGCGACCGCAGGAGGGCATCGATTCGATTGTAATAGCCAGCCATATCGTAACGGCTCTGCAGACCCTGCCGAGCCGGGTGTTCAGCTCGCTGGAAACGGTGGTGCTGAGCGTGACGCGCTTTACCGCCGGTAATACCTGGAATGTGCTGCCGCAAAGCGTTGAACTGGAGGGCACCGTACGCACCCACAACGGCGAAATCCGGGCGCAGATCCCGCACCGCATGCGATCCCTGATTCAGGGTATTGCCGCCGGGTTTGGTGCGACCGCCGAACTGGAGTGGACTGAAGGACCGCCGGCCCTGATTAACACGCCAGGCTGGGTGGATGTTGCGCTGGACGTTGCCCAACAGAGTGGCTATCTCGCGGAGCACGCTGAGTCGCCGCAGATGGGCGGAGAAGATTTTGCCTTCTATCTGCAGCAGGTGCCGGGGGCGTTTGTCAGCATCGGCAGTGCCAGCGAATTTGGTCTGCATCACGCCGCCTTCGATCCTGATGAAGCGTTGATTGGCCCGGCGGTGGACTACTTCACGCAGCTGGTGCCGCGCGCGTTGCAGATTGTGGCGGCGCAATGACGAAAAAAAGGAGTGCTGCTATGTCAGTTCAGGTTCCACAACCGATTCTTGATCATGCTGTGATTAACGTGGCCGACCAGCTCGACAGCGCCAGCGCGCGCTTCCGAAGGCTCGGCTTTCAGCTCACTGAACGGGGTCATCACTCGCTGGGATCGAGTAATCACCTGGCTATTTTTGGTGAGAACTACCTGGAACTGCTGGGCTATGAGACGGGCAAAGGGAGCCAGCGCGCCGATCTCTGGCAATCGCCGCTGGGATTGAGCGGTCTGGTGTGGAAAAGCAGCGATGCAGAGAGTGAGTTTCAGCATCTGCAACGGCAGGATCTGGATGGCGATCCGCCAGCGGCTTTTCATCGTCCGGTTACCCTGCCCGACGGTTCGGTGAGTGAAGCGCACTTTAGGACCGTACGGATTCGCCCTTCGCTGGTACCCAATGGCCGCAGCTTTTTTTGCCAGCATCTGACGCCCGAAGCGGTATGGCAGCCGGCATGGCAGCGTCACCCCAATGGCGTGCGTAATATCAGTGAGTTTGTGATTGTCGCGCAGGATCCGGCGCTTTCAGCGCTGGTCTATAGCCGCCTGTTTGGGGCCGCTAAAGTGCTCGCCTGTCCCGAAGGCGCCTTTGTCCTGCGCGCGAGTGCTGCCACGGTTCGTTTTGCTTCGGCAGACTATGCGCAGCAGCGATTTGGCCCGCTGCCGGAAGACTATGATGGCAGCGCCCGGATGGTCGCGCTGGGTTTTGAGACGGAGGATCTCGCCCTGGTGAAACGCGCGCTGGTGAAGGGTGAAATTGCCTTTCAGGAGCAGCCCGAGGCGATTGTGGTGGAGTCGGCAGAAGGTTTTAACCTGGCACTGCGTTTTACCTGAGTGCAGATTCAGGAGGTGATGAAAAACGCCTCAAGTGAGGCGTTTTTCACAGGCTTTACAACGACACAAATCAGAAAGTGTAGCTGGCGGTCACTGAGAAATTACGCGGTTCGCCGTAGACTACGGAGCTGGCCACGTTAGTGTCATACTCTTTGTCGAACAGGTTATTGAGGTTGCCCTGCAGCGACAAATTTTTGTTCACCTGATAACGGGCGAAGAGATCAACCAGCGCATAGCTGCCCTGACGGGCACGCCAGGTGCCATTGCCTTCCGGGCCACCGACATCATTCCAGATATGTGTCTGCCAGTTCACGCCGCCACCCAGCGTCAGCTGCTGCAGCGTCGGCAGGCGGTAGCTGCTGAACAGGTTAAAGCTAGTCTGCGGCAGTTGCGGGTTAAAGGTGCTGCCATCGCGGTTTTCCGCAATGTAGCGCGTGCCGCCCAGGGTCATCTGCCAGTTGTCGGTTAATGCGCCGTTGACTTCAAACTCCACGCCACGACTCACCACGCCTTTACGGCCAATGTACGCGACATCACCTGACCCCTGAACCGTCTGAGTGGTTGCTTCACCGACATTATTCAGCTCGGTGCGGAACACCGAAATCGAGGTGGTGAAGCGACTATCCATCCAGTCAGATTTCAGGCCTGCCTCGTAGTTTTTGCCGATAACGGGCGACAGGAAAGCGCCGCTGGCATCGCGATAGTCCTGTGGCTGGAACACCGAGGTATAGCTGGCGTAAGCCGACCAGTTTTCAGCGAAGTCATAAATCAATCCGCCGTAAGGGGTGGTGTTATTTTCTTCCATTTCACCACCAGGCGTTTCACGGTTCCAGTTGGTGTAACGGGCACCGATAATCAGGTGCAGCGGATCGGCGAGCGACAGACGGGTCGCCATATAAGTCGATTTCTGGCGAACCAGTTGGGTATCGCTGGCTGGCAGACGCGGCGTCCAGGCTGATTCCGGATACTGACCGTTAAACTCGTTGTAGTTGCCCAGCGACTCCGATGAGATATTCTCAAAGGTACTGAAGTACTTGTTATCCTGGCGGGTGTAATTGACGCCGACCATCAGCTCATGCTGACGACCCAGCAGTTCATAAGGACCGCTGGCGAAGGCATCAACGGCATCCACTTTGCGTTTACCGGTGTTGTAACCAGTCCCGCCTACCACCGGATAGTTGGCATAGGAAGAGACGCCCGCCCCGGTGTTACGATCGAAATAGCCATCAAGATAGATCTGCTTACTGTCGAGGCGCATCTCGTTGTGCGCGCCGTTCAGTGTGATGTTCCAGCCGTTGTCGAAGTCCTGTTTCAGGTTCACAAAGACTTTACGGTTCTCTTTATCGTTGTAGGCCCAGTCAGGTGCGGTGTTGTAGCCGCGTCGGGTATGTATCTGCGTGCCGTCTGTGTACCAGCGCGGTGCGCCACCCCACATGGTGGAATCCGTATTGACCTGGCTGAATTCATAGCCGACCGAAAGCGTGGCAGAGTCGGTCAGGTCAGCGTCAACCACGCCATAGATGAACTGTTTTTTGGCGCCATAGCGCTCTATGAAGCTGTTGTTATCCTGCCATCCCGCGATCAGCCGGCCACGAACATTGCCGGAGTCACTGAGCGGAGCCGAGATATCGGCCACATAACGCTGCTTATTCCAGCTGCCGTAACTGGCGGAGACAGTGCCGCCGAACTCTTTGCTGTCGGCGTGTTTGCGCACCATATTGATGGCGGCTGATGGATTACCCGGTCCGGTTAACAGACCGGTCGCTCCGCGCACCACTTCAACGCGCTCATACATTGCCATATCGGTCTGCGCATCACCCAGGTTCCAGCGAGCGGCAAAGGCAGTAGGGATACCATCGACCATGTAGTTGTCGATCATAAAGCCGCGAGCATAGTAGTTGGTGCGATCCATATCACCACTGATACCGCGAATACCGGTGGTATTTGCGAGCACATCATTCAGTGACTGGAGTTGCTGATCGGCCATACGCTGTTTACTGACAATGCTGACTGACTGCGGGACATCACGCACGGTGCCCAGCATTTTAGTGCCCGCACGGGTAACCGGTACGCTGTAATCGGTGGCGGGCGAAGCGGCTACGGCATCATCGGCTGACGCGCTGACCGTCATAGTCTGGTTATCGCTGGCAGCGGGTGCGCCGGTCTCTGCTGCATGAGCAGCGTTATGCGCCAGAAACGAGGCGACGATGGCAGCCAGCAAGGAGAAGCGGAATGGACGTTGCAGAGCAGAGGTGCCCGTCGCCCCGGGGTGTTGAAGATCGAAAGCGTTCATTAATTCCTCAATTATCTTTATGTTTTTATGCTGCCACTGTCACGACCATGCTTCCTGCGGACATCGCTGCCCTGCTTATGGTTTGAGGAACCAGAAACCTTTCCCTGAGCGCCTGCGCGCGGGTGTGATGAACTTCTAAAACAAATGAGAAATATACGCATTGCGATTATCATTGCAAGATTTTGTTAGCAAACAATACGAATTTTTTCAGGAAATTGTCTGCGCGTGAAAGGCGGCTGGAGGGTAATAAAGGCAAGGAGGCGTTTATGGGGTCAGCGCGCCCGCTGACTTGTCAGAGAAGCAGGGCTGCTGCATCATTTTTGATAAAGATAAAATCCTGTAATGGCCGTTCATTGAACTGTAGTTGTCACTCCTGATGCCACAATATCTGCCTTAATTTTTATATCACCTTATTTAACACCAGATATTGCAGGAATTCGTACGTGCGCAAAATTTCAATGCTTAAAGCGCTGATAACGACCACCGTTTTCAGTGTTTTTTCAGCCCACTCCGCCACACTTGTGGAGACCGTGAGTGCGGGCTGGGATAATTTCAGTGATAAAGTCGCCACAACCTGGCAGCAGCCTGAAGGTTACGACTTTTATCTGCCCGCGATTACCTGGCACAACCGTGCCACTTACGATCGTGAACACATCAATAAATATAATGAAAGACCCTGGGGCGCGGGCGGAGGTATCTCCCGCTACGATGAAAAAGGGAACTGGAACGGCATCTACTTAATGGCGTTTAAGGACTCCTTTAATAAATGGGAACCCTTTGGTGGCTATGGCTGGGTGGCAACCTGGCGTCCGCTGGCCGACCAGAATTTTCACTGGGGTGCGGGTTACACGGCGGGCTTTACCGCACGGCACAACTGGGATTATATTCCGGTGCCAGCGATACTGCCGCTGGCCTCTGTCGGCTATGGCGATCTCGATTTCCAGATGACCTATATTCCCGGCACCCATAACAACGGTAACGTCTATTTTGCCTGGCTGCGCTACCACTTCTGACAGTTGCCGATATAAGCGTTAACGTGACATCGCCATGAGCGAGAGATCGTCCAGCGTGAGGGTTTCGCCATCATAGCGATGACGCAGGAGATGGTAGCTTTCGCATTCAATAATCTGCTCAACCGCGTCCGAAAAGATAGTCATGGCGCTGCGCATCTGGCTCAGATAGTCATGGGTGTCATAGACCCGATCGATTCCTTCCAGCGCATGGTTCATGATTTTTCGGGCGACGTCATTAGGCGTGTCGAGCGCTGAGAGTTTTGAACGCGCAGTTCTGCGCAGATCGCGCGGGGTAAACGCCTCCAGTCCCAGCCCACGGGGAGCGCGGATCATCCGGCGAAGTGCCTGATTCAACGCGCCTTTTGACAGCGGCTGTTGCGGATCGCGTGGCGCGGGCACCAGCCAGGGTGAAGCCGGGTCGGCGGCGCGCAGCAACGCTTCGATGCACTGACGCATCAGCGGTGAAATGGGCAGCACATGCTCCCGCTGCGACTTATTGCGCGTACCCTGCATCCACAATCCTAATTGCAGATCGAACTCCGCTTTCTGCGCCTGCACAATTTCATCCGGCCGCCGGGCGCTGACCAGGCATAAACGCAGCGCCCAGCGCGCCTGTTCCGAAAGCGCCCAGTTATCCAGCCCGTGCCAGAACACCCAGATTTCTGAATCGGTAAGTTGCCGACTGCGCGGCGGCGTAGCGCGACCCGCGACATCACGCTTTTTCATTGAAGCTATGGGTGAATGATCGAGATAGCCCTGCATCTCGGCCCAGGCAAGAAATTGTTTGGTCAGCGCGAACACCCGCCGCGCCTCCTCTTTTTTACCGTCGGCGATCAGAATGTTATATAGCCGGTTAAGGCGTAAGCGGTTCAGCGTTTTGAGTGGCTGCGAACCGATGTTCGGCAGGACATGTTTCAGCAATGAGGAGATGGCGATCTCAGGACGACGCCGGCTGATCAGCAGCGAGAGTTTTACCCAGACCTTCATCACCTGCTCCACCGTGCCTTCATCGCCAAAATTATCCAGCTCGCTGAGTGAAGCCTTTTTAACCTGCTCCAGCCAGATCAGTACATGGCGGCCTACGTGGGCTGAACGCGCAGGGATCTGTGTCAGATCTGGGGTCACATTTATACCTGTTAGACATGAAGAGCGGGCCATTCTATCCATTGTTTATCTATGACTCCAGACCTAATAAGTCTGGAGTCACAAAGACGCGTTCTGATGAAATCTGAGGAAGTTTTCGGGTGATGACCAACAAGTAAAACTAACGTCACTTCTCCCTTCTGGTCACGGTTATGGGGAATAAATAGCCCATTGTTATGGAATGTAAAGGTGGCTTACCGCGATATACAATGATAACTATTATCATTATCATACGCATTTGCTTACATGCCTTAATACTTCAGGGAGATTTTCTAAGTGAATGTAACCATGCGTGTCCATCAGCGCCCTGTTGCGCTACTGCTGGCCGGTTTATTGAGTACCTCTGCTAACGGCGCTAATCAGGAAGAGACAGAAAAGCTGGCTGATGATGAGACGATGCTTGTCACTGCTGAACAGGAGCTGAAACAGCAGCCTGGCGTTTCGGTGATCACCTCGCAGGACATTGAGAAAAACCCGCCGGTCAACGACCTTTCCGACATTATCCGTAAAATGCCAGGCGTTAACCTTACCGGCAACAGCGCCAACGGCGTACGCGGTAACAATCGTCAGATCGATATTCGCGGCATGGGGCCGGAAAATACGCTGATTCTGATCGATGGTGTGCCGACCACCTCGCGCAATTCGGTGCGTTATAGCTGGCGCGGCGAGCGCGATTCCCGCGGTGACTCAAACTGGGTACCACCAGAAATGGTTGAACGGATTGAAGTGATTCGTGGACCGGCGGCAGCGCGTTACGGTTCCGGCGCGGCCGGTGGCGTGGTTAATATCATTACCAAACGCCCGACCAATGACTGGAGCGGATCGCTGTCGCTCTACACTAACCAGCCGGAAGATGATAAAGAAGGCGCAACCCGCCGCGCTAACTTTAACCTGAGTGGTCCGCTGGCGGGCGATGCTCTGACCATGCGGCTCTATGGCAACATCAACAAAACCGACAGCGATGCTTTCGACATTAACCAGTCGCACAATGGCTCCGGCGCCGCCGGTCGCGAAGGCGTTCGCAATAAAGACATCAACAGCGTGCTGTCGTGGAAGATCACGCGATTACAGGTGCTGGATTTCAGCTACGGATACAGCCGTCAGGGCAACATTTACACCGGGGATACCCAGTACAGCAACGGTGCCGGTAATGCCTTGATCGAATCTCTCGATGGTTCAGAAACCAACCGTCTGTATCGTCAGACCTGGGGCCTTGCGCATAATGGCATCTGGGACTGGGGACAATCTAAGCTCACCTTTAACTATGAAAAGACCAATAACACCCGCCTGAATGAAGGCACGGCGGGTGCGGGTGAAGGCCGGATCAACAGCAACACGTTCTCAACCAGTCGCTTTGAAAGTTACCGGGCAGGAGGCGAAGTCAGCTTCCCGCTGGAACTGCTGCGTGAACAGACCGTTACGCTGGGAGCCGAGTGGAACCGTGATGAGCTGAACGATCCAAATTCAATGAACGGCACCAGTGCGCCTGGCGTATCCATCGACGGTGTCAGTGGTGATGCGGGCAGCCGCAACAGTAAAAACAGCGCAACGCTGAGCTCACTCTATTTTGAAGATAATATTGCTGCGACCGATAGCACTGAAGTGATCCCCGGTCTGCGTTTTGATTATCACGACACCTTTGGTGCGAACTGGAGTCCGTCGCTCAATATTTCTCAGGCTCTGGGAGAAAGTTTTACCCTGAAAGCGGGTATCGCCCGTGCGTTTAAAGCCCCTAACCTTTATCAGTCCAGCGAAGGCTATTTACTGGCGACGCGGGGAAATGGCTGTCCGATCAACGTTACCCGTGGCAGTTGTTATCTGCTGGGTAATGAAAATCTCGATCCTGAAGTCAGCGTTAATAAAGAGCTGGGTATTGAGTTCAGCCAGGATGGCTATATTGCGGGTATCACCTGGTTCCGCAATGACTATAAAAACAAAATCGTCTCCGGGACGGAGGTGCTGGGTTACGCCTCTAATGGTAACAATATCCTGCAATGGAGTAACGGCGGCAAAGCGGTAGTGGAAGGTCTGGAAGGCAATTTCACTATCCCGCTGGTCAGTGAAGAGCTGGAGTGGCGGACTAACGCAACTTATATGATCGAGTCGAAGGATAAAAAGACCGGCAATCCGCTGTCGATTATTCCTGAATACACGATCAATACAATGCTGGACTGGCAGGTGACGCAGGATTTCTCCACTAATCTGAACTGGACGATGTATGGCCGTCAGAAACCACGCCAGTATGCGGAATCCCGCACAGAAAACAATTCAATGTCGAATCGCGAAGTTGGTGCTTATTCAGTATTTGGGGTCAATTTTAATTATGACATCACCAAAAATCTGCGTGCCAATGCCGGGATTAATAACCTGCTGGATAAACAGCTATATCGCGAGGCTGATGGCGCATCGACCTATAACGAACCGGGACGCGCTTATTATGCCGGGCTGACAATGTCCTTCTGATCTGCAGCAGCGCTTCCCGGTGGAGGCGCTGTTTTATCTTCATCGACTAACCTCCGGTTTACACTCTCCCCGTTTTATCTTCTCAATGCTGATCTCTGGCTGCCGCTTAACGAGCCGGAAAGTATCTGACTCACGGGTATGGCATTAAATACTTACATTCCCTCTGGAAAGCGTAACGACAGGTAACTAATGTCGTGATTCCTGTATCCCGGCCAGCGAAACACCCCAGAGTGCGGCTATGCTCTGTCGGGTTCAACCTGCAACTATAACTAACTATCAGGATATTAAGTGATGAAAAAATTATCAGTTATCGTTATTGCTACCGGACTGTTTTTGTCGGTGAATTTACAGGCTAATGCCCAGGGCTGTCTTAAGGGAGCCGCAGTAGGCGGCGTCGCAGGTCATGTTGCTCATCATGGTGTGGCCGGTGCCGCAGCGGGCTGCGCAGTCGGTCATCATATGGCGAAGAAAAAACAGAAAGAGGCTGAGCAAAATCAGCAGTCTCAAAAATAAGCTGAGGTTGTAGCATCGATGTAAATCAGCCGATTACCGGGCAAAGATGATGTCCGGTGATCGCTGAGTGATAACTATTCTGAGTCTGTTGACTCACAAAAGCACGGCGAATTAAGGGCAGCCGGTTATGCTAATTATATTTATTTGAACCCGATGTCTTTAAAGGTGCAGTGATTTAGGTGAGTGACCAGAAATTTGAATAAGGCACGCCTATTTTTAATTCAGACATTGGAAAACTTCTTTTGAAAAAACGTCCTTTATCGACCCAGCCGCACAATGCCATGCCATCTGAATATTCAATTACCACCATTATTCTTCTTCTTTTTTTTCGCCGAACAATTGTGCCCACTTCAATCATGCGGATGCCTTAACCGCACTATTGCCGGTTACGTCATGGTTGTCTGAAAGTATCGTTCTGACAATGAAGTCATTACTTTTTCTCAGATCTCCAATCTCTGGCTGGAGTTTTCCATATATCCGCATACCTTCCATCATCATGAAAATGCTGTGAGCCATTACTCGCGCATCTTCATCCTGGCGAAATACCCGCTGATCCTGGCCTCTTTTTAAGATATTCTCTAACTCGTTAATTAAACGGTTAAATTTAAAGGAAACTTTGCCTTTAACCTCTTCGTCTCCGGGTAAAAGCTCGCTGGCTGCCGCAATAGTAAAGCACCCTTTCTCTCCGGCAGGAGCAGATGATAACTGAGCCACAAATTCGAGCGTTTCTCGCAAGGCAGCTTCTGGCGACATTTCTGCATTTCGTTTCACTGTCCTTGAAATGCCTTCATCCATGTATCTCTGCAAAGCAGCCAGGTAGATAGCGCGCTTATCGGGATAAAGTTTATAGATGCTGGCACTTGCCAGACCCGATGCTTTCATTAGGTCAGCCATAGATGTTGCCTGATATCCCGTCTGCCAGAAGCATTCAAGTGCGGTGTTGAGGAAGGTCTCTGGATCGAATTCTCTGGGTCTGCCTGCTGATGCTTTCATAAGGTTCTCTTGTGCTGACGATTGATTGTAGATCGATCAATCTACAATTAAAAGGCTTTATCTAAACCTTGTGTTAAAAGTCATGCTTTTCGCCTGGTAAAATTTAATGCTGAGTCAGCGGACTAACACAGGTGAGAGATTGGCCGCCTTCTGGCGGCGGCAGGCAAATACTTATAATGGGATTACAGTCTGGACCTGATGTTGAAAAACGTAGGGATCTGATAACAACTCATATTGTTCATCATCCGGATAGGTAACGGCAATCTTATACTGGTCGCCTGCAAAGGCTTTGATGGCTTCTAAATCTTCCCAGTACGTCGCAAGGA
This sequence comes from Pantoea sp. PvP021, assembly GCF_054056055.1. Taxonomy (NCBI): domain Bacteria; kingdom Pseudomonadati; phylum Pseudomonadota; class Gammaproteobacteria; order Enterobacterales; family Erwiniaceae; genus Pantoea; species Pantoea sp. PvP021. The sequence continues at coordinate 462,884 of NZ_JBSRXX010000002.1, read as the reverse complement.
AGAAATGTTCCCATTCGCCCTGCGTTTCTCTGCGTACATAGGCTCCCAGATTCCCTGGCGTCGCTTCTGAATGTTCAACACCAGTCTTCTGCAAGTGAGTTGCAAAACCTTCGGCGTGCCTGACCGGTACGCATCCGTGCCATGTTCTGACAATCATGTTGCTATCCTCATGTTGTTGAAGAGTTTTAACCATAACATGACAATGCAGGAACAACGATTCGTTTTCTGGGGGTGTAAGATGGAATATTAATAAATTACTTACCGGCTAGTTGACCATAAACAGAGCGTCGGGCATACAAACAATCGCCCATTTTGACCATCATAAAGCTCATGCTTTTTGTCTTAAGAAAGACCGACGTGATAACCTTCGAACATACGATAATTTCGCCTGACGTTTGGTTTACCATGAGAACTAACCGGTTCAGGGAACTGCCGCTTATCAGCGCCAAATACTTAAGACTCAGGGAGAGAGCTGCCAATGAATACCTATTCAACCCGCCGTTTCGCGCTGTTAATTACCGGAGTGCTTGGCTGCTTATTTACTTTTTTTGTGTGGCGCAATGAAATTGACCGTAATACCTTTCTGACTCAACCTGTGCTCGACGCATTATGGTGTGCCGTCCTGCCGCTGGGACTGGCTCTTTTTTTTATTATTAAAAAATGGGGTAAAGGTGAGGCTGTCAACGGCATAATGAATAACATCAAACTTTTCGCAGGGTCCGTTCTGCTGATGGCCTTTTTTAGCTATATGCTGCTGACCACGGTTATCTGGCTTCTTCCGGGCACCCTCAGCAAGTATACCGCTTATAGCGAGTTTTCGGGCGGCGGGCGTCACGACTGTTCGGGTGTTGAGGTTAACGACCCGGACCTGCAAAGACGGATAAAGGTCTGTGAACCCGTGGGCAATTATTTTGCCGGCGGAACGGTTCGCGTGACTAAACGAAGCAATGCGGCAGGCATGAGCATTGTTAACGCTAAAATCAAAGAGTAAACGTCATTACGCAGCTCGGGGCCTGAGTACCTTCAGGCCCACACATAAACAGCATGATTTCTTTATACAACAGCCGTCATTCTTTTGTTAAAACTCAGAACTCGATATCTTCCAGGCTGAAGATTTCAGTCTGATCATTGTAGGAAAAAATTATGCCAGAATCATAATCACCATCGTGAGCAATACCCAGCCTATGGCGTGAATATCTTTATGCATGATAGCCTGAGCCAGATAGCCGCCTACGCCGGGCAGCGTATAAGCGTTATTGCCCACGGTGATCGCTTCGGAGGCCACGAAAAAGAACCAGCCACCAGACATTGACATCATCATGTTCCAGATCAGCCCCGGAACGGCAAAAGGCACGTCCAGTTTCCAGAAACATTGCCATGCTGTCAGATGGAAACTGCGGGAAACCTCCACCAAATCCGCAGATACGGTGCGTAACGATTGATAGAAGCTAAAGGTCATGTTCCATGACTGGCTGGTGAACAATGCGAAGATCGCCGCCAGCTCTACGCCCAGTACCTGTCCAGGAAACAGCGCAATAAAGAACGTCACGGTAAAAGAGATTTAGCCTAGCACCGGAACGGATTGCAGAATATCGAGTGTGTATGAGTAAATCCCTCAAACTTTTTTTTATACCCGCGCCATGAATTTATAAAAATTATAGGCTGATGTCAGCTGATGTATCTTTATTGCAACGGCTGAATACTGTGATGACTGAATCAATTCACTTAAACCAGGGATACTCGTTTGTGTTAAAACAATGTTTCAAGGCAACCAGGCCTGAAACATGACGGAGCAGAAATGAGAACGCAGAAGCGATGTATGGGATATGTGGCCATCGTGGTTGATGACTATGATCGGGCAATTGAGTATTACACCGAAAAGCTGGGTTTTACCCTTGTTGAGGATACACCGCAGCCAGGTAAACGCTGGGTTGTAGTTACACCTGACCCTGAAAGCGATTGCAATCTTCTTCTGGCTCGCGCTTCAGATGACAGACAGGAAGGTTTTATCGGCAATCAGTGCGGCGGAAGAGTATTCCTTTTTCTACAGACGGATGACTTCTGGCGAGACTATAAAGCCATGAAATCGAAAGGCGTTACATTCTCCCAGGAGCCTCGTGAAGAGGAGTACGGAACCGTGGTGGTTTTTGAAGATCTGTACGGCAACCGCTGGGACCTTTATCAGAACAGGCAGAATTAAACACCAAAGCCAGTTGTGTATCAGGCATTCAGATGAATAATCAAAGCACGAACCCTGCCGGGATACTTCAGATCAGCGGGGAGTTTTTTGCAGCATCCCCTGAGCACTCAGCTGTCAGTTAAGCGCTCGCAAGCAACCGAGCGCGTCTGATAACAGACTTACTTTCCTCACCAGCTATAACATTCAGATCCGCAAATCAGTTTCACTAATCCAGCGATCTATCCGATATTTTTAGCTGCGCCCTGGCATTATAAAAACGACGATAGGATAAATAGACAGCAATGATCGTTGACAGACTGGCGGTCCCTATCAGCATAAACGTGACCATAATCTGATACTTAATCGCCTTGAGCGGATCTATTCCGGCAAAAATCAGTCCGGACATCATCCCTGGCAGGCTGACCAGTCCGACAGTTTTGGCAGCGTCCACCGTCGGCATCATGGCTGTACGAATGCTGTCGGCAATGATGCGGCCAGATGCCAGCTTCACCGATGCGCCAAGGCTCAGCATCTCCATAATTTTCTGCTGGTTGTCGCTGAAGCGCTTGTTCAGGTTGCAGTAACAGAGCCCTACTGCGACCATGGCATTACCGGCGATCATGCCCGTGATGGGGATGACCTGCATCGGAACAAACGCTATCGCCCCGCTCAGCACCAGAATCGTAAGCGTGATGACGGTGCCACTAAAAATAGCGACAAACGATATCGTAAAGGCGTTATCAATATTTCGACCGCGTTTACCGGCGTTGATCGCGGCATTAACGCAGATAAACAGCACCATCAATACCGTCAGCAAGCTGTTATTAACATCGAATATCGACTTTAATACAAAGCCGACAATCACCAGCTGAATTATCGCCCGGAATACACTCCAGAGAATATCTTTGCTCATGCCGAGCTTTTCTTTCTGGCTGATAAGCAGCGCTATAGCCACCAGCGTCAGTGACAGCAACAGCGAGGTGTCACTGATATTATGCTGATTCACGCTTATTCTCCTTTTCTGGCGGCTCAAGGCGAAGCACCTGCTCAGCCTGCTGAATATCGTTAACGTCATGGCTAATCCGCACCACGGCTACCTTTTCTTCAGCTGAGATCCGGTTAATCAGTGAAAGTACTGATAGTCTGTTCTCTTCATCAAGTGCGCTGGTGACTTCATCCAGTAACAGTACCTCAGGCATAAACTGCAGATTGCGCAGTAGTCCGACACGCTGCTTTTCTCCGCCTGAAAGTTGTTCAACAGGTTTATTCAGCATATCCGGAGAGAGATTTACGCTTTCCAGCGCAGCAACAAGTTTGCCCCGCTGAGGTTTCTGACGGCGAATCTGCCATGGCAGCGCCAGGTTGTCATATACCGTCTGACCAAACAGTTGCGGCGTCTGAAAACAGTACGACACCTGCTGTCGATAGGCCTCTGCTCTCAGCGTGGTGATATCACTGTTCCTGAAGAAAAGTTGCCCGGAGGTGGGGGTAATCAGCGAAGCAAGGATTTTGAGGAAGGTACTTTTTCCGCTTCCGGATGGACCGGTCAGCAAGACGCAATCACCCTGATATAACTGCAGGGAGACCGGTTTCAGTAGCTGACGATCCCCGACTGAAAAAGCGACATCCTGCACATCCAGCAGGGGTGAAACTCTGTCCATATTTACGCCTCAGGACCTGACAAAATGAGTGTTGGCAGTATCAAAAAAAGCAGGAGTTACCCTTCACAGGCAAATTACCGGTACTGCATGTTGCAGCGCACTCACACTGCTGGCGTGGGCGCTGCAAGGCAAATGTACATCAGGCTATGAAATATAAGGCATTTAATTGCGGCTATGCATTTTCTGAGTAAAAAAATAAATGTGTGAAGGTGTGCGCCAGCCAAAACTTAATACGATCCTGCGCGAGGAACGTGGCAGGTACCGGGTTTGGATCAGAGTGGCAGACCCGCTGCCACCCGACAATTATTTGTTTTCCCAGCTGGTTGAAACCGGGTTGGTTACGGTGTTTTTTTCCTGAGTATAGGTGCCGTTCTGCTGCGCAATGGCTTCACCCGTGTCCACAATGGCATTCTGAATAAAGACGTTCTGCCCGTCCCCCCTGACAAAGGTTAACTGATGAAAAGCGGTTTTATTGCCCCAGTCAGCAGAAGGCAGAGAGATAAAACGCACGGTGAAAGTTTCATCATCAAACTTGCCCTGCATAACGTAAACGCCGTAGTGGTTTTCGCCCTGAGAAATGATTTTATAGGTACCGTTGTCGTAATAATAAATCTCCGCATCCGGAAACGGCTTTTTGTCATACATTTTTCGGTAGTGCAGCACCTGTTTGATGGTGGGCTGGCCGAAGCTGACGGTGAGGTTTTTACCCTCTGCCGACGTCGTAAGACCTTCAGCGTGAACACTGCTCATCAGCATTAACAGACTTGTAGCGGCCATTGCGGTTGCTTTCACTCTCTTTCTCCTCAGCGGATTATGGGGACAACAAGCGTATAAGACCCCAGAACTTACACGGTGGTGAGTATCTGTTGAAGAGGCAGATAACATATTATTACACAATGTTATAATCACGCCCTGCAACCTGGCGACTTGAGCCGTAGTTGACCGGGTTGCCCGATATCGAAAGCGCTCGGATGCAGAAGGAAGCGGTTATCGCATTGAAAATAAAAAATAAACGCTAGGCTGACGTTTAACGTTCGCCAGTGACGCTTAATGCCGCAACGCGGTGGAAAGCTGTTTAACTGCTTAAACGAATATCGGTCTGCTGCCGGCCGCTATAACAAAACGGCGCAGACCGATATTTCGCGGGTATGTCCGGGCTTTATCCTGCTCTTTTACAGAAAGTCAGGAAATTAAGGAGACAGCCCAGGGCAAGGGGAACGTTTATTTCAGCGGTTCCGGCATCGTTACGATCCACAACTCGCTGTCCGACTCCGGTTTCTTCAGCGGCTTCACGCCGATCGTCGTTGCAACCGGCTTACCCTCTACAGTAAGTTCCCCCTTTTCGTTCAGCCGATAATCCTTGCGCTTCTTACCTTCCACCGGATTTTGCATGACCGTTTTCACGCCGAAGTCATTGTCATTGGCGACCGCCAGCGTTTTACTGTCGATCAGCGCCAGTCCTTCGGCCTTCTCCTGCTGCCAGCCGAGTTGACGTAAATCGACCACCAGCGTTTTTGCTGCGAGCATAATGCCTCGCTGCGCCAGCGCTTTCTCGTCATCCGACTCCGGATACTCACCAGGCTTGTCGAATGCGGCAAGATCGGTAGCCGCACTGAGGTCCACCTTATAGATAAGGTTGCGCATCACGTCGTTTTTATCGCTACCTTGTTCAATTAAGAGGATATGCTGATTATCGAGCGCCACGATATCGCCAATTTTGGCGTCGCTGTTTTTACTATAAGCCTCGCTGTCGATAGGGTATCCATACATCGCGGTTTTCCCGGTCGCCGGATCGAAGCTCACCAGGCGGGTAAAGCGCGCCTGCTTTTTACTTTTACCGTTGATATCCAGCGTACTCTGCACCGCGGCGATGATGCGCCCGTCCGGCATACGGGTAAGCCCTTCAAAACCACGATTAGGCTGACGCCACTTAAGAATATTAGGCAGTCCGCCCGCAATGGATTTTTCCCCTTCAATAGCCTGCGGCCCGTGAATCGCCAGAATCTTGCCGCGTTGATCAACGTTAATCAGAAACGGGCCATATTCGTCGCACAACCAGTACCCGCCCTTCCCGTCCGGCGTAATGCCTTCCGTATCCAGACCACGGTTATCGCCCTTCAGCACTTTCAGTGTGTCGCTTAACGCGACTTCATTGGTTGAGCCGATGACACCATCCTGTAGCGGCAATCCGTTGATATTGCCCTTGTCGTCATGCAGCGGTCTGGCATCCGTGGCTTCTGCTTTGCCGTTCTGCACCTGAATATTCATCAGCAGCGGAGCGAAGTCTGGCGTGACGAAAATTTTTGACTCATGTTTGCCCACATCGGGTGAGTCGGCATTCGGCCCACGATCGGTGACGGTCGCGAAGGTGAGCGCATCCCCCTGCTTACCGGTAAACAGCAAACCGGAGCCGATTCCCACCGGCAAACCATCCGGAAACGCACTGGCGAACGCGCCGCTGTAGCTCACGCGCGTACCTTCCGGAAAACTGACGATATAGTGCTCAGCCTGAGGTTGCGCCGCAAGACCAGAAAACGAGAGCGCACAACTGATAACCAAAGAAATCGTTTTTATTTTCATAATATTAAATCCATGAGAGAAAGCTGACAGCGTAAAGAACATAAATGACAGGGAAATGATATTTGCGGTAAAAACGGACAGCTAACAGGTTGATTTTGCCACCGTTAAGGCGCCGGCTGGTGAGGTGGTGAACGTATAGTGAACGTTGCCTTGTGCGCAACGCTGCCTGCTCAGTGCCAGGAGCTGACATTGGCAGAAAAATGATTGTTATTCATCACCATATTGCTATCGTTATGCACTTCCGGATGTGAACCACAGTTGAGAAAGCTTGCGGGCTACTCACTTTTCAAAAAAAGGATTTGATATGTTTATGCGCCGTGCTTCTCTGTTTTTAATGTCAATGATGGCTATATCCCAGGCCCAGGCTGCTAACCTGCGGGCTGCCGATGTAATCACCTTTGATGTTGCCGGGGTAAAAACCGGTATGGATTATGATGAAGCCGTAAAAGCCATGACTGAGCACTTTCATGTGCCAGCATCATCGTTAGACGTTGATAAATACCCGGCTCTAAATGTGGTAACAGGAGATAAGCAGCCACAGTATATTGCTTACGAAAAAAACGGCGTCAAACTGCTTGTACATTTTGAAGGCCGTGTTCCTGCAGATCCGAAACATGCGCTGGCTGTGTCTCAGATTTCTTACGAGCTCCCATACTCCACTGAGAATAAAAATGCCATGGCCAAAGCCGCCGTTGAAAAATATGGTGTCCAGTCAAATGCACCTTATACACCAATGGTTTGGTGTAAAGCGCCCGGAAAAATGGCAACCATGGCATGCGGCCCGGATCCTGAGCAGCCGGTACTGAAATTATCAGGCACATCCCTGGAGATGAATGACCCATCATGGACAAATGCCCGTATTAAACTGATGGACAGTAAACAAACCCGCACACCTGGTTTCTAAAGTGACTGATGCCGCCAGATGATCTTCTGGCGGCTAAGTGCCAGACGCTGATCATGGTTTTATGACAAAGGCTGAAGAGCAGCAGGTAATATTCAGGCGAGATGATTATCAAACGTGATGCGGGACAGATCTGCACAAAGCCAGCTCAGATAAGCTTTCAGTCCTTATTGAAAATTTTTATAAAACATACACAGAGCCTCAGCCACCAGCAGGCTGGCATTTCCTAATGACTTTAATCTGACTCAACGCCCATAACAAACCTCGATCAGACACATGATTTCTTAAAGTCCAGGCTGATAAAAGATGACAAGGCCATACTCTCTGCAATGAGGTGGTGAGTAACTCCCAGAGCCAGTTTGCATACGGAAATGTGTACTCGCTCCGGAAGAATTTTCATAGGTTGAAACTGCGAACTGAACTGATGTTCTGGTTACAGTAAATCAAAGACAGGCTGTACATCCCTGTATTTACCTGTGGTAAGTGTTCATCAATGTGTGATGTTTATTGTTCAGGCGATTTTTCTATGCCGCTAGCAGAATTACTTATTCGCATCTGAAGACGAGAAATGTGCCCGGTGATATCTGCAGTTCTTTCTGCTAATCCCCGGATAGCACTGGCGATGACAGAAAACCCACGGCCATGTACACCTGCTCTCGCGGCTTCGATACTGGCGTTCAGTGAAATGAGTTTGATCTGCGCAGCAATAATCCCGTTTTCAGAGACGAGTTCGGCAATTTCTTTTGCGGTTTCGGCGGTCTGAATGTTTCGCCTGACTTCGCTTTCCTCATGTCTGCCACGGTCTTTACGGCCCTGAATATCAATAAGCGCACCGACGGCACGCAAAGGGGTACCATCAGGTGCACGTTTAGTCTGCCCGCGGGCCTGAAACCACCGGTACTCACCACTCCGCAGTTTAAGACGATATTCAATATCAAAACCGGTTTTACCACTGAAGTCCATCAGGTGGCTGACGAAAGCATCGAGCGCATTCTGTTTGTCATCCGGGTGAAGGCGTGATGCCCAGCTGTCCATCACATCAGGGAACTCTTCAATGGTTTCAAAACCCAGCAGCTTCCTGAACTGCGGTGACCACCAGAATACGTTGTCGGGATTCAGGGGATTTCCGCCAATAATATCCAGATCCCAGAGGCCGTCATTAAGCATTTCGCGCGACAGGTCAAAACGGGTGGAGACAATATCAAACTTGCGGGACTGTGACGTTTCTTCTTCTGTATTCTCTATAACGGCAACCAGGCGCGGCGGCGTAAATTCACGACTGTATGATGCACGGATGCAAAACCACTGAAAGGTATTTGCGCCAGTTTTGATCAGGCAGCGTAACAGCTTTTCATCACCGCTATGTTTGAGTGTATGACTTATCAAACCTTTGAACGCTTCCCGGAAATCCGCATGGATCATCTGGATCAGCGAAGAGAGCCCGACCTCCTTCTGCAGAGGCAATCCCATAAGCTGGCGTGCTTCAGGTGAAACAAATGCAGGCGCGTCACTTTTAAGATCGGTCGTCTCAACATACCAGTAGCCTTTCTGGCTGAGGTTCATAATACATTTCAGCAGCGTGGCATCACTATGATCCACATCCATCGTTTCATCGATAAATTTCTCAGCGATATCCATCGTTGTCGGCTCTTTGGCGGACTGTTTCCGGAATAAATTCAGCATTATTTCTCCTGGTGAGCATATACAGGCATAAAAATATGCCTGAAAGGGTTATCGGCAGAACCTTCTGGATATTCAGTTAAAGGTCGCTGGTTTGAATTAATACTGTAACAAGATGCTATAGATAGCTCGCCAGCGACAACTACCGGAGCTGATGTGATGGATGAGCCTCACCGCCAGCGGGCTAAATTTATTTTTTTGAAATCATGTGGCGCGAAATTATCTTTGGTCTATGATATCTGAAAAATTTCAGGCCTTATAATCCCGACGCTCCGATCCCCCATGAAGATTCACAGTGAATTGTTATGCTGAGTTTTGACATACGGTTGTGAGTTTATATTTTCCGGCTATCGCAGGTATTAAATGAGTGGCTTAGCTTTGAGCTGCCACCTCTGCCTGCAGACAAAAGTCCGGACATGACTTATTGATATCCATAAGTATAATTCGTCAACGCATAAGAGAGCCTGGCTGCTGATCATATTAAATGCATTAACAGGGTTTAATATTTAACTTAAGCGATATTTTTATGGAATTGGTTTCAATTTGTTTCTGGTTTACCATACCAGATACCATCAGCCTCATGCAGACCCGTGAGTTAAATAAATATGGCATTTTATGTTCATGAAACTTGCCCGCTCACTGACATCATAGCTATGTATCTCGTACTTAATAACCGTAGACAATTTAAGGCCTCCGGAAAAACGACGTTTGCAAAAGATTAATTTCCCGCCGCAAACAAAACAGGGTTTTAAAAAAGGTTTTCTATTCCGTTCCCGCTCAGGTCATCAATGCCTTACAGAAATACGTTTCAGGATATTTAAATGAATGAAAAATTGAAAGATGCTGATGCTCGTGCAACTTATCAGCAGCTAATTAAATCGGGCGAGTTTAAACCTTTTTTTCAGCCGATAGTCTCACTTGAGGATCAGCATGTAGTGGGTTTTGAATTGCTGGCACGGCGTATTTTGCCCGAAGGGCTTATCGTATCTCCGGCTGAGTTCATTCCGGCTATGGAACATCATGGGTTACTCAATGAGCTGATGACAAGTCTGGCCGCTCAGGGATTCATGACAGCGAGCACCTGGCCAGAACACCAGTTTCTGTCTTTAAACGTTTCTCCTTCACAACTGAACGGTAAGCACCTTCCCGAAATTTTAAGAAAACTGGCTGAACGTTATCAGTTCAGCCTTTCGCGGCTCAGGATAGAAATCACCGAGACAGCATTGATCGATGATATTGAGACGGCTCATGCAGAACTCGAAGCATTGTCTGAAATGGGTTGTATGATTGCTATGGATGACTTTGGCACCGGCTGTTCAAGCCTTGCCTGGCTTATCCAGCTTCCCGCCAGCACGATTAAGATTGATGGCAGTTTTATTCGTTCAATGCTTCAGAAAAAGGATAGCCGGAAAATTATCTCCAGCGTAGTCGGTTTGGGCCGCAGCCTGGATATGGACGTCATTGCTGAGGGTGTTGAAACAGAGGAACAAGCTGAGATGTTGCGGGGTATCGGCTGCGCTTATGCACAAGGCTACTTATTCAGCAGGCCGATCCCGGCTGAAGAAACACATAATTTTCTCACCGCTGGCTCTGGCCGTAAATTTCATAGTCGTGTGGCACGAATGTCTCTTGAGCAGCGCGCGCATCAAATTTCATCGATGTTTGCTGCGCCTGACACCTCTATCTGCTTTCTTAGCCCTGAACTGATGATTGTTGACGCAAGTGATACCTTTGCAGCGCGGGTTGGCTGGCCAATGCAGGACATTACCCATCGCCATATTTTTGAAGTGATACCGTCTCAAGCTGAGAAGCTGCTTTGGTTGCAGGATTTCAGGACAAAAGGTCTTCCTTACCCTCCGTTTGAAGTAAAGCTGCCCGGCGGTAGCACCGATTTGGTTATGATTACGCGGGTGGAGGATGAGGCAAAAGATTTACTGGGGTTTTGTGTGTTTGGCTTTAACATTGACCGTCAGAACAGCCTTGTTCAGCCTTAGTGCCAGTTTACGACATCAGATGATACTTCCCTGTCGCTAAAATAACCTTAACGGTGCAGGCTTCAGTTTCAGGTTGTTAGCTGAAGATGGGGAAAATGTCCGCCTGGTCGGAAGCGGACATTATTAACAACGCCTCTTTTCATCAACTAATTGCAGCCACTTCACTTTCAATCTTTATGCATCAGCCTGGTCAGCATCTCGCAGAAGGCCTCGCTTGCTGGATTAACGCGGTGTTTATTCAGGCGTAGCAGGCAATCGACCGACGGCAGAGGCATCAATTTCTCAAGTTCAGGCACGCTACAAATCGCTTTATCAACGCTATATTGATTGAGTATTCCCACACCCAGCCCCGTGTTTATCGCCGCAAGCATACCTGCTACTGAAGGACACTCCAGCATCACAGCAAATGGAATGTTTGCCTGGCGAAGTTTCTCCTCAGCCAGGTTACGGTAATAGCAATCCGGTCCCCAGGTAATAAGCTTCAGGCTCTTATCCGAGTCATGTCGCCAGGCAGGCGTTGCGTACCAGTATAAATTTTCACTCCACAATACCTTATCTTCCGTCGATGCCGTGCCCGTGAAATCCTGATGTAAAATGATCTCCAGACTTCCTTCAGAAAAATGCTGACGCAGGAGATGACTTTGCTCCACCACCAGTTGTATATCCACCTCTGGATGGTGGTGAGTGAAGGTTGAAATCACCCCGCATATTTCAGTCATTGAGATGTGTTCAGTGACCCCAATTCGCAGCTTGCCACGCAGCGCCGAAGGCGAAAAATAGGCTACGGCATGATCGTGTTCAGTGAGTATTTTTTCCGCATGTTGCAGCAGAACGCTGCCCTTTTCTGTCGGAACGGCTTTTCCGGCGATTCGCGTTAGTAGCTGGCATTGAAGTTGATCCTCAAGCCGTCTGAGCTTCCAGCTTACAGCGGACTGGCTCAGGTTGAGGAGTAATGCGGCCTTACTCATATTGCCCGTTTGCAGCACGGTCCGGAACACTCTGAGTGAGTCAACGGAGAGTCGTTTATTCATTTTTGTATGACAAAAGTAGGATTGCAGCGGGAAATAATGTCACTGGCGTCATATTCAGTCAACGGATAGCCTGACTGAAACAAACACAACGGAGAAAGCCGATGCCCGCTAATAACCCATTACTGAATGACGACGTTCTGATAAATGGTTGTCGCATTGCGACCGGAGTCCATGGTTCAGGAACACCTCTGGTGCTGGTTCATGGCACGCCCGCACACTCAATAATCTGGCAGTCACTGGTGCCGGTATTTGTCGATGCGGGTTTTCATGTTCATCTGTATGACCTGGCTGGGTTTGGCGCGTCAGAGCGCCCTTTGACTGCTGATACCTCGGTTGCCGCACAAGTGGGTTATCTGATAAGGCTGCTTGAACACTGGCAGATCGAAAAAACAGATCTTTTTGGTCACGATATCGGTGGGGCCATTTCACTCAGACTGGCGTTCGACAACCCATCCCTTCTGAAGACGCTTACGATTGCCGATATTCCCAGCTACAACTCCTGGCCTTCGCCCACATGGAGAGATATGCGGGATAATTATGCGGATTATGCGCTGATCCCCGCCACTGAGCATTACCGCGCGATGTGGCACCAGTTAAAGATGGCGGTTTTTAATAAGGATCGTATGACTGAGCAGCGGCTGGAAAATTATCTTGCACCGCTTTGTGGTGTGGTAGGGCAACCTTCATTTTATCAGCATCAGGTTGCGCACTATAATGAGTGTTACACCAGTGACTTTGCAGAAAAATTGCCGCAACTCCGGCTGCCAGTACAGATTTTATGGGGCGCCGAAGATGAATGGCAACCCGTTGAGTATGCAAGGCGTTTGCAGCGCGACATCGTCTCTTCCACGTTGCATATCTTTGAACAGGCCGGGCACTTTTTAATGGAAGATGCCCCCTTGCCAGTCGCCGCACAGGTAATTGATTTTGTTAATCAACATAATATGAGGTAGAGCCATGATCCTGATCGGAATGCTGGATTCACCCTATGTCAGACGGGTTGCTATTTACATGAAAGTATTGGGTATTCAATTCGAGCATCGCCCGCTTTCGGTATTCGGCGATTTTGATGCCTTAACGAAAATTAACCCGGCCGTTAAAGTTCCAACGCTTATCACAGATGATAATCAGGTGCTGATCGATTCCACACTAATCATTCATTACCTTGAGAAATATTGCGGTCATTCGCCTGCACCTACATCAGCGTCCGGCGTAGAAGAGTTCCGGGATCTGCATCTTACCGGCTTCGCCCTGGCCGCCTGCGAAAAAGCGGTGCAGATTGTGTACGAACAGCGCCTCAGGCCGGAAGAAAAACAGCATCAGCCCTGGGTGGATCGCGTAACTCAACAACTGCATGGTGCCTGGCAGACGCTGGAGAACGGGCTGCGGGAAAGTCATCCTGACATGCTGTCCGTGGCCGGTATCAGCATCGCAGTGGCCTGGAGTTTTACAGAATTGATGCTGCCGGATACCATCAGCCGTGCGCTGTACCCGGAATTGGCCGGGTTTACATTGCTGGCCGAACAGCGACCGGAATTTCTGGCAACGCCTTTGATTTAATGAGGATGGGTTTTGTATATAAGAGCCCAATGATGCCTTACCTAATGTATAAAGAACTTATAGCTTTAGAATTAGTCGATAGCAAAAGGTGACTCAATGAGCACCAATTGAATATCTTCATACAATATAAATAACTCTTAATAATCTAATAAAGGAAAATAAACGTAACATCCGCTTTTTGCATATAACGGGCAATGCTCTGCTCTATGCCAGAAACGGGCGTTTATGATTTTGAATTAAGTATAAAAGTGCATACGATTTCAGAAAGCATTAACTTCCCGATACGAATTACAGAGACAGGCCTGACTCAGCAATAAAAACGATAAAGCAGCGTATTCTCGATGAGAGATATCGGCTGGCCGGCCAGAGTGCCGAGAAATACCCCTGCCTGGTACAGTAACCGGGCAATACCTCTTTCAGTTGCCCCGAATCCAAAGATTCACGTACGACAAAATCGGGCACATAGCTGATACCCATACTGACTGGTCTGCTACACGGATAACAACAATATATGAGTCAGCACCTGATGTCATACTGATGGCTTACGGTTAAACGTGACGGCCGGATTGAGAAATGAGCGATTGAAGAGCCCGAAAAATCTTAAACTTAATCTGATGTTCATCCTGTTAAGTGGCTGAAACACGCAGCTAACGCGTTGCGCGTACAGATAAATACATTCCCCACTGGAACGAATAACCTGCCACCTGCTGGCCTTTCCTTAAGTCAAATCCGCACCCCACCGCCATGATCGGGTTACACGTCAGTTATTGATAGTACCAGAGAAAACTGGAGTGAAAATAACGCGCGTTATCGTAACCTTAGAACTCTACATTTTTCATTCAAAAACAGTAACTTCTCCTCTGATTACAGTTCGCCTATGCTGGCTGCTCATTAAATTTCACTTCAGAAGGATCTGTTATGTTTGTTGTGCCCGCATCCTACAGTGCAGAGGCTGTTCAGTGCCTGTATGAAGTTATCGGCATACTCAACCTGAACGGCGTACGCTGCCACGTTATCTTTGACATTCAGGCATCCCGCGCCGCAGTGATCCAGGCGGACGCGACAGAGGAACATGGCGAAATGCGCCATCCTGTGCTGGCCGTGCTGGAAATGGAACGCGTAACGAGTATCAACACTATACTGCGCATCAAATCGTTCTGGACCGATTCCGAGGGCGCTCAATCAGGTGTGGAACCAGGCACGCTGGCAAAAGCGTTGTATAAAGCGCTGACAATAAAGAAACATATCACGCTGGTGGGATTGTAGGCATTCTGAAGCCCGTAAAGTACGGGCTGTAACTGTCAGGTGTTGAGAGAGATACACGCCGGGGATGAGCATGATAATTCCACAGGTGCACAAGAGTACTTAATGCTGATCCGCGCATCCTGCCCGATCGGGCGTCCGATGCCCGTGTGAAGATTCCGCTTTATTATTGACGTGTTGATACTGCTCTGTGTGAAGACACAGAGAATGCCTTGCCGAAGTCCCGGATGCGTTCCTCACGTCCCACGGCAAGGGCAAACAGCACGCCACCCACAATTGAGAACAGCCCCAGAACACCCCATGCCAGCGTCATATCACTACCGCCACCCAGGTGCTTGAGGTATCCGGCAACAAGGGGGCCGCCAGACTGTCCAATGAAGTTGCTGCATGCGCCGACAAAAGCCACCGCAGGAACTGCTTTCTTTGTCGGGAGAATTTCAGTTAGTCTGACGTAAACCAGCGGCACCAGCATCTTCATTGTCAGGCCGACAAACATGAACAAACCTATCTGAGCCCAGTAATATGACAGCGGCACAAAAGCGGCAGCCAGTAATGCCACACCACAGAGGACGGTGGGAATAGCGGCATGCAGTCGTCGCTCCTGGTTGTACTTATCTGAACGCCGGGTGATATACCAGATGCCCAGCATCGTCATCAGGAAAGGCATCCCACTGATGAGACCGACCATAAATTCACTGAGCGTGCCATATCCTTTGAGAGCTGTCGGCAGCCAGAGCGTAAAACCGTAAGCGAGCATGCTATGCAGGGAGTAGCCGATCAGCATCAGCCAGAGGGCCGGTATTTTGAGAATGGTCCACCAGGGATCGGATTTCTCATTCCTGTAGTTTGACTGCTCAGCGGCCAGGTCTTTCTGGATATAATCCCGATCTTCGGCACTCAGCCAGCCAGCGGCCTGAATACTTTTAGGAACCAGATAAAACCAGATGATGCAGAACAGCCAGGCCGGTGCACCTTCAATTACCATCATCAGGCGCCAGTTATGATGTGCAAGGATCCAGCCAGATATCGGACCGGCCAGAAACGCGCCCGCACCCAGGCTAAGATTCCAGATTCCGAATGCCCGCCCCCTTTCAGGCTTCATAAACCACTGGGCCAGGAACATGGCCGTGGCGGCCTGAATTGGACCTTCAGCGATGCCCAGTAAGAAACGGATCGCTACCAGTTCACCGAAGTTACGCGTCAGGCCGGTAAGCATTGCGCAGGCCCCAAACAGAAACAGGCTGATGCCGATTATTTTCCGTGATCCAAAACGGAGAGCCAGCCATCCTGCGGTAAATTGCGTGGCGACGTAACCCCAGGCAAAGGCACCGCCAAGCCAGCCGGCTTCAACAGGACTCAGGCCCATTTCAGCTGTTATATGGGGCAGCGCCATACCTATATTTACCCGATCAAAAAATGAAATGGTATACATGATGAATACGGCAGGTAATATAATTGTCCAGCGTTTATTTCCGATAAGCGCATGACCCTTGAGAGTTTTCTCACTCATGATAACTTCCTCATTTAACACTGTGGCAGGGGGAGGAAATGCTGATTTCAGATTCTTTTAAATATCAGTCAAAATTTTTTATTCATTACCCGTAGGATGTAACGGAGAAATGAGCGATCTGAAAGCAAAAGGCGCGGATAAACAGGCCGGGCGCCAGGGTTAATGAGTGGTTCGAAATGCCTGATATTTCTCAAAATTTCCAGTGCATATTTAATCCAAAAATAATATCTGAATGCCGATAATTCAATGGATGGCTGATATACCTACAAGAAGATGTTGTGCCTGAATCAAAGCCAGCCCTTCAACCCGAAATTATTAACAATGCTACCGTTAGCCAGTTCAATAACGCCCTCTCCTCTCAGATTCAGATAAATTTATTCTTCCTGAGGCGTCAGGTTAATTAAGAGATTGATATTTTCCCGCAGCCCCTCAACTTAACGAGGGGCGCAGTGACATTAAAGTAAGCGGAAACTTATTCAGCCAGCGCCCGCATTTCTTTAATGAGGTCTGATTTGCCTTCGAAACCGATACCCGGCAGTTCAGGCATAATAATATGGCCATCTTCAACTTTTACCGAGTCCGGGAAACCGCCGTAAGGCTGGAACAGATCAGGATAGCTTTCGTTACCACCCAGACCGAGGCCGGCGGCGATATTCAGGGACATCTGATGGCCGCCATGAGGTATGCAGCGTGACGGTGACCAGCCAAACTGCTCCAGCACATCCAGTGTGCGCAGATACTCAACCAGCCCATAGGAGAGCGCGCAGTCAAATTGCAGATAGTCGCGATCCGGACGCATACCGCCATATCGCAGCAGGTTTCGCGCGTCCTGATGAGAAAAGAGGTTTTCGCCCGTTGCCATTGCGCCTGGATAGAACTCCGACAGGGCTGCCTGCAGAGAATAATCGAGCGGATCGCCAACCTCTTCGTACCAAAAGAGCGGATATTCACGCAGCATTTTTGCGTAGGCAATACCGGTTTCCAGATCAAAGCGACCATTAGCATCAACGGCGAGGCGCGCTTCGCTGCCGATTTCTTCGAGTACGGCCTCAATACGGCGGCGGTCTTCGTCCAGAGAGGCACCACCGATTTTCATTTTCACAACGTTATAGCCGCGGTTCAGGTAGCCGCGCATTTCCTGTCGCAGTGCGCCAAGGTCTTTACCCGGATAGTAGTAACCCCCAGCCGCATAGACGAAGACGCGCGGATTAGCCTCAACGCCCTTCATTTCGGCCAGCAGGCGGAACAGCGGCTTGTTTGCAATTTTTGCCGTTGCATCCCAGATGGCCATGTCCAGGGTTCCCACTGCAACTGAACGCTCGCCATGACCGCCAGGCTTTTCGTTGCTCATCATCACAGCCCAGACTTTATGCGGATCCAGGTTGTTACCTTTGGCATTCAGCAGGCTTTCGGGATCGGCTTCAAGAATGCGATCGCGGAAGCGTTCCCGGATCAGGCCACCCTGGCCATAACGGCCGTTAGAGTTAAAGCCGTATCCCACTACACGGTGCCCGTCGACTTCAACATCGGTCACAACGGCGACCAGGCTTGTCGTCATCTTGCTGAAATCGATGTACGCATTACGAATAGGGGAAGCAATGGGTTTGGTAATTTCTACAACATCAAGGATGCGCATGATCTCTCCGGTAGTTCTCAGTCAAAGACTGTTTTACTAAAATACCTACGCAATCAGTTATGTCATGCCATCTGTTTATCGGCATTCATCGGCACAATGAAGTAGCGTAGTGTTAAGGGACCTGATTGTTCTGTCTGATATTATCCTAAGCAGTACATGGGTTCCGTTCTAATGCCAAAGAGGCAGCCTGTAATGCAAAATCGGCATCACCTGGAGTTAACCTGGCTTGAAGACTGTATTGCGCTGGCGCAATCACTCAATTTTTCCCGTGCGGCAGCTTCACGATATGTGACACAGCCTGCATTCAGCCGCAGAATCGTCTCGCTAGAAGAGTGGCTTGGCACGCCAATTTTTGAAAGAAATCGTCGGGGCGTCAGCCTGACCCGGGCCGGAGAGGTTTTCGTCAGGCAGGTGCCGGAACTTATTCGTGCGCTTTATACCCTGAGAAGTGAATCTATCGAGGCCGCAGGAGAAGCCCGGCCGGATGTTATTTTTTCCGCCACGCATGCCCTGTCATTTTCTTTTTTCCCGGCACTGATGCGTAACAACGAAAAAATTGCCCGCTTCGGATCTTTTCGACTGTTATCAGACTCATTAAGTGCCTGCGAACGCATGATTGAGAAAGGTGACGCGCAATTTCTGCTTTCTTATTACCATCCTCATATGCACATCCATCTCGATCAGTCGAAATATCTCAGCGTCCGGCTTGGACAGGAAGTTTTACAGCCTTATTCACGATGCGATCCGACAACGCGTGAGCCTCTATTCCATGCGTCAGGCGGTAAGAAGTTTCCTTTCCTCTCCTATTCTGCTGAATCCGGCCTGGGCCGCATCCTGTCTAATACCTCACAGGTTAACCGGGCCAGACGCGGAATGGATATTGCTTTCACGGCCGATCTTGCTGCCACCTTACTCGCCATGGTCAAAGCCGGAGACGGCATCGCATGGCTGCCGGAAACACTGGCAGCGCCGGATGTTGATGCTGGATCGATTGCCGTAGCATCTAATAAGGAGAGCGCACTCTGGATACCCATAGAGATCCGGCTGTTCAGACCCGCAGCGAGGATGTCCCGGGCGGTAGAAGCGTTGTGGGAAATTTTCTTAGATGGTCAAATCTGAGCGGAAAACCATTTTGCGCTGATCGCGACGGCATCTGAAATGAATAAAGCGAGAACACATCAGAACCACAATCTGACGCTCTAAGTGGCCTGACAAGCAGAGTAGCACAAACTACCCATATCAATATAAACACCGCTTGCCTTCATGCGACCGACCGGAGATTAACTAGCTTGCGCTGCGGTTTCCCGGTTTTCACGCATGACATCGACTGGGTAAGACGCCCCAGGCACTATAAGCAGGTAATCGGGATAACCGATGATGGGAATGAAATCGGGTATTAAATCAAGTGGGTTAAACAGTATAGGCTGCGACAGTCAACGCCAGCACTTTAGCGAGCATCGGCGTGCGGAGATCACGGGCGGCAAGCTATACCGCGTGCAGTCCCGTTTGATGTTTCACACCCATTGTCTGGTGTCATCAATAAGTTTGATAGTCACTAACAGGCATTAACTTATTGAGACGTGCTTACTTTACGCTTCCGCATAGTTGCTCTCTGACAGGCACAAGCTTCGTGCTGAAACTAAGCGCCGTTCTCTGTCACTCAACAACGTTCAGTGCATTAGCATCCCAGGCTTTCATCGCGGTTGATACCGCCGAATCGAGTTCATTGCCGGTTGCGCCATCACGGGCTTCAGTCGACAGGCCGATCTCAAAACTGTGAAGGGTCGTGGCCAGCGCCCGCACGTCGGTATCGGAAGCCAGGAGTCCCGCCTCTTTCGCTCTTGTGACACATCGCAAAAATCCCGCCCTGGTCCGATCGCGCTGCGCTGCCAGAATCTCACGGATGTGCTCATTCGCTGGCGAACAGGTATTAACGGATAGCGCAATCAGGCAACCACTGGGATGCCCCTGTTCTGTCTGCATTTTTGCAGAACGACGCAACGCCAGTTCAATAGCGTCACGGGGTTCAAGCGTGTCATCCCATAGGCAATCGTTAACCTGACCAAAAGTCGTCATATAACAATCGACAACCTCCTCAAACAGCGCTTCTTTTGAACCAAACGCGGCGTAAAAACTTGGGGCGGTGATGCCGTTGCCGAGGTTTGACTTGAGCATGGCAAGCGAAGTGGACTCGTAACCATGCTGCCAGAAAAGGGTCATCGCCTGACGAATTGCCTCTTCCCGGTCAAATGTCCGTAGGCGTCCCATCTGAGCCATATCCGCTCCTTTTTCGCTTATCGTATATAAATACTAATCGATACATATATACTTGACAAGCCTCAGTGTGCCCTATACTTTCTGATATATACCGATCGGTATATATATTGTAAAACCCGTTATCCGGAGGGTTTCGCAATTTTTAGTCGTTACAAACTAAAAAGGGGCCAACGTGCACGCCAATACAGTATTCAGTGAGACCACAACACAACGGGGTCTGCCACTGGCTTCCCTGCTGGCATTTGCCATGACAGGCTTTATTGCCATCCTGACCGAGACCCTTCCGGCGGGTTTACTTCCGGAAATTGGAATGGGTCTTGACGTATCTCAGGTGATGGCGGGTCAGCTGGTCAGCATTTATGCGCTGGGTTCGCTACTCGCGGCAATCCCTCTGACGGTTCTGACCAGTGGCTGGCGTCGTAAAAAGGTACTATTACTCGCCGTAGGTACCTTCCTGATTTTCAACACTATTACCACCCTTTCGTTCAGTTACTGGCTGACGATGGCAGCCCGATTCATGTCGGGTGTGGCTGCAGGACTTGCATGGGGAATTCTGGCGGGCTATGCCCGCCGCCTCGTTACTGCTGAAATGCAGGGCCGCGCTCTCGCTATTGCTATGGTTGGAATACCGGTTGCCCTGTCCCTTGGAACCCCGGCTGGCGCATGGCTTGGCAGCACGATGGGATGGAGAGTTCCCTTTGGTATCATGGCAGCATTGGCAGTCATTCTGTTCATCTGGACATGGGTGGCGGTTCCTGACCTGCCGGGACAGCAGGCCGACCGCCGACTACCGGTATGGCAAGTTTTCCAGATGCCCGGAGTCAGACCTGTTCTGGCGGTTATCTTTCTATGGATGACGGCACACAATATTCTTTATACATTCATCGGACCGTTCCTGCAGTTGTCGGGGCTGACCGGAAATGTCGGGCTTATCCTGCTGATTTTTGGCATTGCGGCACTTATTGGCATCTGGATAACCGGGATGCTGGTGGATCGCCATCTGCGCAATCTGGTTCTGCTCAGTCTGGCGGCACTGGCGGCGGTTTCTGTGGCACTCGCCGCAGGCATGCGGGAACAGATTGTGGTCTTTGTGGCCGTCATCGTATGGGGATGGTCGTTTGGCGGCGCGTCAACTCAGATGCAGACGGCTGCCGCTGATGCGGCAGGCAATCATGTCGATGTCGTTCAGGCAATGGTGACAACTGCCTGGAATCTGGCTATCGCAAGCGGCGGCGTCATTGGTGGTCTGCTTCTCAATAATGCCGGTGCGATATCTTTCCCATGGGCGCTACTGATCTTTATGGCTGTTGCGTTGATTATCGCCTGGTGCGCGAAAAAGCATGCTTTCAGGCCCGGTGCAAGAGAACCTTTAGTAAAATAGTGACTTCCAGGGACGTCCGGTACGGACGCCCCGTTTTGGCACCAACCGCCTGCTTTGGATATCTAAAAGAGACCTCAGTTATTTAAGTCGTCCATTTGGGCACTCTTTAAACAGAACTATCGGATTCGTTGCTTCCCGAAATATTCTTTTGTTTTTTGTCTGGAAGACAAGCCATTGAGATAATGCCAGTGAGTACGATGAGTGAACTCATGCCTGCAAAAGCAACCATCAGACTCGCAGCGGCGGCCAGTCCGGAAAGGAGACCAGAAAGTGCTTCAGCAGTATTAGCCAGGGTAGAAAACGTGCCGAATGTCTTGCCTGTGTTCTCTGCAAAAGACCAGGACTGTATGAGTGTCACCAGAAAAATATCAACGAATGCACCACTCATACCAAGGACGAATGCTACCGGCAGCAGAGCCTCGAGCGAATAGAGGGCAATAAATGACATTAAAACCAGTAAAATTCCGTAAAAGAACCAATTGCGCATAACATTCAATGGTGAAATATTTATGGCAAACCGTCCGTAAATGAGACCCCCGGTAATTGTGCCTGCAGCCATTAGAGAAAATATCCAGCTGGTAAATATCTCCCCATTCCCCTGACTGACAGCTACAGCGGGGATAATAAAACGAAGTAATGATCCGGTAAAGAGAATGCAAACAGATGAACCAAAGATAGCAATAAATAAGCCAGGAGTTTCCTGAAATAAACTTTTAATGCAGGATAGATTCTCCTGATATACTTGTTTCAATCTGAACGCCGACGTTTTATTCTGTGAATTTTCTGAAAACGTACAAAGTATAACAATTGAAATTGCATACGTTAATGTATTGAACATCAGCACCCAGGGCTTGTCTGCCAATGAGAGTATAACTGAACATTTGATGCGCCAATTGTCTGCCATCCAGCCACCAGCGGAGCCGGCAAGAAGATAATTATTATGCGTGTTCTCGAGCACAATAAAAACAAAAACGACCTCATATACATGATCGCCCAACTTCGAGATGAAAAGAGAAGCAAGTAACGTGCGGAAATCTTTAATTTTCAGCCAGTTCATTGAAGTCTATTCCAATATTAAAATCTGAAGCACCTGGTGCAGACACACCCTCTGCAAATTCGATTATGCTAACGTCCCTGAGCATGTAATGTGAGTTTATGTGGGCAATAAACGACGAAGCAAAGCTGAGCGCTATGCCCATACCAATACACATATGCATGCCCGTGCCGAATGATAGTGGCTTTTCTTTTCGCTCCGCAATAAAACGGAATGGGTTATCGAAAACTTTTTCATCGAAGTTAGCCAGCGCCGTGTAAAACATGACCCTGTCACCTTCTTTAAGGTTCTGGCCTCGGAAAATCAGGTCCTGCGCTATTACTCTACCTACAGAAAGAACGGGACTGTATAAGCGAGAAGCTTCTACAACGATATCCCGAACATTGACTGTATTCACCTTCAGGTTGAAGTGAGAAATGGCCCAGAGCGCAGCGACAATGAGTGGCATAACGCTGTCGACTTTATCAGCCCCATAACCTCATTGATTACTAATCTGTACGGCAACGCTCTGGCCCCTCTTACAGAGAAGCCTCTAAACTAAAAGACATTATTCAATTTGTTAATATTGAAGCGCCGCCTGTTAACTTACATCAAAATTTTTCTCCCTGATATTATTACATTTTTTAGTTAACAACCTACTGCCCGAGCTGCGTAGTGTAATTAGCGGGCACCCAGCGATAAGCGTTGCCTTCATGCTGAACATGGCCCAGGCCAGGGAAGGCGATATGCGCCGCAGCCACCCAGTAGCCCTGATCTGCAGCCTGTTTCAGTACCCTTTCACGTGTAGTGATAGCCTGCTTCTGATTGACATCAAAATGGATGGCCACTTCAGGATCGGGCATTTGCACCGCTTTGGCATGGATGATATCTCCCCACAGCACCAGGGTCTGGCCTTCACTCTCTACGCGATAAAGTACGCTACCCGGCGTGTGGCCGGCTGTCGACTCTGCACGGATTCCCCCCGTTAATGTGGCTGGTGCCATAAACGTTTTAAGCAGGCCAGCATTGATGACCGGGCGAAGAGTCCGTTCAGATTCTGCAAAGGTATGGGCCTGACTGGTCTCTACCCTGCTGACGTTAGCCGGATTAAGCCAGAAATCGACATCCCGTTTATCCACGAACACTTCGGCCTTTGGAAAAGCAGGCTTGCCCGCGCGTGATACACCGCCTGAATGATCGGCATGAATATGGGTTAAAAGTACGGCATCGATCGACTCTGCCGGATAGCCAGCGGCGGCCAGGTTAGTCAGCAGATGTCCGCCATTGTGTCCAAAAAGCTCACCGGCCCCGGTGTCGATTAAAATGCGCTTTTTACCATCATCGATAACGAAGGCATTGATTGATGTTTCGGCCTGCGGCGTCATCGAATCTCTGGCCATTTCCTGGTTTAGTTTTTCAGGCGAAATGTTAGTCAGTAATTTATTCAGGGGAACGGTCACCGTGCCGTCGGAAACCGCGGTAATGCGTAATTTACCCAATGTCATCCGGTAATAACCCGGAGCTTGCTGATCCCCCGCAGAGGTCTGTTCGGCCGCATAGACCGGACTGAACGCGATAAGAGACGCCACCAGCATCAGTAAAATTTTCATAAATATCTCTCCAGAAAGTTTCATCACAACGTGGTGAGCAGTATCCTTACGCAACCTGTATCACTCAAATTGATTAAACTGATGCACACTATCAGAGAAAATGATTTTCATCGAATCGACCTGAATTTACTGACGGTGCTGTTAGTTCTGAAGCGGGAAGGCAGCGTGTCGCGTGCGGCAGAAAAGCTGCATCTGGATCAGCCAGCAGTCAGCAATGCACTGGCCCGGTTGCGGGTCATGTTCAGCGATCCACTGTTTGTGCGCACGGCGAAAGGCATGGAGCCTACCCCGCGTGCTGAAGCGCTGATCGCTGAGCTGGGCCCGTTAATGGCACAGATGCAGAACGTATTGTTTCAGCCAGCATCCTTCACGCCTTCTGAGGCGACACATGTTTTTCGGCTGGGGATGAGCGACTGGGTTGAACGCTGGCTGATGCCGGGACTGTATGCGCGCATCACGCGCACCGCTCCCGGCGTGACGCTTCAGGTTACGGCCAGCGATCCCTTCCGGGATGCGGAGCTGGTCGCGCGCGGAGAGATCGATCTTGCCATTTCGGTTGGCGAGAGCACACCCGCCACGCTCCAGCGCGAGAAAATTGTGTCACACAACTTTTGTACGTTGTGGCACCCGGAACAGCTTTCGTTGCGTGCACCGCTGACGCTGGAGGATTATGTGGCGCATGACCATCTGCTGGTTTCCTATCGCGGGGCGAACTGGAGCGCCATCGATGACCAGCTTGCGGCATCAGGAAAGGCCCGTTCGATTCGCTACGTGACGCCACATTTTTCCTCTCTGCCTCCGCTGCTGGCGCGCGCACCCGCGTTAGCCACCGTTCCCGCCGGGCTATCGGATGAGTGGGTGACGCATTACGGTTTATGCTGTAGCCCCGTTCCCGTTGAAACACCGGAAATAGCCCTGTCACTGCTCTGGCATAAACGGTTTGATAACGATTTGTCACTGCGCTGGCTCAGGGAGGAACTGCGTAGCGTGATGACAGAACGAACCTGAATAAATTACGGCCTAATTATTTGCTCAATAATCCATTCGCGAAATATTTCCATCGACTGGGTCATCTTTCTGGCTCTCTGCCAAGTTAACCAGTACCCATCATGACCAGAATAAATATTAAATGGTCTGGCGAGCAAACCTTGCTTTATTTCCGTTTGAAACATGACATCAGGTGCCAGTGCCAGGCCGCCAGTGATCATCACAGCATCAATAATAAGGCGTGAAGAATCGAATACAGGTCCATTAATTCTGAATGGGGAAATACCCGCCGCAGCAAACCAGTTATCCCACTCTTCAAGACGGTAAGAACGTAATAACGTCTCGCCGGATATATCGCCAGGTTTTGTCAGTCTCTTCGCCGTTTCAGGCCGGCATAACAGGGTCAGCGGCGCATCCAGCAATAGCTGGTTATGCGATGACGCCCATTCACCCGAACCATATCTTATAGCAAAATCCACTCCCTCTCCGGCAATGCTTACGACATTGTTGTTCGTCTGAATACTCAGTTCGATAGCGGGATGTCTCTGCTGAAAATCTTCAATTTTTGGTAAAAGCCAGCCCAGCGCAAAGGTGCCCACACAGGATATCGTCAGTGCCTCCCTGACTTTACCTCCTTCAAACTGACGATAAGCCTTCTCAATACGATGAAATTCTTCTGAAATTTTTGAGAATAGCAACCGCGCCTCATCGGTCAACTCCAGGCCCCGGGAAAGCCTTTTGAACAAAATCACCCCTAATTTCTCTTCCAGCAGCCTGACCTGCTGACTGACCGCAG
This sequence comes from Pantoea sp. PvP021, assembly GCF_054056055.1. Classification (NCBI taxonomy): domain Bacteria; kingdom Pseudomonadati; phylum Pseudomonadota; class Gammaproteobacteria; order Enterobacterales; family Erwiniaceae; genus Pantoea; species Pantoea sp. PvP021. The sequence continues at coordinate 436,805 of NZ_JBSRXX010000002.1, read as the reverse complement.
CCTGAGAGACAAAGAGTTCCATGCCTGCCCTGGTAAAGTTGAGGTGGCGGGCAGATGCTTCAAATGCACGCAGCGCATTGAGTGGGATATCACTTTTCAAATCAGCCCCCAGAAAAACTTATGACTGGCATCAATTTATACCGTTTTTTCTTACAAGGAAATTGATTTATTTTGGGGCAAATAATTTAAGGGATGCATTTTTCTGCGTGACTTAAAAGACCCCATAATTTTACTAATGCCAGAATAAGGTAATGCAAGATGATAAACTTTAAAGGAAGCCTGACCGGCATGTTACTGATGGCCGCAACAGGTTGTTCAGTGTCAGCCCATGCTGCTTTTGACCAGCTAACGCTAAAGAGCCAGTTTGAGACACTGGAAAATAAATCTGGTGGCAGACTCGGCGTTACGGTCGTTGACACATCCGATGGTTCTGAATATTCATGGCGGGGCAATGAAAGATTCCCGCTGTGCAGCACAAGTAAAGTAATGGCAGTAGCAGCGATATTAAAGAAAAATGAAAGTGACCATAGTTTGCTTGATAAGAAAATTCATATAAATAAAAGCGACATGGTTAATTATAATCCCATCACCCAGAAACATATCGGCTCATCAATGACTGTTGCTGAACTGAGTGCTGCGGCGTTGCAATACAGCGATAATGCCGCGATGAATAAATTACTTGCGTATCTGGGTGGCCCGCAACAGGCTACGCATTTTGCCCGAACAATCGGCGATAAGGCTTTTCGCCTGGACAGAAAGGAACCAGAACTCAATACAGCAATCCCGGATGATGTGCGTGACACTACGACTCCTTCAGCGATGGCTGACACGCTTAATAAGCTTGTTCTCGGCACCGCCCTCAAAGGAGAGCAGCGAGCCAAACTGTCAGAATGGATGAAGGGCAATACAACAGGTGCAAACAGTATTAAAGCAGGCCTGCCGGCTGACTGGATAGTGGCTGATAAAACCGGCAGTGGTGACTATGGCACAACTAATGATATTGCCGTCATCTGGCCGAAGGATCAGGCACCCATCATCCTGACGACCTACTTCACCCAGAAGGACAAAGACGCGGTCGCGCGCAAAGACGTACTGGCCAGTGCGGCAAAACTAGTTGTGGACGCAATCAGTAAATAATTAGCTTCAGCTTCAGATAATCGGCTCAGAGTGGGCCGATTATCTGGCTTTCGCCCCGCTAACCCGCGCACCAGCGAAATACCACTTCAACTCAAAAACTCAGTACCTCGCCCGGCTACTGCTCAGGTGCGGAAAAAATGCAGGCGACGGCAAGGCTTCCGGGGCTGCTGGCTCAGCGTTCAGCATGCGCAAAAACGACTCAGCCCAGTGATGGCTGTTGTGCATATGCAGTCCCTTCATCAGACGGGCATGCAGAGACCGCCGTTCGTGTAACGGCATCTGCAATGCGCGATGTACCGCACTGGCCATTGCATCAGGATCATAAGGATTGACGATGATGGCACCCTCCATCTGCCCGGCTGCACCGGCAAACTGCGAGAGGATAAGCACCCCGGGATTTTTCGGGTCCTGTAAGGCGATATACATTTTGGCCATCAGGCTCATGCCTGCCATCAACGGCGTCACCAGCGCAACGCGTGAGGCACGATAGATGCCAGCCTGCTCTTCGCGGCTGTAGCCATGAGTCAGATAGTTCACCGGATACCAGTTCATTGTGCCATGCACGCCATTAAGCTCCCCACACAGTGCTTCCAGAGCGTGACCGAGTTCTGACGCTTCATGTGCGTGTCCGGCTGCAGGAGGCGCCAGCTGCAACAGCGTGATATTTTTCTGGTAGCAATCATGTTTTCGCAGCAACACTTCCATAGTGCTGATCCGGTAAGGCAGACCTGAACTCTCATCAAGATGGCCGCCGCTTAGCACGGTATTTTCGGGCAGGCTTTCGCGGCACTGCATTTCCATGTAAGCACAGCTGTTGCTATCACGCAGAGACTGGACATCGTCAAGATCTATTCCGACAGGAAACACACCCACCCTGATAATCCGGCCATGAACACGAAAGCTTTGCGCTTCCAGCCGTTCTATACGGAATTCGCTCTCCAGCCAGACCAGGAAGTTATTCATATCCTGCACGGTCTGAAAGCCAATCAGATCACAACATAACAGAGAGTCAGTGAACCAGCGCCATTCGGGTATGGTTTCAAACATTCTGCCAGCCGGGAAAGGTTGATGCAGAAAAATACCCACTAAGTTGGTCAATCCTTCTTCACGGATATAGGTGGCACAGCCTAGCAGATGGTAATCCTGAATCCAGATAACATCGTCGGGTGCGGCGTTTTCGCAGATGGCGCGCGCATAGGCTTTATTGATGTTTTTATATTCCTGATAGCCGCTGGCGGAAAAACGAGCCATGTCCGGACGCTGATGAAAAACAGGCCAGAGCCCTTTATGAATATAATTGTGGTACCCCTCATTAAGCTCGCCAGGCGTATACGGGAAGGTCACGGTTTCATACTGACCCATCTGCTGCACGGCGTAGGGTCTTGACGCATCCGGAGGCATCACCCTGCTTTCACCATCCCAGCTAATCCAGACGCCTCCCTGACGGGAAAGGATGCCGTCATAAATTGCAGTAAGCGTCGAACGTTGACATTGATTATGCGAAACAAGAATAAGGCCTGACATGCTGTATTCCTTAAGAACCCGCTGCGGAGAGGCACCAGTGCCTGGCAGCGAGCCGCTATTAATAGGAGGTCGGAGAATAAACTGGAGAAAACCACTCATGAATGTGCACCCTGTCCACTTAATGCCTGCAGACGCTTTTTGCAAAATCGGGTTGTGACCGCCATCGTGTAACGTTGTCACGTAAACGCCCGGTGCCGTTAATTAAACCGAACGGCCTGTAAAAAAGGCGTAAAAAGAGTCTGATGAAGTGTAAAAACGCTGCAAATCACGCGCCCGATATAGCATTAGCGGACAGCAATGGCGCAAAAAGTCAGTGAGTTCAATACAGGGAATATACGCAGGTAAAAATAAAGAAGGCGGGTTGGCCCGGTTCCACTCGTCATAAAAGCTGGTTTTATAAATGCGTGGCCGGGCCGTTTTATTGCAGAAACAGAGAACCTAACAATCTCTTTGTTAATTCAGAGCTGAGCGATCATTGTCTGGAATGATACGCCGTTAAAAAATTTCACCTCCCCGACCTTTTTAAATCCCCTTTTCTCATAAAAAGGGACGGCAAGGAGTGAAGACCGTACGCTGATTTCTGAACGCAGTTCGGGAATCGCCCGCTGCCAGAGTGCCCTCGCTACCCCTTTTCGCTGAAATTTCGGATGTACAAAAAGGTATTTAACTAAATTGCCTTCGAAAAGGGTGAGTACGCCTGTCACCTCACCTCTTTCCACGGCAATCAGCCAGAGATAGTCATCTGAAACAATCAACGGCTGAAGCACATCGGGCTTTGTGCTGTCGATGAACCATTGCGGACAGGGCTCTGTCTCTGAAAAATTACATTGCACAGACACAAGCTGTATCAGCTCACTGATGCCTGCCGCATCAGACTCCAACGCCGTTCTGATTTCCATTCTTTTGTCATTCCCCCTGATTAGGTTAAGGCAAGGGCATGGAGGCCTGCCATTCGAAAAGCCATCCACTCCCCTTTTCCGCTGAATCCCAGCCCGTGAACCCGCGCCCTGAAGATTAGAGTAACGTGACTTTGCCCTGGAAAATCACCGGACCGGACGGCCCGCTGAGCCTGGAACCTCCCACCGGCTCCAGACTTACCGCCAGTACCGTCTGATTATCTAACTCGCCAGGGGGTAACCGGAAAACATTACTGTCGCGGTGATTGATCAGCCCCAGAGATTGTGGCGCAGCACTGCCCCTGATCAGCCAGAGCTGCAGGTTTTTATTCTCTGGCAGCGTGATGTTCAGCGCCGAAACCTGAAGGAGTGAAGCTGACTTATCCAGATTCACCACAAACTGTGCATCGGGCTGTGCGCCGCTGAGTACCGCAATCGGCTGCAGGGATTGTGGGGCATCAGGCTTGCTTAAATGGGTGAAAATGAGGATGCCAGCCATTGCCGCCGCCAGGCCCCAGCCGAGCCAGAAGCCAGGATGCTTGCGGATTGATGTCGTGCCAGAGACGCCTGCATTCCGGCCAAGATCCTGCTCAATCTGCTGCCAGACCGTAGAAGGCGGGATAACGGCGTGAGTGAGCAGATCAATGCCGCTGAACGCTTTCTGCCAGTGCAGCACCTCCGCGGCGAATACTGAATCGTCATTGAGGCGTTTATCCAGCCGATGACGTGTCACATCGTCGGTAAGGCCAAGCACATATTCCGCCGCAGTGAGATCATGTTGTTCCTGCCCAGTCATAAGCCTATGCACTCCCGAAGATGGGTTAACGCGCGACGGATCCAGCTTTTCACCGTTCCTTCAGGCTGACTCATTGAGAGCGCAATCTCACTCTGTGAGAGGCCACGATAATAGGCGAGCGAAATGCTTTGTCGCTGCTCAGAGGGTAAGTGCGCCATGCAGTGCTGAAGGCGACGCGCCTCCGCATGACTCGCATCGGCAGGAAGTGGCGTCTGGAAACCCGCTTCCGCTTCGCTTATCTCATCCACGGAACAGCTTCTGTTTTCATGTTTACGGAGGAAATCAATCGCCCGATTTCTGGCGATGTGACTGAGCCAGATATGCGGCTCACTGCGCTTATCGTCGTAATAGTTAGCCGACTGCCAGATTTGGATAAACGTATCGTGAAGGATCTCTTCTGCCCAGTCCCGGCGTCTCACCATTCGCAGAATGATCCCATAGAGTCGGGGCGACAGAACGCGATAAAGCTGCTCAAGAGCAGCTTTATCGCCGACGGCTATCTGATTCATTAAACCGGCCTGAATATGGGGCACATTTTTTGTCATCGGCTTCCCTGTGAAAGATGTAGCCACGCGATAAGTGGCTACACACAGTATAGGTAACGCTTTACGGCATCAGCACGGTATCAATAACGTCAATCACACCGTTACTCTGATTCACATCATACGTGGTGATACTGGCAATATTGCCCTGAGCATCCTTAAGCTGAATATTGTGCGGGCCATTTGCCATCACCCACAGTGATTCGCCATTGACCGTTTTCAGCTCGGCTTTGCCTCCTCCCGCTTTGATTTTTTTCTCCAGCGCTTTCATGTCCAGTTTTCCTGCGACAACGTGATAGGTCAGGACACTGGTGAGTTTTTGTTTGTTCTCTGGCTTAAGCAGGGAGTCGACCGTGCCCTTAGGCAGTTTTTCAAAGGCGGCATTGGTGGGCGCAAAAACGGTAAACGGCCCCTTCCCTTCAAGTGTCGGGACCAGGCCGGCGGCTTTAACGGCAGCCACCAGCGTAGTGTGGTCTTTCGAGTTAACAGCATTCTCAACAATATTTTTCGATGGGTACATGGCGGCACCGCCGACCATCACCGTGTCGCTGTCCATGCTCGCCGCGTAAGTGGCGCCACTGAAGACTAATGCAGAAAAAATCAGAGTTGGCAGGAATGGTTTCATTTTCACTTCCCTCATTGAGTTAACGGACAGGGCGAGAGCGCCCTTATCTGTTAATACGAATGAGGGAGGAAAACGGATGCAAAAAAATTTAAATTTTTTTCGCGGGGGTGTTCTGCTTCATGAGAATGCGGATTGATGGGTACAGACCAGCCCTGTTTTTGTCGCTCATGCCTGACTTATCGAACTAACGATAAAGCCATGAAGGTAATTACTAAAACGGCTCCTTTCCTTCAAGCTGATACTGCCAGTGCGGACATAACGGCGGTTAATGACCATATATTTGTTAAAATGACGGGTAAGGTTTACTCCTTCACAAACTCTGCATTTTTCTACGATGGTAAGACGCCAGTGATGCCACGTGTTGATTTAAATTCAACCGCGCCCGACCCATGGAAGTAGAGGTTAATCTTGTGATTTATCATCATTTCCCTCATAAACAAACCTGTTTTTCAAAAGGCTAAAACTTACGGGCGAGGTCAATATGTTTACATTGAATATTTCAGTCTCTGAGCGTCCCGGAATGTCCGCCAAAAGAAAAGCCCTCCGATTGAACTGCACCCCAAAAGTTGGAAACCCGACTGATTAAGGTGCAGTTCAGTGAGCAGTCCTAAGTTTCCCCTTGAATTACGGCTCGCCGTTGTCACGCATTATCTCAACAGCAGGGATGGTTATCGTGAGACGGCTAACCGTTTTGGCGTGGGCCGCACGGCGGTTCGGCGCTGGGTTTCCGCACGGCAGCCGGCATTGACGGGCTGACATGGAAAACGGGTGACTACACTCCTGAGTTCCGGCTGAAGGTTGTCCGCGCCGTCATCAATGATAAACTCTCGCTTCGCGATGCCACCGCTCAGTTTAACCTTCCCAATGAGAGCACCGTTTACCAGTGGGTCAAACGCTTTCAGGCGTCCGGGGCCGGGGCGCTCTCCGGCCTGAAACGCGGAAGACCGAAAAAGCCGGCACCAGAATTTAGGTGCAGACTTCTGATCTACCACCAAAAAAGTATTCCGCTGCTCATTTTTTCCATTAACTACGCTAATTCTCTATAATTGGAGTGTCACCGATATAGCGTAAAGGGATATTATGCTACGTAACTGCCAGGCCAGAACTCTGGATGATATCTACCTCAACGATATTCCCCATATTGTTCCCCCCGATACCGCGTACAGCTATCTTTCAGATACGGCAAATCCCGGACGTATCATTCGTGAGTGGGATTTGCCTGATGGATACTCGCTGCTTGTAAGGCGCTATCTCAGCATGCATTTCCAGCAGCCACATATGGCCTACCGGGACGCGTTGTATGAGGTGAGAAGCGGAAATATCGTTATACTCCGGCGCGAAAGTGGCACAATTTACGGCAGTGTTGCTAACTCAGACGGCAGTCTTATCAGTACGCTGCCGCTTTTTCTGCGTTCTCGCCTTGAAGTTGTGATAAGACGACAGCTTGTCCGCCCCGTAGCCACCAGAGGTAATCCGGCTCAGCGCCCACAGACAGGTAATACTATCAACAGCAAAGCTGCGGGAAGGCTTCTGGCCGCTGGCGGGATTTATAATGGCAATCCGGAAGGATTCAGAAAGACCGCCGAACAGTTAGGCGGTGATGCGGTGAAGGGATACGACAGCGTTCTCAACGAAACCACTTCCGGGATGATGGTCGCAGCTGCTTCACTGCTGGTTGTCCGTAACCCAGTTGCTGCGGAAGAATTGACCAGCTATCTGGGAAAATACAAAAAGGCACACGTTCTCCTGGATGATGTCAACGTGTCAGAGTTGAACTATGTTCGCCGTGACCGCGCTGAATATGCCGCGCTACGTGGTGAGTTCAACAGTTCTGTTCGTCCCAACTTCCTCAAATCGATTTCCGGGCACCCTGATGCACTATCAACGTTTGATTCTAACAATCTTATACGCCTTGCCGATGGTAAAGTGCCGCCCGGTTGGCAGGTTCACCACAAGATCCCACTCGATGACAGTGGAACAAATGCTTTGAATAATCTGATACTGATCCAAAACTCGCCATATCACTCCGCGCTTTCAAAGACACAGGCGATAATCACTAAAGACCTCCCATACAACGCCAGCACTAACGTTTTATGGCCTTCGCCGAACGGCGTAATTTACCCTGTAGGGAAGTGAAAACGATATGAATAACACAATTCAGATAATGGGTATCTTCAAAAATTTGATGATTTCCGATAGTTACCCGATAGCCAGCCCAATAGCACCAGATGTTATTACGGACTTGAAGCGCAATCCTGCGCCAATGGAATGGGATGAAACTAAACGCGGTGTTTACTCGGATATTCAGAAACTAGTGATGAATCGCCAGGACTACGCCGATATGCTCGAAGTCATGGATGGTCTGGAATACAACGGACTCACCCTGTATAGCCTGACGCAGGCAGAGAATGATGAGTTGGCATGGTCAAATATCTATATCAGGAACATTGATACGCGCGATAATGACGTCTACGTTGATCCCAATCTGACAGACAAACTGCTGATTGGTGAAGATGGAATGTCCGTATTCGTGTACAGCTTCAAAGAGAAATGTTTTCAAATTCGTGACAAAGCATCAACTGATTACGTTATTGAAGAGTACGAAACCTTCAGCGACCTCTTATCGGCCCTTATCGACATAGTAAAATAAAGTTATCTCTGTCTTAGGGGCATTGACAATAGAACACCCAAAGTTGATAGAACACAGAATTATAAAGTGCTGTTGAAGCCCCCCGACCAATATATATCAAGATGGTCGAGGGGATCCTCCGATGAAACAGTGTCCAACATTACGGGGACAGTTCACGATGGAGGGCTTGTACTAATCTGAGAGAAATCGCTCCCTGACATCCATTCCGGCAATATGAAACGGACAAATCAGCCGCGTTTCTCCCGCATCTTTCAACGTGAGCTGTAACCATAAAGCTTAAATGCGGAAGGCATTCACTGCTTCACGTAAAGCGTGTGCCTGGGCTGAAAGCGACTGTGATGCCGAAGAGGACTCCTCAACCAGAGCAGCGTTATTCTGCGTGACGCCGTCCATCTCGTTCACTGCGATGCTGACCTGTGAAATGCCCTGCATCTGTTCAGCTGAGGCGAGTGAGATGTTATCCATCGCGACGGCGAGTTTTCCAACCATCGCATTGATATCAAGAATGCTCTTGCCGGTGCCGGTTGCCACGACAACACCACTTTCGACCTGCGCCACAGCCTCTTCAATCAGATGTTTAATATCTCTGGCTGCCGTTGCACTGCGCTGTGCCAGCGTCCTGACTTCACCCGCAACGACGGCGAAACCTCGACCCTGTTCGCCCGCTCGTGCTGCTTCGACTGCCGCGTTAAGCGCCAGAATGTTGGTCTGAAATGCAATTCCTTCGATAACGGAGGTAATATCCCGGACTTTCACCGCGCTTTTTGAAATATCATTCATCGTCTCTGACATGCGCTGCATATCGTGTTCACCCGAACGCGCCAGCGCAGCGGTTTCACGGGCTGAATCCGCGGTCTGCTGTGCGCCCGCTGCATTACTTTTTACCGTGACCGTAAGCTGCTCAATACTGGCGGCGGTTTCCTGCAAAGCGGCGGCCTGCTGCTCTGTACGGGAAGAGAGTTCAGTATTGCCCTGGGAAATTTCATCAGCTGCCATGGCGACCGAAGCGGAAGAATCTTTAATCTGCGAGACCAGGTCACGCAGATTGCTCTGCATGCTATCCAGAGAAGCCATCATGCTGACGGTATCCCCCTGACGCAGGGTCACTTTTGTCGTCAGATCGCCCGCCGCAATCGCAGCGGCCAGGCCCTGCGCATGCGAAGGTTCTCCACCCAGCTGAGTCTTGATCCAGCGGGTGATCAGCCCACTCATCACAAATCCCATCACAACAAACAGGGTGGTCAGGCCTGCCAGCGTCATATAAACACCGGAGAGCGCCTGCGTGGACGTTTCGGCCGTTTTACTCGTTACCCTCGCCTGATAATCAACCATCCCATCCACTGCATTGCGGTAGTGCGAAAGCGCAGGGATCAGTTCACCACGGAGTTTTTCCGGGAACGGAGTGGCGTTCTGCTTAAACAGGTTTTGCTCTGCCTGATGAAGCGGACCCGCTGCCACTTCAATTTTATTTAATTGCGTGGAAGCCTCTTCTACTTCAGCAAGATTGATCCCCGGAATGCTTTTGGCACCGTTGATCAGTTCCCGGAAATGCGCAGTGGTATTATCACTGTTGGTCTGCAACGCAGAGAACTGGGTTTTTATAGTGGCCTCTGCCTGAGGCTGAGTGTCTGAAGCCACGGACAGTAAAAGGACAGTTTGCTGAGTTAAATTATCTTTTAGCGTCTGCAAGGCCTGGAGATCGCCCAGCCGCGCGCGCGTCAATTCCTGCTGATCGCTGGCCGTATTGAGTTTAAACCCGGCAAATCCTGTCACAAAAACGCCCGTTAAGATGACAGTAAGGAATGCCGCAGTGAGCATGACGCTTAATTTTATTTTTTTGTTCCGATACATAGGAGACCCCGATGTTTGAATAAATAGGTTATCACCGACGTTCCGCTTCTATGGCTCGCTGGTACTGGATCTGTTATCGGCAGCGGGGAAAGAAATTACAGTAATGAAAGGGGTAAGAAGTGATGATTCCTGGACGGAGTAAAAGGGTAAATCCCTGGCGGATGCCATTAAGGCAGTGAGTGTGATTCTAGTGACTTGTCGCCTGAATGCGGATAAAACCATTCCAGCTTCGCTTGTGGCACTACGGATTTAACAGACTCTTCAGCGTCATTTGAGATGACTGACAATAGAAGTGTCCTCGTGGTGAGAACGGAATCTCAGACCGCAGATATTTCATTAAGGGTGGAGAGCGGCGCAGCCATCAGGTGCATGCGTTTGCAGCTGGAGACGAACAGATAATAAGGCACCTTGCTTTCCGTGATTACCTCAGAGAAAACAGAGATATCGCAGCAACCTATGCTGAGATAAAGCGTGAAGCAGCATCACTCTGTAACAACGATGCTCAACGCTACAGCGCGCTCAAAGCGAACTTTATAGCGCATCATCTACAGCTCGCACTGATTGACCTGAAACGATAGGTACTGACAGGACAGGATATATCCTCCTCACCCCCGTTTTTGATTCCATTCATCCTGACTCAGGGTAAACAGCATGCTTGCGGGCGCATTTTCCACATCATAAATATCCCGGGTATGACGGAGTCCGGCGTTAATGAGAACCTTTTGTGAAGCCAGATGATTCGCTCTTACGACTGCAGAAATCTCAGCCAGTTTTACTTCTTCGAATCCATAACTAACCGCATAGTTCGCAAATTCCGTCGCCAGTCCTTTCCCCCAGGATTCCGGAGAGAAACGATATCCCAGATTATTGATCGTGATATCGGCAAAGCTTCTGATGCTCAATCCCCCAAAACCGATGATTCTTTCTGGATTATCCTGAAGCGAGATAGCCCAACTGCCGAAGCCATTCAATTCCCAGTGACGGATAGAGCGCGATAGCACTTCCCGTGAATGATGGATATCCGGATGTGGGCCCGCGGGATTAAACGTATTCGTCGCAGGGTCGCCGTAGATCCTGAAAAGATCATCGGCATCTGATGGGGTGACTGGCCGAAGAAACAACCGCATAGTGTCTGGCTGCAAAATAAACGCTCTCAGATTAAGAAACGAGTGATCCTGTTTTTATAACGGGAAACGGTGCGGGAAACTAGGTAAATCTCTCACCTCATCGGTCTGTTCAGTCAGGCTTGATCTCTTTAATAAGCGCTTCACCCTGATTGTGGATGTTGCCGACTTTGGCTGTAACAGGATGCCAGGTAAAGTCCTTTTCCGGCAATGCGGCTTCATGTGCAATTTCCTGAGCACGGTCCGACGTGGTTTCGGCACTGAGCCATTCGCGTACAGCATCCGCACTTAAAACCAGCGGGCGTCGGTCATGGATATCAACCATGCCTTTATTGCTCGCTGCCGTTACGATAACAAAACCCTCATGCCCATGATCCTTACCATAAGGAGCGTTGCCGATAGCGGCGAAGAACAGCGGTTCTTTCTCTTTGTGGTAGATAAAGTAAGGCTGTTTTTTGTCGCCCTCTCGCTTCCATTCATACCAGCCATTGGCAGGAACAATGGCGCGACCATGCTCCCACAGCGGTTTGAACATGCGTCCCGTCGCAGCGGTTTCACCACGCGCATTGATAAGCGGTTGTTTGTCCCACCACTCCGGACCGTAACCCCAGTAAACCGGATCAAAGTGCAGTTCATTATCCCGCTCATTGAGCAAGAGCACTTTGGTGCCTGGAGCAACGTTAAAGCGGTCTATCGGCTCCGGATCATAAATAATTTCATCGGGCTTCATCCCCAGGGATGCAAAGTAATCGTCTCTGCTGCTGTACTGCGCAAACCGTCCACACATGGGGACCTCCTCTCATAAGGATAGCGCAGCGTTGAACGAGTTAAATAAATCTAAAAAAATTGTTCTTCTGGCTGAAGATATCGTGATTTTTGACGAGAACATAATTAATGAATATGAATAAACTGGAGCAGTAATGAAGGGAATTATTTTAAGTCTGGCTATGGCATCACTGATGGCTGCCTCGTTTACAGCTGATGCGCGCGGCCATCGTGGTGGGGGTGGGCATAGAAGCTACAGCCATAGTTTTAGTTCAGCTTACTCATCACAAACAACGACACCCAGAATCAAGAAGAGATATTCCAGCAGCAAGCGAACGGCCAGATATGCTACTGCGGGCGTGGCGGGTTATGGCGCATACCAGGCCCATAACTACACGTCATCCTACGTGCGTGAGAAGGGCCGTCAGGCCGCAAGAAAACCCTCAACGAACAGCTATGACAACCAGTATCCAAATCAGCCCCAGGCTCAGCCAGTTAGCCAGAATATGGCACCGACATGTTCACCCTTATCTATGGTAAGCCAGCCGGGCTATACAAACCTGCCTGTATGCCTGGGCAGTGTTAATTGATTTCAAGCCTTGTAGCGATGAAACGACGATGAATTGATATTTTTCAGGAAGACACATTTTACAGAATGCCACTTACCGCACCCCGGAGAGGTCATATTTTAGTGACTTCGTAGGGACACGAACCTTTAATAATATGAGATATAACTCATGACCATAGTTTTTATACCTGCCCTCATCCCATTACTGATGAGAATTGAGAATGAGAAAGGAAGTCCGCTTACTGAGCAGGAAGTCAGTAGCATCCGTGATAATGCCACAACTATCGAAGTGCCGCGTGATGTTGCTCTCGCCATGGCTGAATGCCGCGGTTACTTCGATATCAACCCTGAAAGTTGCTGGGCTGAATGGAGTTTGTACCGGAGTAAAAGTTTGCTGTCTGCTGCTGACAACGGATAAATGCATCGCGGTGTACAGTTTTAGCAGCCGGTATCTGACGGCATAGCTTCAGAGCAGCACGGTGACTTATGGGATTGTGAGTTTAGACATTTAAGTGCAACGCTTAACACTTTCCTTAGCTATGTAATCTTATTGCGGAGCAAAATGTATCGGGATTTCATCCTTCATAAAGGCGGGTCTCATTGGAAAAGTGTGGGCATCTGCAGCTTGTTTGATTGCTTTAATTGCAGCAGCGCACAGAGCTGGATCTCCGCCCTGAACGTTGATGCTTACCGGAGGCTCGCCTTCCGGCTGCCTGATCCTTACATCACATGTTTTACCGCGATAATTATCTGCATCGAAAAACCGATATTGTATTGCTGTAACAGCCTGGCAGAGCCAAAGCTGAGTTTCACGCTCTTGAGTTTGCTGTGGTGTCTGAGATTCACACTGACTTTTAATCTCTGACGCGTCGGGAGTCTTAATTCCCTTTTGTCGGATGTGATTTGTGCTCATATGGCATCCTGAAACTGCCAATGCGGCAGTCAAAGCAATTATTCTTTTCATGATTACATCCCTGATCTTTGCCCATATTTTATACCATTAATTCTACTGACTTAATATCCACAGCCACCAGAACAACCCAGTATTTCATCTGCTCAGTCATCAGCTAACCTTTCAGCAAATAGCCAGTGTGTCAGTGCTTTTTCGGCGGAGCTTGCACTACTGTTACCTGGCCATACACACCTCTCTATTATCTATAAATTTTCTATCCCCACCGAAATGCGTGGCCGTGGGTCATCATTCTGTACCCTGCTTCAGACGCGCAACAATCTCCCCCCCCTCTTTTCAAATCACACCGTTGGCGTTAAGCTATACGAAACATATACGTTTCATATAAGGCTTGCATGGGTATTGTAAAAATCTCCGACCTGATGCATGAGAATCTGCGCATCGCCAGTCAGGCGATGAGCCGCTCAATTAATGCACAGGCAGAACACTGGCTAAAACTCGGTATGCTGGCAGAACTCTATCCGCAGCAGACCCAACATCAACTTTCGCAGATGCTAATCAGGCTTGAACTGGAAGGCAGCGCTGATATACGCAATATGCTCTCTAAAGAGAGCCTCACCACACAAGGAGACGTGTCATGAACAGCGTTAAAATTCATACCGCAGCGGAAATCGAAATGGCACGGGCAGCCGGACAGGCTGCGGCTCAGGTGCTGGCGATGATTACACCTCACGTCCGTCCCGGCATCACCACGGAAGAACTGGATGATATCTGTCACGACTTCATCGTGAATGAGCTTAAAGTGACGCCAGCAAACATCGGTTATCACGGTTATACCCGCACTACCTGCACGTCGGTCAATCATGTGGTCTGCCACGGCATCCCGGCCAGCAAAAAACTCAAGGATGGCGATATCGTTAATATCGATGTAGCGATCATTAAAGATGGCTGGTATGGCGATACCAGCCGGATGTACTTTGTCGGCACACCGTCAGTCCGTGCAAAACGTCTGGTCGATATCACCTATCAGTCGATGGTCGCCGGTATCAAAACCGTCCGTCCTGGCGCGACGCTGGGCGATGTGGGCGCGGCCATCCAGCGTGTCGCTGAATCGGCTGGCTTCTCGGTGGTTCGTGAATATTGCGGTCACGGTGTCGGCGAAATTTACCACACTGATCCACAGGTGCTGCACTACGGCACGCCGGGTGAAGGGATGCCACTGAAAGCAGGCATGATTTTCACTATCGAACCGATGATTAATGCTGGTAAAGCCGGAACCAGCGTACTGTCAGATGGCTGGACGGTGGTCACCAAAGATCGCTCGCTCTCGGCACAATGGGAACATACTGTCGCTGTCACCGATGAGGGTTTTGATTTGCTCACGCCCTGGCCTGAAGGCACCGGCGACTACCCGGCGATTTAATCTCTCAGCCTGAGACAGGGTCTCAGGCTGCATTGTTAACTGCCCCTGACTTCACTCAGCGTTTCCAGCGTGCCGGAATGCCACAACTGCACATCGTTACGTCCGGCGCGCTTGACCTGATACAGCGCCTCATCGGCGCATCTCAGCCATTCATGAATTGTCGCCGCATCGCATGCCGGTGCAATCCCGATACTCACCGAGCACTGAAAGGTAGATGAAGCCGGCAGCCGCAGCAGGGCAATCCCCTGTCTGATCTGCTCTGCCAGCAACATGATGCTGGTTTCATCCGCATCCCGCACAATCACACACAGCTCATCGCCGCCAAAGCGGGCAGGTATATCTTTCAGGCCGACGCTGTCACGCAGCAGTGCCGAAATTTCTGCCAGCAGGAAGTCGCCGGCTTCATGCCCGAAGGTGTCGTTAACCTGTTTGAAGTGATCGACATCCAGCAGCATCAGCCAGGCTTTACCCTCACCTCGCTGTGTACGTAAAAACTCGCTTTCAAGCCGCCGCTCAAAGAGACGTCGGTTAGGTATTTTCAGACCAGGATCCATCAGCGCAATGCGTTCCAGCTCCTGATTCTTCTTTCGCAGACTCAGGGTCAGATTGTGTGAAACCACGCTGAGCGCCAGCAGATAGCCGCTGGCGAGCGGCAGAGTCAGCCAGACGGTGCGGGTAGAGAAGGTCAGCTGCAAAGGCGCCTTTTCGGCTAACCAGGCCAGTAAAAAGGTCAACAGAAAGGCCTGCAGAGCAGACTTCAGCTGAACCCAACCGCCCGCCGAGTAACGATCAGAGATCAGTACCGCCATGATAATAATCGAGGGAAGCGGACTCAGCGCCATGGTTGCCACCCAGAAGCCGCCGAAAGCGGCATCCAGCGTCAGATTCTTACGTTCAAAACCCGTGGGATCGCGCGATCGCAATGCCAGTCTGAAAGCGGCATAGGGCCAGACAAACGCATTAGTAAATAGCAGTGCGCAGAGTTCCAGGCTTTTTCCCAGCTCCATCAATACTGACAGAATGGGCAGGAAACAGAGAAAGGTGCCGAGCTGGCGCATCATGAACATGCGGCGCACAAATCGCGTTGATCGGCGCTTCAGCTGAATATCGTCAGGAGTGTAGTAATTCATATGCAGACTGAAGCAGCAACAGGTTATGGCAGTTTATCGGCAATTAATGAATTAAGGTAACTATTTACAGAATATTCTTATTGCGGGCCGCGAAAGGCATCTCGTCAGCCTGTGACTTGTGTGCCGGGGACGATGGCAGTCAGGGGACATTAGCAGTAATGTGAGAAGATACCGCGCGCCATGAATACGCGCGGAGGCTTTTTATCGGCGGCCTTTAACCACTGAGGCAGACCAGTTGAAATCGCTGACTTCGCTGGCGGTCATTGAAGAAGGTTTTTTCTTACGCAGCGGTTTTTTCTTCTCCTTCTCAGCCTGCGCCCTCTCCTTCTCCAGTTTGCTGGTCATGATGATCTGACGAGCTTCACTATTGAATTCTTTCTCTTTTTTGCTATCAGGCTCTTTACCGGTTCGTTGACGGTACTTCTCGGCCAGGCCCTTATAGGTTTGCTCGACGGCCAGTCGTTCATCAGCGTTGAACTGATCAATGGAAATCATCTTTTTATCGTTCATAGCGGCGTGTCCTGTGGCGAGTTATTCCGGCAAGTGTACCGCATTTGCGGTCCGTTAACGCAGGGAATGGCATTAATCCGGTGAGCTGCTGATTCCGTCAGCACACGCCGCCCGGTAATTTCTCTGAAACCTGCGCTTAGCCATGTAAAAAATAGGGTTATCTCTTAATATAAAACTAATGTTCATCAGGTTTACTGGCAGTGACCACGTACTGCCGAGGAGCTGAAGGAATGATAAAAGAGACCGATCGCCTGTCACAGGCACTATTACGGCGGCATGGGATTGGCGTTAAACAGAAACGTATACACTTCCGTGGCAGGGATTTACTGTTTCAGCTGCATAATGCCCGCTATGAGGTGTTCAATGGCGATCGCTGTATTGCAACCGTCGATACCAACAATATCAATGAAGCCATTAAGCAATTTAAAGCGCTGGACCAGACTGGGGAGAAATAGCCATGCCAGACTATCGTCTGTTTCAGAAAGAGCAAACAGTCAGAGCCGTGAACACTGAGCGGCAGGATCAGCCGGACGCGTTAATGGCTGATGGCTATAAGATGGTGTGGGACGTGGTGCATGCCGATAACGCCGATGCCGCGCTGCTGCGCTATCAGCAACTGCGTCACGAAGAGGATAATGCTGAGCAGAGTTTCGCAACCGATTCAGTTTCAGGTAGCCTGCTAAACCTGATATCCCGCTGAGTCAGTGCGGGGCTGAAGGTATAAAGCCAAAGTTACTGTTAATTCATGCTGTGCTGATTAGAATAAAGAAAATTTCCCGAATACAGGTTTCTGATGAAAATCACCATTCATAAAGAAGATGAGCTGTTTATGCACAACTTCTTTGCTGCGCCATGCCACACCGTTGAAACAGACTCACCACAGGCACAACAGATTCAGCAATCGCTTCAGCTGGCCATCCAGCAAAAAGGTGCAGAGGCTGATGGCGACTGGAAACGTAGTCTGACTTTTCTGATTCTGTTTCTCTTTTTATATGCTGCGCTGGGTGCCTCTCTGACGCTTGATCTCAGCACCACTGGCACGCCTCATAAGAGTATTGAATATGCGCTGGAAGCGATTCCGGTGCTGATCGCTTTCTCCGGCTTCTTCATCTCTATTCTCTATCTGTTCCTGACCCGCGCCAGCGCGCGTAAACAGCGTAACTGGGAAAGGACTATCCTGGTGCTGGAGAAATACTCCATCGGAAATCTGTTTAAAGCGACGCATACCCAGGGCGGTGGTACCAGCAACTACTCCGTGCCCAACCTTTCTATTTCGCTCGCGCTGTTTATCTGCCTGACCTGGCTGGTGATTTATAACTATCTGACGTTTACCACCAGCGGGGTGTTTGGCAGTGTCATCTCCCTGTTTATCAGCACCATGGTTTATGTGATTCTGGATATTCAGCTGCTTAAGCCTTTTACCCATGTTGTTGAGAAAGAAGAAGCGGAAAAGAGTGACACGGATAAAGAGCAGGATTAACTGCACCCCGTAAACGTCAAAACAGATACCCGGTCAATGAGCCGGGTATTTTTTTGTTTAATCAGAACGATTTTGCTGCAAGACCCCTGCTGCACGGAGTTCAATGAGAACGGTCGATACTAAAGTATATAAGTATGTTGTAACTATATGCAGGGCTTTATCTTTCGGGTTCAGCCCGTGTAAAAGTCTGACGGCCCGCTTTCACAGCGGGCCGTATTCATCACCAGTGGGTTTTCTGCATATCGATGACAAAACGATATTTCACATCACTGGTCAGCATACGTTCAAAGGCAGTTTCGACCTCTTCACCGGTGATCATCTCAACATCAGCCGTGATGTTGTGCTGACCACAGAAGTCAAGCATCTGCTGCGTTTCCTGAATGCTGCCAATCGATGTGCCACTGATGCTCAGGCGGCGAAACACCATCGGTGTCACATTCGGTGATGGATGGGGTTGATCGGGAATGCCCACCAGCACCAGCTGACCATTGGTTTTCAGCGCACCGAGATAAGGATCAAGGTCGTGTGGTGCAGCGACACAGTCCAGAATGATATCCAGTGACGCCTGGCAGTCAGCCATTTGTGCGGCGTCTCGTGAGATCACCACGTTCTTAGCGCCGAGCCGGCGTGCATCTTCCCCTTTCGCCGGAGAAGTCGTAAACAGGGTGACTTCTGCGCCCAGTGCGCTGGCCAGTTTAACCGCCATATGACCCAGTCCCCCGAGCCCGACCACACCCACACGATCGCCTGCTTTGACTTTAAAATGCTGCAACGGTGACCAGACGGTCACGCCAGCGCACAGCAGCGGTGCCACCGCATTCAGCGCCAGATTGTCGGGCACCGTGACCACAAAATGCTGGTCGGCGATGACATGCTGCGCATAGCCACCAAATGTCGTATTGCCGGTGTATTTATCCGTACCGTTGTAGGTCGGCGTGAAACCCGCCTCACAATATTGCTCTTCCTGCTGCTGACAGAAATGGCATTCACCGCACGAGTCGACCATCACGCCAACGCCAACCGTATCCCCGGCGGCAAATTTAGTGACGTTGCCGCCCACTGCCACTACGCGTCCGACAATTTCGTGACCGGGAACCAGCGGATAGCGGCTGACTCCCCATTCATTACGGGCCATATGCAGATCGGAGTGACAGACACCGCAGTAAAGAATTTCGATTTTCACATCGTCAGCCTGCAGCTCGCGTAACTCTACCTGGCCTGCCCGCAGCGGCTGTTCTGCCTGGGACGCTATCAGCGCGTTAATTTTCATCTGTTGCCTCTTCTCACCTGGTGGTCGTAAAGAAAGCGGCCCACTATAGACACACGGAACCCCATTTGGTAGTAGTTACCTTTTGGTTACCATACTATCTGGGAAGTCACTATGCCGGTCTGGGTTGAAGGAAAACTTTGCTTTTATGCGGATTCACCGCCACGCCGCCTGCTGGAACTTTTTTCGGTGAAGTGGAGCACGATGGTGCTGCATGCGCTCTATCACTGGCCGGAAAATCGGGCACGCACGGGTGAACTGGAGCGCAGCCTGCAGGGTATTTCGAAGAAGATGCTGATTCAGACGCTGCGTGAGCTGGAGCAGCGCGGACTGGTGTCGCGTCAGGTGTGGCAGGTGGTGCCACCAAAAGTGGAATACAGCCTCACGCCGCTGGGGCATACCTTCGCACAGCCAATAGAGCAGATGTATCAGTGGGGACTGGAGAATCAGGCTGCGCTGGATGAAATGGAACATCACGCGCGCAGCCATCAGGAGAGTGGCGGATAGAAGGCCGCCAGTTCTCACGCAGTGCAGGCTTAATCGAACGGGAATTCGCGCGCCAGCACGCGGGAAATGACATTCAGCGCGCCTTCATCATTGTTGCTCTGAGTCTGATAGCGCGCCACGGCAGCGACCGAATCAGCGGCATTGGCCATTGAGAAACTGAAGCAGGCCTGACGCAGCATCTCAATATCATTGGCGCTGTCACCAATCGCCAGCACTTCGCAATCGCTGATGCCCCACTTTTCCTGCAGCAGCGCAATGCCGTGTGCCTTATGGCAGCCGGGAATAATGAGATCAATAAAGCCAAAACCGCTGGATACCGGATGCATGATGTTTTCCAGCTCGCCCAGACGGGAATGCAGTCTTTGCAGCAGTGCATCAACCCCTTCGTGCTCCAGCTTCAGCGAGAATTTGAATATGGTGTCGTCGATGGCATAGAGGTCATCGCGTTTTTCCAGCCGGTGATAGTGGTTTGCAAGCATTGCCATCACCTCATCAGAGGTGGATGAATGCATATAGGCGCCGTTGCGTCCACAGACCACGACCGCAATGTCAGGTTCATGCGCCAGGATATCGAGGATCTTATGCACTTTCTCCTGAGCTAACTCTCCGCAGAAGATCTCTTCATTACAGTCAGAAACCCATGCGCCATTTTCCCCCACGAAAGCGATCTCATCTTTGATGTCGGGAAAATAGCGCTGCAGCTGGTAATACTGATTACCACTGGCCACCACAAAACGGATGCCCTTCTGCTTCAGCAGCGCATACTGACGTGAAAACCGCTGAACGTTGTACTGCTTATTGTCGTCCAGAAAGGTGCCGTCCATATCCACCGCAATCATCTTAACCGCCATCTCGCCTGCCCCTATACGTTCGCCGTTCTGTCCTTTCGGCTGATTGATTTGATTCATAAAGCTTACTCGCTGTGTGGATTAATGAGAATGCAAATAGTGACTTTGCTAACGGCTTTCAGAGCGTTCCGGTTCCGGAGTTGTGTTATCACGCACGTTTTTTTTCGTTAAAAGGATGTTAACCTCAGTCGAATATTACGAATGAAGGTTATTTTAATTACATTCGTAACTCAACCCCCAGATATTCAGGAGCACGAGATGCGTGAAGATTCCCGATCAACCCCTTTACCTGACGACGTCAAAACCGCTATTCGCGAGATGAAACAGCAGTTACGCCAACAGATTGGTGATGTCGATGCCCTTTTCCGTCAGGTTTGCGACAACATCACTGCTGCGATTGCTGAAGCAAAAGCAGATGAAAAGCGCACGGGCAGTGCCTGGCCGGTAGTGCCCATGCAGGACATTGCAGCGGGAAAGGTTTCGGATGAAACCCGGGCGATGATTAAACGTCGCGGCTGTGTGGTAATTAAGCAGCACTTCGCGCGTGAGCAGGCGCTGGCATGGGATAAGTCGATGCTCGACTATCTGGATCACAACCGGTTTGACGAACACTATCGCGGCCCCGGCGATGACTTTTTTGGATCGCTGGCCGCCTCCCGCCCCGAAATCTATCCGATTTACTGGTCACAGGCGCAAATGCAGGCGCGGCAGAGCGCGGCAATGGCTGACGCGCAATCTTTTCTGAACCGGTTATGGAAGTCTGAATCACAGGGAAAGCAGTGGTTTGACCCGGATGTCAGCGTTATCTATCCCGATCGCATCCGTCGCCGCTTGCCGGGCACCACCTCGAAGGGATTAGGCGCCCATACCGATTCCGGCGCGCTGGAACGCTGGTTACTCCCCGCGTATCAGCAGGTTTTCAGTAAGCTGTTTCACGGTGATTTTGCCGCTTACGACCCCTGGGATGCAGCTCACCGCACCGAAGTGGATGAGTATGATCTGCCGGGTACCACCAAATGTTCCGTGTTCCGGACCTTTCAGGGCTGGACCGCACTCTCCGATATGATCCCCGGTCAGGGCCTGCTGCACGTGGTGCCGGTGCCGCAGGCGATGGCCTATGTTCTGCTGCGCCCGCTGCTTTCAGACGTACCTGAAGATGAACTGTGCGGCGTCGCGCCGGGCCGGGTGTTGCCCGTTAATGAACAGTGGCATCCGCACCTGATTGCAGGACTCTGTTCGATACCGGCCTTAGAGGCGGGCGATTCGGTATGGTGGCACTGTGATGTGATCCACGCCGTTGCACCGGTTGAAGATCAGCAGGGCTGGGGCAATGTGATGTATATCCCCGCTGCACCTATGTGTGACAAAAACCGCGCCTATGCCCGGCGGGTTGCACAGGCCCTGGAGCAGGGACGTTCACCGGGAGATTTTCCGCCAGAAGATTATGAAACAGAGTGGGGCCAGCGTTTTACGCTGCAGGATCTCAATCTTAACGGACGCCGGTCGCTGGATTTGTCCTGATCCCAATCCCGCGTTGTACACCAGCGCGGGATATCCCTGTTACACTGGAGCTTCTTTTTTTCTGCGAAACGCAATTATGAACCCGCGACATCATCAGATTATTCAACTGGTTAATAGCCGGGGCAGCGTAACGGTCAGCGAACTGGCGCAGCTTACCGGGGTTTCTGAAGTGACGGTGCGGCAGGATCTCACGCTGCTGGAACGCGACCGGTTGCTGCGGCGGGTTCACGGTTCCGCGCTGGCGCTGGACAGCGATAACGTCGGCACCCGCATGAATACCCGCTATCCCATCAAGCAGGCGCTGGCACGACATGCGGCCAGCCTGGTTCAGGCGGGTGAATCGGTGTTCATCGAAGGCGGCAGCACCAATGCGCTGCTGGCGCGTGCGCTGGCTGACCGCGCCGATCTTACGCTGATTACCGTCAGTCACTATATTGCCCAGCTTCTTCGGGAAGCCACTTGTGAGGTGATTGTGCTCGGTGGCCTGCTGCAGAAAAGCAGTGAGTCAGTAGTCGGCCCGCTGACGCGGTATTCCATCCAGCAGGTTCATTTTCATCGGGCATTTGTTGGCGTGGATGGCTGGCATCCGGAGACCGGTTTTACCGGCCGCAACATGCTGCGCTGTGATGTGGTGGATGCCGTGCTGGCGAAAGGCGCTGAGAGCTATGCCCTGACAGACGCCTCCAAGTTTGGTCAGATTCACCCCTATCCGCTCTCATCCGGTTATCAGGTCGGGCATGTGATTACCGATGAGACGCTGGATGCGGCGACGGTAGCGCAGCTCAGGGAACAGGCGATAGAGGTGATACAGATCGCCGCAGGTTAAGCAGAACGGCCGGGGCCTTTAGTAACGGAGCCCCGCAGCATCAGGCTGGCCGTGAAAGGTGCCTGAGTATGCCAGTCTCCGCCATCCAGCATGGTCAGCAGGCGGTTAATCGTCTCATCGATCATCTCGGTGACCGGCAGTTTCATGCTGGATAACGACGGCGTGATGAAGGGCGCCAGCGGAATATCATCGAAGCCAATCACCGAAACCTGCCCGGGTACCGCGATGTTGCATTCAGTCAGACGTTTGATGGCACCAATCGCCATCTCATCATTACTCGCCACCAGCGCGCTGAATGTCACCCTGCGTTCCAGCAGCTGGTCCACGGCCGCCATACCGCTCTGCGCCGTCCATTTACCGGTCACGATTCGCCGGGAATCGGCTTCAATGCCCTGTGCGGTCAGCGCAGCGTGATAGCCGGAAAGCCGCTCCACGCCGGTCGGCGAATCGAGCGAACCGGTGATAAACGCGATCTCGCGATGCCCCTGATTCAGCAGATGGCTCACCGCCGCAGCGCTGCTGGCATGCTGATCGCTGTAAATGCAGTAGCTATGGTTGACGCGCAGCCGCCGGTTGATCACCAGTATCGGCTGTTTGTGCCGGGAGATAATCGCATCCAGCGCGTCAATGCTCAGGAAGCGCGGATAGATAATAATGCCGTCACAGCGCAGATCGAGCAGAAACTGTATCGCCGCCTCTTCCTGCTCAGCGGTGTGTTTGCCGTCCGCCAGAATCAGCTGGCGGCCCTGCTGCTCCAGTATGCGCGCGGAGTGTGCCATTAGTTCAGTGAAGTAGCTGCCGCTGTAGAGCGTATTGGTGATCACCAGTCCAATGGTCTGAGAGGTTTTTGTCGCCAGGTTGCGCGCCAGCAGATTGGGCCGGTATCCGGTTTCGGCAATCGCCTTCAGTACTTTTTCGCGCTTTTCCTGCCCGACATAGCCATTGCCCGAGAGCACACGTGACACTGTCGCTTTTGAGACGCCCGCCCTGTTTGCCACTTCCTGAATCGTTGCCATGGTGATGCTCCTTTGCTGCGTCGTCCTGCAGTCTACCTAAGCCTCTCAATCTTGGAAATATTTACCCCGCCTTAGTATGAAGTTACCTGGCAGCATCAGGTGATGGAGTTCACAAAAAAGAGATCTTGATGATTTTGACGCTTGTCGGCGCTGTGAAAGCACTTCATGATTTTGTGAAACCGGTTTCCTATTTGCCTGTCCGCAGGCGCAAAAACATAAAAACTTTGACCGATTTACCCTACAGAGAAGAGCGATCATGCCCAGAAATTATGCCGAGGTGTCACGCGCCATCGTCGATGCGCTAGGCGGCCTCACCAATATCGAAGCCGTAACCCACTGCATGACCCGCCTGCGGTTTGTGTTGAAAGATGAAAACCAGGTCGACTATCCCCGGCTCAAGGCGATCAATGGCGTTATGGGCGTGGTGCACAACGACACTCAATGCCAGGTGATCATTGGTAACAACGTGTCACAGGCTTATCAGGCGGTGCTGGAGCTGGGATCGCCCGCAGCGACATCGACTGCACCCGTAAAACGTAAAATCACGCTGCGAGGCATCGGCGCCGGTATTCTTGATGCGCTGGTGGGCACCATGTCGCCGCTGATTCCGGCCATTATTGGCGGGTCAATGGTTAAGCTGCTGGCGATGATCCTGGATATGGCGGGCGTGTTTGAGAAAGGCTCATCAACGCTGGTCATCCTCAACGTGATTGGCGATGGCGCATTCTTCTTCCTGCCGATCATGGTGGCCGCCTCTGCGGCGCTGAAATTCAAAACGAACATGTCGCTGGCGATCGCCATTGCCGGTGTACTGGTTCATCCCAACTTTGTTGAACTGATGGCGAAAGCGGCACAGGGTCAGGCGGTGGAATTTGCTTACATCCCGGTGACCGCGGTGAAATATACCTACACCGTAATCCCGGCGCTGGTGATGACCTGGATCCTGTCGCACATCGAGCGCGGCGTGGATCGTATTACCCCTGCCGTCACTAAAAACTTCCTGAAACCGATGCTGATTGTGCTGATTGCGGCACCCATCGCGATTGTGCTGATTGGTCCGATTGGTATCTGGATCGGCAGCGGCATCTCCGCGCTGGTCTACACCGTGCATGGCTATCTTGGCTGGCTTTCCGTCGCGATTATGGGCGCAATCTGGCCGCTGCTGGTGATGACCGGGATGCATCGGGTGTTCACCCCCACCATCATCCAGACCATTGCCGAAACCGGCAAAGAGGGCATGGTGATGCCGTCAGAGATTGGTGCCAACCTCTCGCTGGGGGGATCGTCGCTGGCGGTGGCGTTCCGGACCAAAAACCGTGAACTGCGCCAGACCGCGCTGGCAGCGGCGGCATCAGCGATTATTGCCGGCATTTCAGAACCGGCGCTGTATGGCGTTGCGGTCCGTTTAAAACGACCGCTGATCGCCTGTCTGATCAGTGGTTTTATCTGTGGCGCGGTCGCGGGCATTGGCGGGCTGGCCAGCCACTCCATGGCCTCTCCCGGCCTGTTTACCAGCGTACAGTTCTTCGATCCCACCAATCCCATGAGTATTGTCTGGGTCGGTGCGGTCATGGTGTTGTCTGTGGTGCTGTCATTTGTGCTGACGCTGCTGTTAGGTTTTGAAGATATTCCTGAAACCGAGCCCGAAACCAACACCGCACCCGAAAGCGCAACGCAACCTGCGCCCGTTACCGAACGCGCTAACGCGATTAATAGCCACTAAAGGAAAGGGTCACGCTGACCCGGAAAAGAGGATTGCATGTCTGATTCAAGGTTTCCGCAAGGATTTTTATGGGGCGGCGCACTGGCCGCCAACCAGAGTGAAGGCGGCTTTCGTGAAGGCGGAAAGGGCTTAACCACCGTCGACATGATTCCACATGGCCTGCACCGTATGCCGGTCAAACTCGGTCTGGAAAAGCGTTTTACCCTGCGTGACGATGAATTTTATCCCAGCCATGAAGCCATCGATTTTTATCACCGCTATCCGGAAGACATTGCGCTGATGGCGGAGATGGGGTTCAGCGTGTTCCGCACGTCGATTGCCTGGAGCCGTCTCTATCCCAATGGCGATGAACTGACGCCCAATCCGCAAGGCATCGCCTTTTACCGCGCGGTCTTTGAGGAGTGCCGGAAATATAATATCGAACCGCTGGTCACGCTCTGTCACTTTGATGTGCCGATGCATCTGGTGACTGAATATGGCTCGTGGCGCAATCGCAAAATGGTCGACTTTTTTGCCCGCTATGCCCGCAGCTGCTTTGAGGCGTTTGATGGCCTGGTGAAATACTGGCTGACCTTCAATGAGATTAATATCCTGCTGCACAGCCCCTTTTCCGGCGCCGGTCTGGTGTTCGAACCCGGTGAGAACAAGGATCAGGTAAAGTATCAGGCGGCCCATCATGAACTGGTCGCCAGCGCGCTGGTGACGCGCATCGCGCATGAAGTGAATCCGATGAACCAGGTCGGCTGCATGCTGGCAGGCGGCAACTTCTATCCCTGGTCGAGCAAGCCGGAAGATGTCTGGGCTGCGCTGGAAAAGGATCGCGAAAACCTGTTCTTTATTGACGTGCAGGCGCGTGGGGCCTATCCGGCCTACGCCGCCCGCGTATTCCGTGAAAAAGGTGTGACGCTTGAGATCGCTGACGGCGATGACGACATTCTGAAAAACAGCGTCGATTTTGTCTCGTTCAGCTACTACGCCTCACGTTGCGCCTCGGCCGAGATGAACGAGCAGAACAGCAGCGCCGCCAATGTGGTGAAATCCCTGACCAATCCCCATGTACCGCGCAGTGAGTGGGGCTGGGGTATCGATCCGCTCGGCTTACGCATCACGATGAATATGATGTATGACCGCTATCAGAAGCCGCTGTTTCTGGTGGAGAATGGCCTGGGCGCGCGCGATGAGATCGAATCAAATGGCGAGATCAACGATGATTACCGCATCAGCTATCTGCGCGAACATATCCGCGCCATGGGCGACGCGATCGAGGATGGCGTGCCAGTGATGGGTTACACCAGCTGGGGCTGTATCGATCTGGTTGCCGCCTCAACGGGTGAAATGAGCAAGCGCTACGGATTTGTCTATGTTGACCGCGACGACCTGGGTAACGGCACGCTGGCGCGCACGCGGAAGAAATCCTTCTGGTGGTACAAAAAAGTCATTGCCAGTAATGGTGCGGATCTTGAGTGACAACGTCACTTAAAAGCTATCGTCATGCTGTTACTGGCGCGACAGCAACGCCGGAACAGAACGCTTATTTCTGCCGTTGTACTCCGGCAGTAATTATCGTATAACCAATGTCTCCGAGGGGTGTCCTGTAATGGGCTGAGATGGCGTAAGCCGAACCCTTTGAACCTGATCTGGGTCATGCCAGCGAAGGGACGGGTCGGCAGATTTTCTGCGTCATCTCCTGCAACATTCCCTGTTCCAGACCGTATGCCCGGATCTCCCTGTTACTGGAGATCCTATGTCACATCCGCTTTTCGACACCGGCTTTTATGGTCGTCTGCGCCAGCAGGCGGGCAGTCAATGGCACGCCTATATCGGGCACGATTTTGTGCGGCAACTCGGTCAGGGCACCCTGCCATCCGCCGCCTTCCGCCACTATCTCACCCAGGATTTTCTGTTTCTGCTGCACTTCGCCCGTGCCTGGGGCTTGCTGATCAGCAAACTTTCCGAGCCAGCAGCCTTACGCAGCGCAACGGCATCGCTTAACGCCATCGTCAGCGAACTGCCACTTCACCTGGCTTACTGCCAGCAATGGGGTATCAGCGAGGCGGCTATGGCGAGTGAACCCGAGGCAGTGGAAACGCTCAACTACACCCGCTACGTGCTGGACGTGGGTCACACCGGGGATGCGCTGGAGCTGCTGACCGCGCTGATGCCGTGCGTTGCCGGTTACGCTGAAATTGGCCTGACACTACTGCATGATCCCGCAACCCGCTTTGAGGGGAACCCTTACGCGGCATGGATAGAAAATTACGGCGACGAAGCCTATCTGGCTGGCGTTCGCTCCTCACTTTCACTGTTTGAAACCCTGGCCCGGCAGCGCGCCGGTGAACACCGGTTTAACCCGCTGGCGGAGATTTTTACCACTGCAACCCGGCTGGAAGCCGCTTTCTGGCAGATGGGTCTCAACCATGCTGCCGCCCAGCGGATCAGCTCATGAACCTGCCGTGCCATCCGGTGCCGCCAGGCATTTCAATTCGCCAGCTCAGCCTGAATTATGGCCAGCAGCCACTCTTCAGCCAGCTTGATCTGGAGATCGCGGGCGGTGCTTTTACCGCTTTACTGGGTGCCAGCGGCGTCGGAAAAAGCAGCCTGATGCGGGTCATTGCTGGTCTGACGCCACCCACCGCCGGGCAGGTCAGCGGCAGCGACGGCCTGCCACTGACCGGACGCATCGCCTGGATGGGGCAACAGGATCTGCTCTATCCGTGGCTCACGGTTGAACAAAATGTCTGTCTCGCCAGCCGCCTGAGAGGTGAAAGGGCCGATCGCGACTGGGCGCAGCATCTGATGATGCGGGTAGGTCTGAGCCATTCTGCAAATGCGCGACCCGCGACTCTTTCTGGCGGGATGCGTCAGCGCGCCGCGCTGGCCCGCACCCTCTACACCCGTCAGCCCGTTGTGCTGATGGATGAGCCCTTCTCCGCACTGGATGCCCTCACCCGCGCTCAGATCCAGACGCTGGCCGCAGAAGTGCTGGTCGGACACACCGTGCTACTGATTACCCATGACGCCGCCGAAGCCTGTCGGCTCAGTCACCACATGCTGGTGATCGGTTCTGCGGGAATTGAAACCTGCCCGCCCCTGGCGGGTCAGCCACCGCGGGCTGCAGACGACATACAGGTATTGCAGAGTCAGGCCGCATTGCTGAAGCAGCTGAGCAGGATTGCGGGATGAGATTACACAAAGGTTTTGCCAGTCTTCACCGTGGAGTGATGCTGTTTGCCGGACTGATTGCGCTGTGGTGGCTCGCCACACTGAGTTCGGTTCCGGCCTTTCTGCTGCCCTCACCCGCTGCGGTCACCATCGCACTGTGGCAAAACGCAGGTTATCTCGGCCATCACACTTTGATTACCCTGACCGAGATCGTCAGCGGCATGGCCCTCGGCGTGCTGCTGGGGAGCGTGCTGGCGCTGGGCATGACCTTTTCACCGTGGCTGCAGCGCTGGATGATGCCGCTGGTGATCACCAGCCAGGCGATTCCGGTTTTTGCCCTGGCGCCGCTGCTGGTGCTCTGGTTTGGTTTCGGCATGGGCGCCAAAGTCGCGATGGCCGTCCTGGTAATCTTCTTCCCGGTGACCTCCGCCTTTTTTGATGGCCTGCGTCGCGTCACGCCCGGCTATCTCGATCTGGCTCGCACGCTGGGCGCATCACCTGCAGCGCAACTGCGCCATGTCCGGCTGTTAGCCGCGCTGCCCGCCCTGGGCTCAGGATTGCGGATGGCGGCAGCCGTCGCGCCAATAGGCGCAATCATCGGTGAATGGGTCGGCTCGGCCGAGGGGCTGGGCTACGTGATGCTGAATGCCAACGCCCGGATGCAGAGCGACCTCTGTTTCGCCGCCTTGTTTATTCTGGTGCTGATGACGCTGGCCCTGTGGCTGACCCTCGACAACCTGCTGCGCCGCCTGATTACCTGGGCACCCGAGACACATTAATGACTAAACCAATGAGAAAACCCATGACAAAAATGCCTCTGTTTACCCTGCTGTTCAGCGCCACCTTAGCCACACAGGCTCAGGCGATGGAGAAACTGACACTGGTGCTCGACTGGTATATCAATCCCGATCATGCGCCAATTATGGTGGCCCAGCAGACCGGCGCGTTTGCGGCAGAAGGGCTGGAGGTTAACATTGTGCCGCCTTCCGATCCGGCGCTGCCGCCGCGTCTGGTGGCAGCAAAGCAGGCGGACTTAGCGATTACCTATCAGCCGCAGCTGCATTTCTTCGCCGATCAGGGATTGCCCTTGATGCGTGTGGGGACGTTGATTAACAGTCCGCTGAATACGCTGATGACGTTAGACGAAACGGTAAAAAAACCAGCCGATTTAAAAGGGAAACGCATCGGCTATTCCGTCAGTGGCATTGAACAGGCGACGCTGGCGACCATGCTGAACCATGATGGCGTTAAAGCCGATCAGGTTAAGCTGGTTAACGTCAATTTCCAGCTCACCAGCGCCCTGATGACCGGGCAAGTGGATGCGGTTATCGGCGGCTATCGCAATATCGAAGCGCTGGAGATGAAACAGCACGGTAAAAAACCGGTAGTCTTCAACGTCGAGGATTATGGTGTTCCGGCCTATGACGAACTGATCATCGTCGCCAACCGTGATGAGGCACACTCGGAGAAAATCAAAAAGTTTTTGCGGGCACTGAAGAAGGGTAATGCGCAGTTGCAGGCGCACCCGGAGGAGAGCTGGCAGGCCTTTGCCCGCGCGCATCCGGAGCTGAACACGCCGCTGAATCATCAGGCATGGCGTGCCACCCTGCCGCTGTTTGCCGCCGATCCGGCAAAACTGGATCGCGCACGCTATCAGGCTTACGAGCAATTTCTGTTTGATAACAAGCTGATTAAAAGCATCACGCCGGTTGAGCGCTACGCCACCGGCAGTGAGTAATAAGAGAGCCCGCAACGATCGCTGCGGGCCATTTTCCTGGCATCACTTCTGATAAAGCCAGTGTTCAATATCGCTGGCTGGCAGCGGTTTTGAAAAGAAGTAGCCCTGGATTTGATCGCAACCGTAAGTTTTCAGCAACGTCAGGGTGGCTTCCGTCTCAACGCCCTCAGCCAGCACGGTGTAGTTCAGCTCTTTCAGCATCTGAATAATGCATCTGACGATGATTTTTGATGCGTCATCTTCACCCATACGCGAGATCAGGGATCGGTCGATCTTGATCACATCCAGCGGGATATCCTGCAGATAGCTGATGTTGCTGTAGCCAGTACCGAAATCATCCAGCGAGATCACAAAGCCGTGTGATTTCAGCGCTTCCAGCCCGCTGATCGCCACATTGGTTTTGGTGATCAGTTCATTCTCCAGGCACTCAATGCCCAGAATAGAATTGGGTAACTGAGCCGCCGCTAATTTTGCCACCAGCCGATCGGCAAAATCGGGCTTTGCGAAGTCGCGTTCGCTGACGTTGATCGAAACCGGAATCAGATCGTATTCGCGATCCCAGCGCGCAAGCTGCTCAATGGTGTGATCGATAACCCAGTTGGTCAGATCGGAAATCAGGTTGGTTTTACCCGCTAACGGAATGAATTCTGAAGGGAAAAGCTCGCCCCGCTCAGGATGATTCCAGCGGATCAGCGCCTCCAGCCCGACCGTTTTACCGCTTTTGAGACACACTTTAGGCTGCCAGGCCAGGTAAAGCTCTTCGTCTTTATTCAGCGCCTGAGCCAGATCGTTCATGATCATAAAGTCATCGGTGCGCCGCGAGTCGTAACTCTCTTCAAAACACATTGCACTGATGTTCTCATCCACCGCCTCATGCAGCGCGCTCACGGCCTGACGCACCGTTTCATTGGCATCCATCTGGCCCGGTACAAACTCTGTTTCACCGGTAAAGACATCCAGGTCGAGCGTGATATTTTCCGCCAGATCGGCCTTCATGCCCTTAAACAGGTCGATCATGTTATGTGCGGTATAACGACCCGAGTAGGGCTGAACAATGGCAAAACGGCCTGGGGCGAAAGTATAGAGCGTTTCATTCTCCGGAAGATTGAGCCGGTGAGCGACATCCTGCGCCATCTGCTTTAGCAGTTTCTCCATCGGCGCAATGCCCACCGCACGGGAAAGCTCATAGGCGCGAATGATGTCGAGGCAGTCGATAAGAATCAGGCGGAAGCGGCTCTCTGGTGCGACAAGGGTCAGTTGCTGAATATCACGAATCAGACGTGGGCGATTCGGCAGGTGCGTAATGACGTCGGCAAAACCCGCATTGTTCCAGGCATCCAGAAATGAGGTGACCAGCGTAGCCAGTGAGCGCAGCGTAGCGAGTTTCTCATCACTAAAGGGATGTGGCTGGGTGTCGGTGACGCAGAGCGTGCCCAGCACCGCGCCGTCGAGGTTCTGCAGCGAGACACCGGCGTAGAAACGAATATGCGGATCGCCTTTCACAAACGGGTGCGTGACAAAGCGCTCATCCAGTAACGTGTCATACACCACCAGATGTCCCTCACCATCAATGACGTGGCGGCAAAGAGATTCATCACGGGTCGATTGCTTAAGATCGAAGTTGCGGGACGCTTTAATATATTGGTTATGATCGTCAATAATTGAAATGAAGCTGCCAGAAATACCCAGCACCTGGCTGGCGAGATTAACGAATCTTTCCAGCACCTTATCCCGGGCTTCATCCGGGGACAAAAGTGCCTTGATCGCACTCAGACGTTTTACGTCGCTGCCATTTTGCTCGTTATGCACTGAAACCTCTCCTATGCAGGCGCAAAAATCGAAAATAATTTAGCTCAGAAATGCTCAATTAGCGCCCAATTATCAGATAAATAGCGGCTCAATCTGACAGTACTTTCACAGTGAAACAGTGTCGCATGATATCTGATCGCTGTCGAAATCATTTAACGCTCTTCTTTCATGTGCGCAACCTGCGGCGACTCCGTCCTGAAGCCCAGACCGATCAGCCGTCCCAGTACAAAACGCAGAAACGGCAGGC
Organism: Pantoea sp. PvP021; assembly: GCF_054056055.1. Classification (NCBI taxonomy): domain Bacteria; kingdom Pseudomonadati; phylum Pseudomonadota; class Gammaproteobacteria; order Enterobacterales; family Erwiniaceae; genus Pantoea; species Pantoea sp. PvP021. Next base: position 404,210 of record NZ_JBSRXX010000002.1, on the reverse strand, counting down.
GCTGGATAATCACGGGAACCTTGCTGCTTCCCGTAGGTTTTCTTTTTGCTTTGCTGCGGCTCATTTTGATCTGCAAAAACTGTGTGGCGACGGTAGGGAACTGACGGCGCTTCTGCACTTTTTCCAGGTCGCGCAGCTGCAGTTCTCCCCGCTTCAGAGGATCGGTCAAAAGATTCGCCGTCGCTACCGCATCCTGAATCGCCAGATTTACGCCAACCCCGCCAATCGGCGACATGGCATGCGCCGCATCACCAATGCAGAGAAGCCCGGGCTTCGCCCACTTATCCAGGCGGTCAATACGTATCGTCAACAGTTTGAACGCCTCCCAGCTCTCGATTTCCGCCATGCGCGCAGGCCCGAACGGCGACAGTGCGGCAACTTCCGCTTTAAATGCGTCGAGTCCGGCGGCCTGTTTCGCTTCAAACTCCCCTTTCGGAATAGTCAGTCCGCACTGCCAGTAGTCGCCGCGATCGATAACAATAAAGTTCTGGCGTGGACCTTTATGCCCCATACCCAGATCGGGATCCTGCGGCTGTTTACTTAAGCGGAACCAGATGACATCGCGTGCTGCGCCGAATTCCTGTCCGGTCAGTCCTGCCGCTTCGCGTACGCGTGAATGGCGGCCATCTGCACCGACCACCAGTTTACAGCGGATGTGCAGTTGCTGATTCCCGCGGGAAGCTATCACACCACTGACCTTGCCATTTTCAACATTCAGCGACTCAAAAGAGGTCGACTGCAGCAGGCTGAAGCCCGAATACCGGGCGCTCTGTTCAGCCATATAGTTCAGGAAATCCCACTGCGGCATAAAGGCGATAAAACGGCACTGAACCGGCAGGCGTGAGAAATCGGCCATCGTAATACTCTGTCCGCCGATTTCCGCCTCCAGCTTTTCGGCACGCTGATGCGGCAGCGTCAGGAAAGATTCCAGCAGGCCGAGCTGGTGCATAATTTCCAGCGTCGAGGGATGGATGGTGTCACCGCGAAAATCGTGGAGAAAATCGGCGTGCTTTTCGATCACCACCACGCGCAGGCCTGCGCGGGCGAACAGATAACCCAGCATTAATCCGGCCGGGCCACCGCCGACGATACAACAGTCAGCGGTGAGAATTTCAGTGGAATGTGGCTGCATGTCAGCTCCCTGTCACGCCAGTATTGCTATGATTATTGCGTCGACCGTGGCGACGTTGCCGCAGTCGGTCGGGGATATTGTGCTCAGGCTAATCACTCAATGCGATTAATATCAACTGAAAACTGCCGAAGACCCGATCCTGTCCTCAGCAGTCAGGAGACCATCATGAACGTGATCCGCAACACGCTGTTTATTCTGCCGCTGTTAAGCCCGCTGATTGTGGCAGCCGCACCCTACGACACGCTGAAGTTTGCGCTGCGTCAGCAGCAGATAACTGACGATCTGCGCCAGAAGTGCCAGTTATCGCCAGCCATCTCCGATGAAAAACTGCGTCAGACGTTTCTTAACGATAAGCAGAACCAGAAGCAGAATCAGGTCACGCTGGCCGCGGCGGCTCAGGCGCTGAAAAACCAGGATGATCCAGCCTACCGCGAACGCATGGCGCAAGTGGTTTGTCCACCACAGACGAATTAACCCTTTACCCCGATGAAATTGATCCTGACGTTTGTTTTCACCTTATCACTCAGTAAACTGGGGCGCTGGTCTGGTTGAACAAGAATGTCTCTCAATGAATGAAGAATCACCGCAGCCGGTTTATGTTCCCCGCTCCATCGCGGCGCGCAGCCGGATGTTTCGCGCCCTGCTCTATCGTGATAAAACGCCGCTGGCGATGCTGTTCTGTGCCGCGCTGGTCGGTACACTGGTTGGCCTGGCGGGCGTAGCGTTTGCCCGGGCCGTTGAAACAATACAGCAGTGGCGTGCTGACACGCTTATACCATCGCAGTTTCAGGGCTGGATGCTCTACGCCGCCGCCTTTGCCATCTCGGCTCTGCTGGCGATGGTGGGATATTTTCTCGTCAGGCGCTTTGCTCCCGAAGCGGGTGGCTCCGGTATCCCTGAAATTGAAGGGGCGCTGGAAGAGCTGAGGCCTGTGCGCTGGTGGCGGGTGATTCCGGTGAAGTTCTTTGGCGGCATGGGCACGCTGGGTGCCGGTATGGTGCTGGGCCGGGAAGGCCCGACAGTGCAGCTGGGCGGGAACATTGGCCGCATGGTCATTGATATTCTGGGGATGCGCAGCAATGAGGCACGCCATACGCTGCTGGCAACCGGCGCGGCGGCCGGTCTGGCGGCAGCGTTTAATGCGCCGCTGGCGGGCATCCTGTTTATCATCGAGGAGATGCGTCCGCAATTCCGCTATAACCTGATTTCAATTAAAGCCGTGTTTACCGGTGTGATTATGGCCAGCATTGTGTTCCGCTGTTTCAACGGCGAACAGGCGGTGATCTCCGTCGGTAAGCTGGCTGATGCGCCGGTGCAGACGCTGTGGCTCTATCTGGTGCTCGGGATGATTATCGGTATGGTCGGCGTCCTGTTTAATCGCCTGATATTTATCACGCAGGACCTTTTTGCGCGCTTTTATGCCGGTAAAACGGCACGCGTAGTGCTGGCCGGTGCATTGCTGGGCGGCGGCTGCGGTATTCTGGCTCTGCTGTTTGCACCTGGCGCAGGCGGCGGTTCAGAACTGATCCCACAGGCGGTCCATGGCGTCTTCCCGTTCACCCTGCTGCTGATCATCTTTCTGGTCAGGCTGGTGACCACCCTGCTCTGTTTTGGCTCAGGTGCGCCAGGCGGTATTTTTGCGCCGATGCTGGCGCTGGGTACGCTGCTCGGCACAGCCTTTGGGGTGGCCATGTCGGACCTCTTCCCGTTTTATCATCTGGAAGCGGGCACTTTTGCTATCGCGGGGATGGGAGCACTGTTTGCGGCGTCGGTAAGGGCACCGCTGACCGGTATCGTGCTGGTGCTGGAGATGACCGATAACTATCAGCTGATATTGCCGATGATTATTACCTGTCTGGGCGCTACGCTGCTGGCGCAGTTTCTGGGAGGGAAACCACTCTACTCCTCAATACTGGCCCGCACGCTGGCGCGTCAGGCAGAAGCGACCCGCCCGTAGGGGCGGGTGACCGGCTTAATTACTTACCATCAAAATAGTCAGCAGGCATCTGTCCAGGTGCCTGATTAATCACTTCATCGTTATCTGGACCTTCATTCTTCATATAGGTCACTTTCGCAAACTCTGGAATGATCACATACGGATAGGCCGGCCCTTCATCGCGGAAGCGGTGCATATCTTCAATGAAGTCATTCTGATAACAGATAGTTTTTTCCGGATGCTGACCTTCACCGGCAATCCACTGCGGGAAGAAAATTGTGCCGTGAACCAGGGTGCGATTCAGATCAAACAGCAGGCTGACGCAGGTGCCGGTGGGCTCATGCCAGTCTACTTTGTAGATGCCAGGGGCGAACTGAATCGCATGCATTTTCTGGTTGGTCACCCAGCGGCCACCTACCAGTCCCTGATGAATGCGGTAGTCGCAGGTGGTTTCGTTGCGAGCGTACCACTCATATTTCCAGCCATTATCGTAGGTATAGACAAAATGCGTACCGACGAACTGTGAAAGATCGCTGGAGATATTCTCTGGAGATTCTGCAGACATTTTAACCTCTGTTTGAATAGCGCACTTAACAGGCGCAGATGAATTTCAAAAGAAAGGTATAGCGCAATAACTCGGTGAATATTGACTATGACGCAGATTGATTTTTTTGCCATCTGAAAACGGAAAAGGTTTGCGATGGGTAAATTAAAAACCCATTAAAAAACCCTTCCCGGCTCCCTGAAGGCTATAGACTCCTGAAAAGAGATATTTTAATATAAATTACTAATTAAATCTTATAGATGAATAGTTTTTATGTGAGAAATCTATCAGTCACCTATCACCATGCTGAGTAAGTCTTTCTTCAGTATATTTTGGATATAGAGCTTATTTTTCAATAACTTTAAAAGTATAACATATGCATTTTCCTTTTTTTGGGTTGATTATGTTTTCATCATTACCTTGCCAGATAAGACACTGTCAGGACAATTTGAACATGGGGACGTTGATGTGGCGCTGCTGACGCCAGAGACCACGCCGCCGACATTGCATACGCAGCAACTGTTCAATGAAGAATATGTTTGTCTGCTGAGTGAAAATCATCCTCTGGCGGGCAGTGCGACGCTGTCGCTGGATGAGTTCTGTGCGCAGGATCATGCGCTGTTTTCGTGGCCCGTCGGAAAAGTTCATGGGGTCACCGACCAGGCTTTGGCTGCAATTGGCCGGGCACGCCGTGCAACGCTCTCAGTTTGCAGTTTTCTGTTGCTCCCGGAAATTTTGCGCGTCACTGATTTGGTAAGCGTGGTACCGAAACGACTGGCGGTCGACACCACGGGTCTGGTCATGTTGCCGCCACCGCTGGTCATCCCCGGCTTCAGTAAAATCATGGCCTGGCATGACCGAACCCATCATCACAAAGGGCATGAGTGGCTGCGTGAACGACTGGCGTCCGTGGCTAAAACGGTGGTGTATTAACAGGGATAGCGGACTCCGGCTCACTGTTTTGCGATTTTGTTTAAGCAACAGACAGGATAACGGGGCGTTATATCGCATTCTGTCCGACGTCGAAAAGGCAAAATCGCGCTTTGCTATGTCGATAGCGGGGTAAAAATTGATGCTGGGGAATTCAGGAAAAAGAGTGTTGAACTGAGGAAAAAATAGCAGAAAAATAAATCGCGCGTGAGTCACTTTAAATATTATCGAGAAAAGTTGCTTTGATAATGTTAATTACTCATATTTACGTTCTGAAAAGAACTGACAGACAACGTAAAATGATAAAAGCCCTGACTGAAATAGCCAGGGCTTTTAAGGTACTACAGATTTTACGTTTACCATTAACTAACTTAATTGATAGGTACTACTTCGGTACTGCTATTTATGAACAGATCCTGCGGATAATAATGATCACGATACTGAAATGCCACTATTATTATCGGTTTCAACCACCTGATAGTCTTTCAGGAGACAAAGACAGGTCAGGCCCGTATAAATCTGCACACCCCCATCGCGATATATACTCTTTGATGCGTTGCCTTACTTTCATTACGACGTTTAAACCGCAATCGTATCCTGTCGTAACGTAACGTTCAGAGCTACGAGGCCTTACATCATCGCGACGCGATACTACATACTTCTTAAAGACTTACTTCGACTCCATTTAACAGGGTTATCATTAACTAACGAACAGTTTCAAAGAACAATGTTTAACAGAACCACCGACAACATCAACTCAAACACTTGTCGGCACCTTTAACACATAACACACCTTTGGTTTTCAGTCTATCAGGGCAACTGCACGCCGCTGATGAATCCTACTTTACGGGTATAAAAAACGATGTCAACACTGGTTTTAAAAACATGTTTATATTTGCAGTGAATTTTTCAGGCAATCATTTAGCTCTGAAACGCCCGTAAATTTATTATCAATGTTAAGAAAAATTGAGCCCTAATCTATTCAACCTGAATAATTAAGCAGGTCACTATCTATCCTGACACTTAACGGTAGCAATAAAAAAAGGCGCCCGCAGGCGCCCTCAGAACTCAGCATGCTGTAAAGATCTTTATTTCGCCAGGCTTGCCAGTAAAACCTTCGCGGTCTCGGCTGATGAACCTGGGTTCTGACCGGTAATCAGCAAGCCATCCTGAACCGTATAGGACTGCCAGTCATCGCCTCGTGAGTAGAGACCCCCGTTCTGTTTCAGCACATCTTCAACCAGGAACGGCACCACCTCAGTCAGGCCAACGCCCTCTTCTTCACTGTTCGTGAAGCCAGTAACTTTCTTTCCTTTGACCAGAGGCGTGCCATTAGCATTTTTCACATCACGCAGGACACCTGGAGCATGACAGACCAGCGCAACCGGTTTGCCCGCCTGCAGGGTTTGCTCAATCAGCGAAATGGAGTGTTTGTCGTTTGCCAGATCCCATAAAGGACCATGGCCGCCTGGATAGAAAACGGCATCAAACGCTTCCTGATCAACAGTATCAAGCTTGACGGTCGAGGCCAGTACTGCCTGAGCAGCAGAATCGGCATGGAAGCGGCGGGTCTCATCAGTCTGAGAATCGGGTTCATCACTTTTTGGATCGAGTGGAGGCTGTCCGCCCTTCGGTGAAGCCAGGGTAATCTCTGCGCCCGCATCAAGAAATGCATAGTAAGGTGCCGCAAGCTCTTCCAGCCAGAAACCGGTCTTCTTGCCAGTGGTGCCCAACTCATCATGCGAGGTCAAAACCATTAAAATTTTCATTTCCGCTCCATATAACAGTTAGTCGGTTTCAGGTGTAAGGATAGTCAGAACCAGCGTCTGAGCCGCTATCTTCTGCGTTGACCCGTTAATCATGGCGGGGTTACGAATATTTATGAAATTTATTTCTTCAATTTCAGTTATTCACATAGCATTATAGCTTAATGAAATACGATCTGAATTTACTGCCAGTTTTGCTGGTCATGATGGAAGAGCGCAACGTTACCCGCGCAGCGGAACGGCTTGGCATAACCCAGCCGGCGCTTTCTAATGCATTAAACCGGCTGCGTGAAACGCTCAACGATCCGCTATTTATCCGCGAGCGTTACGGGATGCGACCGACGCCGAAAGCGGAACAGCTGGCTCAGGTGGTCGGTGCTGCGCTGTCATCGATCGACAAGGTTATTCTTGGCCAGCAGGACTTTGATCCGCTTCATGCCACCCGGCTCTTCACGCTTGCGCCTAACAGCTATGTCGAATTCATCATGATGCCTGCCATCGTGGCTCGTCTGAGGAGCTGTGCGCCCGGCATCCGACTCCGCCTCACTCCTTTTGGCAATGACGTCACTGAAACCGGTGTGATTTCAGGTAATACCGATATGGTGCTGGGCCGTATCGTGGAGCCGCCCGACAATCTCGTCGTTCAGCACCTGATGAATGAAGGTCTGGCCTGCGTGATACGCGCCGATCATCCGCTGGTGGGCGAAAACCTCAGCGCGGAGCAATATGAGCAGCTAAAGCACGTCAACGTTCTGCCGCCTGGCCGTATGCGCGCCGGTTTATATCAGGCGCTTGAACAGCGAGGCCTGCGTCGTCAGGTTGCAGTCTCCGTCACACACTTTCTGGCCGTGCCGGAAATGATTGCGGTCACGGACTACTGCGCGACCCTGCCGCGTTTGATCTGTCAGCACCTTTCACGCGATCAGCGGCTCAGAATCATTCCCGCGCCGGTTGACCTGGGCACCTTTCCGGTTGAAATGGGCTGGCATGCACGCTATCGCGACGATCCTGCCCATCGCTGGTTCAGGGCGTTGATAACGGAGACGGCACAGTCGCTGTCTGATCCTCAGATAGACAATTAGCACGATCACCATTGCCGCACTAATAGTTAATATTGATATCATAACCTGAGTTACTATTATTCCCATCGGAGGCAAACATCCTCCCAATTCATAACTCAGGAATATGACCATGAAAAACGTAAAAGCACTTTCAATCGCCGCACTCGCAACTCTTTCTCTGATCTCTTTTGGCAGCTTTGCCGAGAGCGTTTCTGTCACCTCATCCACACTGGATGGCGCAGAATCAAAAATTGCTGCTCAGGCTCAGGAACAGGGTGCGCAGTATAAAATTACGGAAGCGAACACCAACAACCGTGTTCACATGACCGCAGAACTGTATAAATAACGGATGGTCGCAAACGGATTAGCCAGAAGAGGCTGCCCAATGGGCAGCCTTTTTTGTGTCCGATCAGGCCAGACGGGCGGCTGGGGCGCTACCGGTGCGCCACCATAGAATCAGCGCTGCCAGCGCAATTGCGCCGAGTACCGCAAACGCGGTGCTGTAAGAATAACGTGCGGCGATCATGCCCGTCATGGCGGGACTCAGCGCGGCACCTGCGCCCTGCATCAGCATAATAACGCTTTGCCCGGCGTTAACATGACCCGTACCCCGCAGCAGGGAGACAATATAGCCTGGCACCGCCACACCGAGAATCCCGGCCGCAATACCATCCAGAACCTGAACCGGAATGACAAAAATCGGCCCGGCAAAGCCGGCGGCGAGAACCGCGCGCAGCGGTAATATCATCAGGGCGATCATGATAAACAGGCGATAGCCGTGCGTATCAACGCGTTTAGATACCCACAGCGCGACCGGGATCATCACCAGTTGGGAAATCACCACCGTTGCCGCCGCGTAAAGGCCCGGACTGATCGCCGCCTGGCCGCCTGCCGAGGCGACGCGCATGCTCAGCATCGGCAGCAGCGCGGCATTGGCAAGATGAAACAGCAGCAGCGTCAAACCGGCGATCATCAGCGCCGGGTTTCGCAACAACATTGATAAGTGCAGCGCTGGCTGACGCTCTTCATGCGGTTCATAACCGCGCGCCACATCGTTATCGATCTCATTTCCGCGAATTGCCAGCGTAGCGAAAGCAGCGAAAACCGCCATTACCGTCATAAGAATGAAAACGGCACCCATGCCCCAGTACCAGGCTGAAAAACCGGCCAGCAATGCAGCAATCGTATTCCCGCCATGATTAAACGCCTCGTTGCGTCCCATCTGCTGGTTAAAGCCGCGCTGACCCGTGAGCCCTAAGGTGATCCCCGCCACAGTCGGGCCGATAAACGCCGCAGCCAGGCCGGCTACAACCTGCGAGACCATCGCCGTCCAGGTCTGATTGCTGTACCACAGCAGCAGCGTGGCAACGGTAATCACCAGACAGCCCAGCAGCACAATGATTTTTTTATGGCGGGTCGCATCGGCGGCGATCCCTGCCGGCAGCGTGGCAAGTAATCCGGCGATACCGCCACAGGTCATTACCAGACCGATTTCGTCGGGTTGCCAGTGTCGCTCCGTAAGAAAGATGCCCAGAAATGGCCCCAGGCCGTCGCGGACATCGGCCAGAAAAAAGCTCATTAAACAGAGCGCGTAGAGTGAACGCTGAGACATGTTATTTCCCTGGAAGGTAAGTGTTAGAGGCAGTTGCGCTTCGGTTAAAAGGGAAATTATGTGTTACGACGTGGAAAGTCACCTTTCGTTATAGTAACAAAATGAAAAAGGCCACCCGTAAACGCTACGGATGGCCTTTTTCTATTCACTCAATAACGAGAGCGAACTATTTATCTGTGCCAAAACCCTGCTTCAGCAGTGCTGGCAGTACATCCGGGAAGTAGATGTTTTTATAGTAACCGCTGACGCTTTCGCTCCAGCTCTCACCGTCATTACGACCAATCGTCTTCCAATGCTGAACCATCTCATCGTTGTAGGTTGCAATCTGCTGCTCCAGACCCTGCGTCTGGTAAGTCTCATCATGGCGGAACGTCGCCAGAGGCAGACGTGGTTTCTGATGAGCCGGTTCGTCTACGTGACCGATTACCACACCCGCCACCGGGAAGGTCAGCGGCGGCAGCTCCAGCAGTGAAATCATCGCCTGTGGGTCGCGACGGATACCACCAATTGGCACAATCCCCAGACCTTCGGCACGCGCAGCCGCCATTACCGATCCCAGCGCGATACCGATATCGGTAGAACCCGACACGATACTCTCAATGCTCTGATGGGCGATCTGCTGCTGATCGACCGTGGCCATTCCCACGGCTGATTTATGCATATCCAGCACAAAGGTGATAAACACCGGTGCTTTGGCAATCCACGGCTGACCGCCTGCAATGGCGGCGATCTGTGCGCGACGTCCGGCATCACGCGTGATCACCACAGAAACCTGCTGCGAGTTTACTGATGTCGGTGCGCGATAAGCGGTACTGATAATCCGATCCAGCACAGCTTCATCGACAGGTTGCTCAGTGAAACTGCGTTCACTTTTATGACTTGTAAAAATATCAATCAGTTCGCTCATGGTTCCTCCCATATAAAGCGCAAGAATAGCAGCAAGTCACAAGGAAAAACTTAACCGCACTGGTCATGCTGTCGCGGCGTTTCTCAGCCTCCCCAGCGGCTTTTAAGATAGCTTACCGCCTGCTGAGTCTGCGGCTGATTCAGATAGTTCTCTCTGAACAGAATCGTGCCATCAATATTGGGGTTCGATTCATTAAGGTCGAGCTGCTTTTTCAGCTCCGGTACGCCGCCCTGCTGTGTCCAGTCAGGCTCAACTTTTGACGGCTCGCCCACTTTATAGAGAGCAAGGCCGATGTAGAGCCGGGTTTTAGTCGGTTTCACGACCTCTGCCCACCAGTTTGCCAGCACATCGTATCGGGCCGCCTGACGGGAAAAAGGCCAGTAGAGCTGAGGTGCAATGTAATCCAGCAAGCCCTGCTGCACCCAGCGGCGGGTATCGGCAAAAGCTTCATCATACGCCGCCGCTCCGCGGGTATCGGAACCGGCAGGATCATGCGACAGATTACGCCAGACGCCCGCCGGGCTGACACCAAACTCCACGTCCGGCTTCAGTTGTTTGATGGTACGTGACACCTGCTCAATCAGCTGCTGAGTATTGTGACGCCGCCAGTCCGCTTTGCTGGCAAACCCCTGACCGTAACGGCTGAAGGTCTGATTATCGTTGAGCAGTGAACCGGCAGATTCCGCATAGAAGTAGTCATCGAACTGCACACCGTCGATGGGATAACGCGCCACCACCTCGGCCACAATACTGGTGATCCAGTCACGCGCCTCAGGGATACCTGGATCGAGCACATAGCGATCGCCTGCAGTGCGGATCCAGTCGCGATGCAGCACAAAAACGCTGGCCGGGTGCAGTGACAGCGTGCGGTTCAGTTCACTGACGGTAGATGATTTAGTGTTTACCGACACCCGGTAAGGGTTGAACCAGGCATGGACTTTGATACCGCGCTTATGCGCCTCATCCAGCATAAACTGCAGCGGATCATAGCCCGGATCTTCACCAATTTTTCCTGTCAGCATATCTGACCAGGGGAGGATTTTTGAGGGCCAGAGCGCCGTGGCATCAGGCTTCACCTGAAAAAACACCGTGTTGATGCCCAGGCTTTTCAGCTTATCCAGCTTGTCGATCAGCGATTGCTGCTGCTGGCGGATACGCTGCGCCGGATTGGTGCCATTCACCGAGGCAACCGGCGGCCAGTCAAGACGTGAAACCGTAGCTAACCAGACGCCCCGCATCGGTTCCTGCGCATGAGGTTGTGCTGGCTTGCCGGGCGTCGGTAACGGCTGTTTCGTCACGGGCGGAAAAGGTGTGACCAGCGATTTCGGCGGCTCAGATGCGCAACTGACCAGCAACAACGCGGCAGCCAGCGCGGCGCCTCGCTTAATAGCCGCACGGGCCGGTGCAGTAAAGGGTTTAAAGGCGATGATAGACTCCAGTATTGTCTGGTCGGGGCGCAAAGAGGAGTATTCTCGGTGACTCTGATTAAATGTCAATGCGTTAGCACAGAGGCGGCAGTAAAACCGCCCTCCTTCAAAAAAAGCACCCTTGAACCCGCTAGCGCTGCGGAGTGAATACCATTCCGGCGGACGCAAGACAGGCTTTAAGTGTGCCAAACGCATCCTGACACTGCCGCTCATTGACGCAGGCGTAACCCAGCAGCAATCCGCGCGCCTCCTGAGGGTGCATATAATATTGCGAAAGTGGCCGTACTTTGACGCCGCGCTTTAGCGCCTCCGCGGCTATCGCCACGTCATCCGCGCCTGCTGGCAGCGGGATCACCAGATGCAGCCCCGCTTCATGATTGAATGCCGGTAAAAAGGCTGGCCCCAGATAGCGCTCGATCAGCCTGCAGAGAAACTGCCGCCGCTGGCGGTAAAGCAGGCGCATCCGGCGGATATGCTCCATGTAATGGCCCAGCCGGATAAACTCCGCCAGCGCACGCTGAATCAGCAGATGTCCGCCGCGATAGAGCTCTGCCGCGGCGATGCGCAACGGCTGTGCCAGCGGTTTCGGCACCACCATGTAGCCAATGCGCAGCGCGGGATAGAGCGTTTTGCTGAACGTTCCCATGTAAATGACCGGCGCATCCGCTTCCAGCCCCTGCAGTGAGGGATGAGGCTGGCCGGAAAAACGAAATTCGCTGTCGTAGTCATCTTCCACAATCCAGCTCTGATGGCGACGTGCAAGGGTGAGCAATGCCTGACGACGGGCCAGACTCAGATGCACACCCAGCGGATATTGATGAGAGGGCGTCACAAACACCATCTTTGGTGCCGGGCCGCTGTCCGGCACCAGTCCCTGCTCATCCACGGGCATCGCCCGAATCTTCAGGCCATTCATGCGCAGCAGATTGCGCGTTCCCCAGTAGCCTGGCTCCTCCATCCAGACCCGATCGCCAGGATCGCACAACACCCGGGTCACCAGATCAACCGCCTGATGAACCCCTTCGGTGATCAGGATCTGGTCAGCATCAGCCCTTACTGAACGTGCCACCCGCAGATAATCCACCAGCGCATGGCGCAGATCGGGACAGCCACCGCCGCTGCTGTAGACCAGGCGGTGAACGTCAGGTTCGCGATTCAGACGCGCCTGAATCTGACTGAACAGCTTGTGGGGGAATTCGGTCACATCGGGCGCGCCGGGGACAAACGCGCCCCACTGGTAAGGCGATGCTGTCGCGTGACCCAGCAGACTGGCGCCACGCTTCGACAGCGTTGCCGGTCGTTGCGCCTTCACCGCCTGAAGGTCGGCTATCGCATCGCTCTGCAGAGAGTTTTCCGGCAGCGTCTCTGCAATCCAGGTGCCGCTGCCGGTCCGCGCGGTAACATAGCCCTGAGCCATCAGGCTCTCATAAACATGCATAACCGTGTTTCGCGACACGCCCAGTTCGCGCGCCAGATCGCGGGTTGGCGGCAAACGGCTTCCGCGCGGAAACACCTCTTCAGCGATGGCGGCCTGCATGCAGTTCAGCAGCCGCTGATGTAATGAGCCAGTTCTTAAAAACTGTAACCGCGCTAATAGATGATCTGCGTATAAGAGTCGCAATTGGCTCCACCTTTCCTCTGACAATTGGCTCTGGCAACTCACCACGCCTCAGGCATAAATAAACGTGTTTGTCGGGAATTGTAAACACGCATATTAACGAGGTGGAATAAATGAGCGAAAAAAATAACCTGTTGCAGCAGCGCAAAGCACAGGCTCTCCCCAAAGGTATCGGTACGCTGTGCGACTGGTACGTTGCCCGGGCAGAGAACGCCACCTTATGGGATCAGGAGGGTAACAGCTGGATCGACTTCGCGGGCGGCATCGCGGTACTGAACACCGGCCACCGCCATCCACGCATTGAACAGGCGATTGCCGATCAATTAACAAAGTTTACCCATACGGCTTTCCAGATCACCCCTTACGAAAGCTACATCGCACTGGCCGAGCGTATTAATCAGCGGATTCCCATCGCCGGTGCGGCGAAAACGGCCTTCTTCACCACCGGGGCTGAAGCTGTAGAAAATGCCGTAAAAGTGGCGCGTGCCTATACCCGCCGCCACGGCATCATCACCTTTGGTAACGCATTCCATGGCCGCACCTTTATGACCATGGCGATGACCGGAAAAGTGGCGCCTTACAAACGGGATTTCGGCCCGATGCCGCCGTCAGTCTTCCATGCACGCTATCCCAGCGCGGTTCAGGGGATCAGCATCGAGGCGGCACTGACCAGCCTTGAAGAAATTTTTACGCAGGACATTGCGCCCCATGACGTCGCCGCGATCGTGCTGGAGCCGGTGCAGGGCGAAGGTGGATTCCATGCGGCACCTGCAGAGTTTATGGTGCAGTTGCGGGAGCTGGCTGACCGTCACGGCATTCTGCTGATTGCGGATGAAGTCCAGAGTGGATTTGCCCGTACCGGCAAGCTGTTTGCCATGGAACACTACCCGGTGAAGGCCGATATCATCACCATGGCGAAAAGCCTGGCAGGCGGGATGCCGCTCTCCGCGGTCGCCGGTCGTGCAGAGGTGATGGATGCACCTGCACCAGGTGGTCTGGGCGGAACCTATGCCGGAAACCCGCTGGCTATCGCCTCGGCCCATGCGGTGCTGGATGTAATTGAAGAGGAGCAGCTCTGCCAGCGCGCCGTTGATCTCGGTGCCCGGCTTGAAGCAGAACTCCAGGAACATCAACGCAAACATCCGGATATTGCTGAAGTGCGTGCGCTGGGTTCGATGGTGGCGATGGAGTTCTATCAGGCCAGCACCGCGCAGGCGGTTCAGAAGATGGCGATGGAACAGGGCTTGCTGCTGCTGACCTGCGGAGCCAAAGGCAACGTCATCCGCTTCCTCTACCCGCTCACCATTCCGGATGCGCAGTTCAGCCTGGCGCTGACCATTCTCTCCACGGTGATCGATCACTGTGTCGCACCCGCCGGACATCCCGTCGTCCCGGCCTGATTTCGCTGACGCGTTAACGCAAGTTCATCCCCGTTCGTCCGGCCATCCAGGCCGGACGTCGACAGGAGACGTTTACATGACGATGACTCAGAGTGCGAATGCAGATTCGCTGGCTCAAAACCTGAAACCGCGCCACGTGCGTATGCTCTCAATTGCGGGCGTGATTGGCGCCGGGCTGTTTGTTGGCTCCGGCCATGCTATTTCTGAAGCGGGCCCCGCGGTGCTGATCTCTTATGCCGCTGCCGGTGCGCTGGTGGTCCTGATTATGCGGATGCTGGCCGAGATGGCCGTCGCCTCACCCGATTCAGGCTCGTTCTCAACCTACGCCGATAAAGCGCTGGGACGCTGGGCCGGATTTACCATCGGCTGGCTCTACTGGTGGTTCTGGGTGTTGGTGATCCCGCTGGAAGCCAATGCGGCGGGAACCATTCTTCATGCCTGGTTCCCCGATGTCGCCATCTGGCAGTTCACGTTTGCTATCACCCTGTTGCTGACCATTACCAATCTGCTCAGCGTGAAAAATTATGGTGAGTTTGAGTTCTGGTTTGCATTGATCAAAGTCGTTGCCATCATCCTGTTCCTGGGCGTGGCAGGTGCGGCAGTGTTTGGTGTGCTGCCTGACAGCAATACCAGCGGCCTGTCGCATCTCTATGACACTCACGGATTTATGCCAAATGGTATCGGCGCGGTAGTGGCTGCCATCCTGACCACCATGTTCTCTTTTATGGGCACAGAAATTGTCACGATTGCCGCCGCAGAGTCGAAGAATCCCGGCAAGCAGATTACTCAGGCGACTAACTCCGTCATCTGGCGTATTGCACTGTTCTATCTGCTGTCGATTTTCTTTGTGGTGGCGCTGGTGCCGTGGAATGCGCCAGGGCTGGTTGAACAGGGTTCATGGCAGACGGTGTTACAGGCGATGAACATCCCGCACGCCCGACTGATTGTCGATCTGGTGGTACTGATGGCGGTGTGCAGTTGTCTTAACTCTGCGCTTTATACCTCATCGCGCATGCTCTACTCCCTGTCACGCCGCAAAGATGCACCGGCGGCTGCCTCACGCACCAATCGCAGCGGCACGCCGTGGATTGCTGTGCTGCTCTCTACCGCGGCTGCATTTCTGGCGGTGATCGCCAATTATCTGGCGCCCAGCGTGGTGTTTGAATTTTTACTGGCCACGTCGGGAGCGATTGCACTGCTGGTCTATCTGGTGATCGCTGCGTCCCACCTGGTGCTGCGTAAAAAGCGCGAGAAAGCGGGTGAAGTCCTGAGTTACCGGATGTGGTTATTTCCTGGCCTGACGTGGGTCACTATCCTGTTTATCGTCACGGTGCTGGTAATCATGTTGTTTGATGCGAAACATCAGGCTGAATTACTGGCAACCGGCGGTTTGACACTGCTGATTATTACCACCAGCCTGGTGCTGCGTCGTAAAAAGGAGAAGCGTCAGAATACGAAATATTTTACTCAGCGCTCTTCTGACTCTTACTGATCTTCACGCAAGCTTTTTATAAATTAAACCCACCTTTGACAGCAAAGGTGGTTTTTTTTGCATATCAACAGATGCAACGCGTATTAACCCTCGATTATGCAAGGGATTAATAAGATGCACACATTATCTGCTGATGATGAATACGGTAAACTGAATTCCCCGATGCTGACTTAAAAATTTCAAAAAAGATACTTCACTGGCTCTTAGTGACTTAATGATAAACCCTGTATTGGTTATGGGTTTATATCTTTAGGTTCCATGTCACCGTTGCTGCTAAGGCATTGCACTGTCGTTCAGAATAAAACTTCAGGAGAAGCGTTAAAGATAGGTAACGTAAAGTATCCCTTTGCTCTTTTCAGGATTAAACCAGTGCATTTTTACTTCCAGAGGTAACTTGGTCAGCGATTCGGGATTCATCAGGTCAGCAGTAGTGACCACAGCCTTACCACTGGCGGGATCAAAACAGTCAAACACGACAGGATTTTGTCCGACATTCATATTACATGAACCATTAGTAATGGCTCCGCTGAAGGTGAGCATGCCTGAATTTGAATCCGCAATAACCGGTCCGGCCAGGGCAATCAGCAGCGTGCTAATGCAGACAGATAAAAAAGATTTCATTGTGCGTCCTCCTGAGTATGTATCACCTGTTATCGGCTCACATTCCCAAAGATTAAGTGCTGAGTGAACGAATAAATGTAAATTTACGAACGCTTAGCCCAATGAAATCCCTTAAAAAACTTTTGTTAAGAATAATCCTAATCCAGCCAGCTAACGAGAGTGTAGACCATCGCTGGATAAATTTTCTTTCTTACATTCATTTTTTATTATGGCCTTGTAGCAGCAAATCATGGCCGCCTGTTACTTAATGACGCTTTGAAATAGTTAACACGCAATGCATAGCGCCTTCCGTTAGTGGAAAAGGTCATGATTAATGTGACGGTGGTAAACAGCAGGTAACTCTTCGCGCTTTAGATGACTTTACTACGCTGCTATTAAAGGCTTCCGTTGATCATGATTGAACAGTCAATATAAAATATCCGAAGAGAACGTTTATTTTACTCAAG
This sequence comes from Pantoea sp. PvP021, assembly GCF_054056055.1. Taxonomy (NCBI): domain Bacteria; kingdom Pseudomonadati; phylum Pseudomonadota; class Gammaproteobacteria; order Enterobacterales; family Erwiniaceae; genus Pantoea; species Pantoea sp. PvP021. The sequence continues at coordinate 387,318 of NZ_JBSRXX010000002.1, read as the reverse complement.
CCATTCTCCTGCTGATTAATATTGCCAAAACACGTTCAGCTTATTCCAGATACTGGCTGAAACGCAGCAGATAACCATCGGGGTCCTGCACCAGAAACTCCCGCTGACAGGCGGTGGTCTCGCCGATGTCATAGTGGTTGTCCCGAAGCGGCCGATAGAGCGGAACAGCATGCTGCTGCAAACGCGTCAGCACAGCCTGAACATCATCGACTTCAATCTGGAAATTAATACCCCGCCCCAGCGGCCAGCGCAGATCGGCTATGTTCCAGCCCTGCGGGTGGAACTGCTCAATCATCAATTGCACCTCTCCATAGCAGAGGTAAGCAAAATCAGGCTGCTGGCGCTGAATTCTCACACTGAAACCCAGCACCACGGTGTAAAAATGCAGCGAAGCGGCAAAGTCAGTGACGGTCAGTTCTGGCACCATAGGGTTCCAGTAATGGGTTTGATTATCACTCATAGTAAGGTTCCATTTTGATCGGTTACTCGCCCCTCTGATCACCGGTTCTGGATTCTGCTTTGCAGCTCATCCAGCATCAGCCGCAGTGCGGCAGACTGGTGCTCACGCGACAGGTAAAGCCCCCATATGCCAATACGTTGCGGCTCATAATCGGGCAGTAATTTTACCAGCTTCCCTGTTTCCAGTGCATGGCGAGCCTCCTGCTCAGGCACCATCGCTATCCCGCAATGCGCTATCGCCGCGTCACACAATAGTGAAGAGATACCCGCACTGAAATTTCCTCTGACGGCAACCGCGATTTTCTCCCCGCCAGCCGCCGTAAAATGCCAGCTCTGTCCGGCAAAGCGACTGTAGTAGAGGCAATTATGCTGAGCCAGATCGTCCGGGGTTTCCGGGTTACCCCGCGCCTTAAGATACTCAGGTGAAGCGCAGAGTACAGAACAGCATTCGCCAAGACGGCGTGCGATCGCCCCCGGCTCTGGCGAGTCGGTGATGCGAATAGCGAGATCGATACGCTCACCAATCAGGCTTACTGGCTGATTGTTAATTTCCAGCTCAATGCGCAGTGCCGGATAACGCGCCAGAAAATCGGGGATCACCGGGCCGACAAGATGAAGAGCCGTAAAGTGGGCGCAGGCGATGCGAAGCGTTCCGGCCGGGACGCCCTGGGTGGTTTCCTGCTGGATCGCCTCTGAGAGCAGGGCCAGCTGACGGGTTTTTTGCAGGATCGCCTCACCGGCAGGCGTAAGGGTCAGCTGGCGCGAAGAGCGATGCAGCAGACGCGTTCCCGCCCACTTTTCCATCTCCTCCAGATAACGGCTGACCATCGGGCGAGAGATCCCCAGCGATCGTGAGGCGGCACTCAGGCTGCCCAGTTCACATATCCGGTTGAAAACGGCTGCCGCCGTGACTCTGTCCATCCACTCCACCTGTTCGGATTATGAAACTCAGCATCTCTGATTGCGGGAATTCTAACAGATAGCCAGATGCGTAGAATAGCGCCACTGATACTGAACATCGCCCGTTACGCCTGCCTGAATCGGGCATTTATCTCTGAGGATCCTCAATGAAAACTACGCTGTTACCTGTGATGCTGGTGCTGGCCTCGGCCTCCGCCAGCGCAGCCACCCTGCAACTGCAAACCTATAATCCGCAGGAAAAGGGCATCTTTGCCGTCTCCTCAACACTGGTTACCGGGCCAACCGAAGCGATTCTGTTTGATGCCCAGTTCAGCACCCAGGACGGTGAAAAACTGGCAGAGATGATTAAAAAGAGCGGAAAAACGTTAAAGGAAATTGTGATCACTTCTGGCGATCCCGATTTCTACTTTGGTCTGGAGCCAATTGTTAAAGCCTGGCCGGACGTGAAGGTGGTTGCCGCGCCGGCGGTGGTGAAGCATATCCAGCAGACGCATGACGCCAAGCTGAAATACTGGGGTCCACAGATGAAGCAGGGCGCGCCGGATAAGGTGTTTGTGCCTGAAGTGACCCATCAGACCCGCTTTAGCGTCGACGGCGAGGTGCTGGAGCTGCGTCATCCGGAGCAATACGCCGCTTATATCTGGATCCCGTCTGCGAGCACCATTCTGGGCGGTACCGCCCTCTCCTCTGGCATTCATGTCTGGACGGCTGACACCCAGACCGTTCAGAGCCGCGCTGAATGGCGTCATATCCTGACCGAAATGCAGACGCTGAACGCGAAGAACGTGATTCCGGGTCACTATCTCGGTGCCCGTCCGGCCGGTTCACAGGCGGTGGATTTCACCCTGAATTATCTGAAGAGTTTTGAAGCGGCGCTGGCGCAACATAAAACCTCAGCGCAGGTGATTACCGCCATGAAAGCCGCCTGGCCGAAACTGGCAGAACCGGCTTCACTGGAACTCAGCGCCAAAGTCAATACCGGCGAGTTGAAGTGGTAAACCCCGCTGAGAGGCCAGCTGACTACCAGGGTTGCAACGTTTAAGCAGACCCGGCTGAACCCATTGACCTGATCTAAAGATGCCCGGGCGCTATCTTTTAGCCAGATAGCGCCTGTCATCGCGCGCCTGCAACCGCGCCTCCACTGGTGAGGGGAAGATATAGTGAAACAGATCGCGGTAAAAACTCAGGTGCTTCAGCAATCCTTCCTGTATGGATTTACTGATGTCTTTGATCAGAAATTCCTGGGTGGTGCTGAAGTTAGTCACGCTAAAAAAGGTTTTGTCATAGACGTTGACCACACCTTCCCATTTCATCACCTGCTCTTCCGGGGAAGCCCCTTCAGAGGCGACAAATATCCCTTTATGGGATTTCACACCCTGTTTGCTGACATAGGTAGTTAACGCATCATAGCCGCGCTTGTTACGCCAGCGACAGAATTCGTAGGGCACATCGTAATGGGGCAGCACAAAGTCCGGACTATGAAAATGTTCATCACCAATTAACCCATCCAGCGTGACCGTGAAATGCAGAAAGTCCTGCAGGAAGTCGAACTGGCGGGTTTTAGTCAGTGTGACATTAATGGTGTAGTGACCTGCATGCACATACCAGTAATTGGTAAAGCCGGTGACCAGAATACAGAACGCCTGCCAGTCACTGAGTCTTCGATCCCCCGCCAGCCCCCTGAAACGACTGATCATCATCCGTGATTTGGGATGCTGATACGCTTTCAGCAGCGGATCGTTCATACCTTTCAGTAACATCAGGCACACTCCTTGATAGATTGCGCTTATCCTGCCACGCCCTGATCAGGGTGAAAAGTGTCGTTGGTCTGAATGTGACCCCCTTAAGATTGGGCGGGAGGCGTGAACTTATGAGGCGAATTGGGGAAACGGGTGCGCCTGGAGACCTTATAACTCTTAAGTGTGATTTTGCCCTTCTGAAGCTCCCTAAGCTCCTGCACACTTGTCATCACTTCACTGAAAATATCGCGTTCAGTCATGTCTTAAACCTTTTTTGATCACGTTCAGTGCGGTCGCCAAGGCATCACGCTGCTGCTTCGTCAGATCGTCGCGTTGATCTTTATCACAGATAGTAAAGAGAATTTGAGGGCCAATGGAACGAAAACGTATGTTAGTAAAGTAACTGGCTGATAAACATTCACATAATAGACATGAAAAATACCCTATAAATGATTTTTAGATCGTGAAATGGCAATTAATAGGCATTGATGTCTACTAATCGATTTTTTATACGATTATTTTTCTCTTATCGTACATTTCCGTTTAATTGGCCCTCGACCCCAGTTATCAGCACGGCCGCTTCTCTAACGGACAACCCCCAAGAAGAGTGCAGGCACGACCTCAAGAAAATATTTATTCGACTACCGAAGACACTTATGACATAAAAATATACTCTTCCAGTACTTATAAACTTATGGTCAGGGAAATGGGACTAAGATTTCGAAAATCAATAAGTATAATGCCGGGAGTCAGGCTAAACCTCAGTGGTTCAGGTGCGAGCATGAGCGTGGGGCCGCGAGGTGCATCTGTGTCGTTCGGTAAGAGAGGAACATACGCAAACTTTGGTCTGCCAGGCACCGGCCTTAGCTACCGGACACGGCTGGACCGGGCCAGTTCTTCAAGCAGACAGAGAGCACTTCAAGCCGAAGCAAATGGACACCTGCGTGATGAACTTGAGAGGGAAGTCGAGGCGTTAAACAGCGCGGTGGAGGCCATCATTAATATCCATTTGCTGACGCCTGATCCCAGAAACGGGCATACATACTCTGAGTTACTTCATCATTACCGTGAACTGGCACTTAAGCCATACGCAGTACCCGCCCCCATGCGCCCGGAAAAACCCGTCCCGTTAGCTGAACCTACACAGCCTGGTGATGATCATGGCCGTGGTTTCATTGGCCGGATGTTCGAATCTGCAGACGCACGTCAGGAACGACAGCGTCTGAATCTGGAAAGATGGCAACGTGAAGTCGAAATGTGCCAGCAGGAAAATGCGCTAACCCTGAAGCGATACCAGACGGCTCGCCAGCTCTGGGCAGAACAATACTCGCACTGGCAGTATGACGCTGCAGAACACGATAAAAAGATTCAGCATGCAGCTGGTGATATCGACCGCCGTTTTGACGCCGACAGCGGGTATTTCGAATCATTACTGACTGAGGTACTACAGGCAACTGACTGGCCCCGTGAAACGTTAGTGGCCTTCCAGGTTGAACCAGAACGCTCTGCCATCCTGATAGAAGTCGACTGCCCGGAAGTTGAAGATATGCCTACTTCGACGGTTCGGTTAAACGCAAAGGGAACGGAGATTCTGGAAAAGGAAATTTCACAGAAGGCAGTCAGGGAAAGATACGCGCTACACGTTCACGGCATACTGATGCGAGTAGCCGGTATGGCATTCTGTGCCCTTCCCTTTGAGAAGGTAGTTATTAGCGGCTTCACACAGCGCATAAGCAAGCAAAGTGGTTTTCTGGAAGATGAGTATATTGTTTCTGCAAGGATCAACCGACGGGATTTTGAGGGGTTGAATTTCAGCAATCTGGATTACGTCAACCCGGTAGAGGCTTTTGAGCGCTTCGAAGTACAAAGACGCATGAGCTCAACATACCTCTTCCAGCCCATCACGCCATTCAGTGCTTAATAAAAACCGGCCTCATGGCCGGTTATACTTATTCAGCGGCAGATACCCTCTTTACGCGCTGCATCTAACCACTCCCTGAACTCAACCAGCAGCTGGTCATAGAGGTATTCATCGCTCAGGCGATCGTAGTTATCGATCGGGAAAAAGTGGGTGTTATCGACCGGACGTCCGCTAAGGTTGTCGAGCTTCTCCAGAATCCCGTAATTGTTGCCGCCCAGACCAACGAACTTGAAGAATATCGGGCAACCAGAGGATTCGACGATCTTCTCTTTAATTTCACGGGTCTTGTTGATGCCGCCATCTGTGATGAAAACGACATACACTGGCAAGGTTGAATTTCTGAATTCACGAATGATATCAGCCAGCACTGGGGGTTCGTTGTTCGTACCGCCAAGGCCAGGCAGAATTTCCCACATGCCCTTCTTGCCGTCTTTCTGAATCCGTTCAATGTAACCATCCAGATTGTCTAGGGTCACATCTTCATACCGTTTGTGTTTTTCGGCAAAACCCCAGACCGGCATTAAACCATCATCATCGAACTGGACAGCCAGAGCTGCAATCCTTTCTAAAACTTTCTGCACATTGCCTTTCTTGAACTGCGCGGTCATTGACCCGGATGCATCCAGTACAAAGGCAACTTGGGCTTTTACGTCTGAGAGACGATGCTTTTCCAGGCTGACGCGTATGGGTTTCGCCAGGCTGACCAGTGCCGGTGCCTTCGCCAGCTTTTTCTCCAGGCTAACAGTCGTATTTGAGGTAGGAACAGGCGCTGAAGATGGAGCTGGTTCAGGGCTTGCGACATCCACCCCAAAGTGAAGAGCCAGCGGATGCAGACCACCATCAAATCCCTGACCTACAGCTCGAATTTTGAATTGCCCATTGTGGCGATAGATATGGGCTACGATCAGCGCCTTCTCACTTCTTCCCTGCAGCGACACGTTAAATGTATGGCCGTCGACAGTCATTTTGAGCTGTTCAAGTCCATCCAGTGTATCCGGACCGTCAATCACAACGGTCAGGGCAATTTTGGAAACAGATGAGGGAAGAGTGGTCAGATCGACAGCAAAGAAGGTATCACCCTGCTCAGAGCGCATAGTGACACTTTTATTCGCGTTGCTGTTGTTGTTGAAGAAGAGCATATCTTCATCTGAATGCGTTTTATCATTTTCTCCCAGGAGAAAAGCCGATGCATCTAAGTCGCTGCGAAATGTTGTCTTCTGAGTATAGGAGAGGCGAACCTCTATCTGGCTGGCACTAATAACAGTATTCTGACCGGGTAAAAGATCCATATTAATCCCCATTAATCACGTTACACCTGCCAACACAGGCAAAAAAAAGCCCCTTCAAAGTGGAAGAGGCTGATACAGCGTTTTTATTTAGATGCTGACGCCATGCTGTGAAGCCAGAGCGGACAGGCCACCCGCAAACCCTTGGCCTACGGCTTTGAACTTCCACTCACCGTTGTGGCGATACAGTTCGCCGAATACCATTGCTGTTTCGGTGCTGGCATCTTCAGACAGGTCGTAACGCGCGATTTCCGCATTGTTGTCTTCGTTCACGATGCGGATGTAAGCGTTAGATACCATGCCGAAGTTTTGCTTACGGGCTTCAGCGTCATAGATGGTGACGGCAAAGACCGCTTTCTGAACGTCAGCCGGTACCGTAGCTAGGGAGATTTTAACCTGTTCATCATCACCCTCGCCTTCACCAGTACGGTTGTCACCCTGGTGAACGACAGAGCCGTCCGGGCTTTTTGCATTGTTGAAGAAAACGAAATGCTGATCGCTCAGCACTTTTCCGTCTGCGCCAACCAGGAATACAGAGGCATCCAGATCGAATGCCTGACCATCAGTCGCACGAGAGTCCCAGCCAAGACCTGCGATTGCTTTGGTCATGGTTGGTGCTTCTTTGGACAGGTTTACGTTACCGCCTTTCGTCAGGTTTACTGCCATGTTTAATTCCTCATTGCTTTTGGCTAATGCCCGGTTAAACCGGGCGTAAGATCAGTGCGTAATGTGAAACTCTATTAAGACGCGTTGATACCGTACTGAGCACAAACTGAACCCAGACCACCAGCATAACCCTGGCCTACGGCACGGAATTTCCATTCCCCAGCATGGCGATACAGTTCGCCAAACAGCATTGCGGTTTCAGTGCTGGCATCCTCAGACAGATCGTAGCGAGCGGCTTCAACATTGCTGTCGTTGTTCACCAGGCGAATGAAGGCATTCGCGACCTGACCGAAAGACTGACGGCGTGTGGTTGCATCGTGGATGGTAACCACGAACACAATTTTGGTCACTTCCTGTGGTACGCGGTTCAGTTCAATAATCAGTGATTCGTCATCGCCTTCACCTTCGCCGGTTCGGTTGTCACCGGTATGGGTAACGGAACCGTCAGAGGATTTCAGGTTGTTGTAGAAGATGAAGTCGTTATCACCACGAACTTTGCCAGCGTCAGTCAGCAGGAAAGCTGATGCATCCAGGTCGAAGTCCTGACCATCGGTAGAGCGGGTATCCCAGCCCAGACCGATTTTCACGTTTTTCAAAGTCGGGTCCACTTTAGAAAGTGATACGTTGCCGCCTTTAGAGAGAGTCACTGCCATGTTGTTATCCTCAAATCGTGTTGGTGCATACCTTGTATGCTGTGATTAACGACGCGGTTAACCGCGCCCTTCTTCTTTATGCTCGTCTTTAGCCGGGAAAAGTAGGCTTACAATGATACCTACTGCCAGTACACCCATAACCACGTAGAGGCTCATAGTCGCACTGATTGAATAGCCGTGATGGAAAAAGTGCTCAGTTGCGTTCAGACCCAGCTTCACGGCGATGAAGAACAGTAAAACGATAACGGCTTTTTCCAAATGAACCAGATACTGCTTCAGTCCCTCAAGCACAAAGTAAAGCGTACGCAAGCCGAGGATAGCGAACATCATGGCGCTGTATACGATCAGTGGCTCACGGCTGACCGCGATGACTGCAGGAACTGAATCGAATGCAAACATCACATCTGAAAGTTCAACAACGGCTAAACAGAGAAGCATCGGGGTTGCGTAACGCGCTGCTTTGGACATGCGTCCCACCTGAACATCGGCATTTTCTGGTTTAGCCAACTCTGCATCCACTTCCTTCTGGCTGATTACGAATGCATTACCCTTGAGCTTTGGCCAGATAGGATAGAATCGTTTGACCATGCGGTAAGCTAGATGCTGCGAGTAGTCTTCGATTCCATCGTCATCATTGCCGCCTTTCAGCATCATTACCGCAGTCCAGCCCACGATGACTGCGAACACAACTTCCACCCACGGGCCCAGAGCAAGCAGACTGGTACCGATGGCAACGAAAATGCCACGGAACACGATTGCGCCGATAATCCCCCAATACAACACGCGATGACGAAAGTTATTCGGAATGGCGAACCATGAGAAAATAGCCATCATGACAAACAGGTTGTCGACCGACAGCACTTTTTCCAAGGCGTAACCCGTTACGAACAGACTCGCAACTTCCGGACCGTGATGGATGTACAGGAAGCCCGCAAATGCCAGCGCCATGAAGATCCAGAAGACCGACCAGGCTGCAGCGCTCCTCAGAGAGATTGGCTTGTCATGGCGGTGCATGAACAAATCGATAAAAATGGCACCGACTGACAGCAGAAGGAAAACTGCTACTGTCTCGATCGGGAACCCGATGTGGGTGGATTGCATGTGTTTAGCTCCAGAGATTGAAAGTCAGTAACCGTTACAGGCCAAACTCGCTGGTCGTAAAGCCGAGGGCTTCAATGATTTCGCGAGCGTTTGCCATTTCCGTTTCATCAAAATTACCGTCACTTTTCGCCACAGCGATGCCTACACGGACAGCTAACTGTGCCTGCTCTGGTTTATTTTTAAGTGCAAGGATGTACTTCATGGTTTCGCCCTTCCCAACTTCAATGTCGAAATTGAAGGACGTCACCAGCTTGTTGAAAAATTCGATCACTTCAGTAGTGTCGAAGATGCTCAGCTCAGGCGATTCTCGCAGGAACCCCATCATTTTCATCTTCTCTTCAGAACTGACGCCATCGCTTGAGACAGCAATACGAGCGCAGACTGCAACTGTACCTTCGAGGAAGGCGCGGTTTTTGTAGCGCCCAACCTGTTTGGTCAGCTCATCACGACCGGAATTAAATGACTCTTTAAGCTTATTGAAGAAACTCATGTCTAACCCTCTTAGATAACTACTTAGAGCCTGCTTTCCAGTTGAAACCCCAACCGAATGCCTGATCCAGCTCCTGATGTCCGCTGAAATAACGGTTGATACGCTCCACGCGGATCGCACCTCCTTCATTCACCAGACGGGCAATGGCGCACATATTCTGACGGTTGTTACCTTCAGTCATGAACGTTTCAACCGGTGGCTGTCCCGGCACAGTGATGGTCACTGAACCATCGGTGTTTTCCCAGCTAGGTACGCCTTCATAAATAAAGGCAAAAACCAGCACCTCACGGATGTGTTTCCATTCAGAACCGTTGATATGTATCCACTCACCGTCCCTGACGGAACCCGTACGATCGTCACCCTGAAGTTCGACATAAGGTTCATTTCGGAAGCTGCCAAACTGATTACCCAGCGCCTGAACAATCGTGCGGTGTCCATCAGAGAGCTCAACAAACGCAGCAAGGTCCAGATCGATACCTTTATTGTTGCTGAAGATGCCTTTGAAGAAGCCGCCGTCAGAGCGACTGTGCTGATTCCAGTTCAGGTTTACGCGTATCTGGCCGTAATCATCCTTTTTCGTCAGGCTGATTGAGGGCTTTTCCTTGGTCAGGCTGACCTTACTCAGGTTAACCTTTGCTGGAGCTGGAGCTGGCGGAGGTGTCGGGCTGGCTGAAGGAGCATCTAAGATATCCACTCCAAAGTGTTCAGCCAGAGGTTGAAGACCCCCGTTAAACCCTTGTGACACAAAGCGGAACTTCCATTCTCCATTACGTCGGTAGAGCTCACCCAGAATCAGCGCCGCCTCAGTACGCCCTGTGAGGTCGACATGACTGCGCAAGATAACGTTGCCATTCGCTTCAACCTGAATCGCCAGGCGCTCGGTCTGAGAAACATTTTTTCCTGCATCACAGGTTGCGGTGAAAGCCACCTTTTGCACATCATGATGCAGCTGCGGCAGATTGACCGAAAACATGATTTCATTACCAGATGAGGAGTAACGGATGGTGCTGTCATCATTCTCTCGCTGGCCGTAAAAAATCATATCCAGATCGCCACGCACCTTACTGTTGTCATACAGACGGAAGGACGACACATCTACGGGTGTGCCGGAGGATATACGCACCACCAGCGACTGGTTAGGAACGGAGGCATTGCCCCCCGGCGTCAGGTTCATTAGCGGGTTACCGCTTGGATATCAGGGATCATGTCCTGAATGGTACGGCCACGCGATGTATTACCGTGAGCGGTAAAGTTCCACTCACCGCCGCTGCGGCTCAGAGAAGCGATGATGACCGCCGTGTGTGAGCCCTGCTCAGTGAGTGTGTATTTAGCCAGCTCTTTGCCCTGCTGATCGACAACGCGGCAGAAAGCATTTTCGACATCATTGAAGCTCTGTCCTGTAAAACTGTTTACTGTGAGGACCAGGTGCTCAACATTTGATGGGAGACGGGACAGGTCAGCGATGATTGTTTCGTCGTCACCATTACCTTCGCCTGTACGGTTGTCACCACTGTGCTGAATTGAGCCATCGTTAGACTTCAGCTGGCGGAACCAGACTGTATCAATAACGTTGCCCGAAGTGCCTAACATGACGCAGCTTGCATCGAGGTCGATGCTGTCACCACCGCCAAGTAACTTGCCAAACAATCCTTTCTTTTTGGCAGGATCCCAGCCGAGGCCGAACTGAATTTGTGAAATTGCGCTGCTGGATTTAGCTAACGAAATCGTCTGATTCTTACTTAAAGATACCATCACATCCCCTTACTGATAGGTGTTATTGCTGTAGTAAAATCGTCGATAATTTCAAAGAAAGACAATCATAACATGACTTTTTTCACTCGCAATAATGCAATACTATGGTGACACTTTAATAATGATTATATTGCTGATACAGAAGGCTATTTATTTTATTTATGAAATTAAGTCAAATTATGTAAAGACCTAAATTTTAGTTTAAATACGACAAACCTCAAATAATCATAATATGATTGCTTAAGAAAACAGATATGCCTACACTCACCTAATCGTCATTTCAGCATCAAATCTAAGGAATACTTCAGCATGGCTAAACCTGTATCCATCTGGTTTATGGAGGGCGTATCGTCTCAGAAAGACATGCTTGCCTTAGTGAAAATGGCCCGCACAGAGTTTGACAAGGATTTCAGTATCATTGCGTCCCACCGAAGTGAGCGCCCTGAAATCCTTTCTGAAGCAGATATTGCTTATCTTGAGCCTGATGAAACCGAAGACCTGCTCCCGTTTATTGTCGGCATCTGCAGAAAGCATAATGTCGTCGCCATTCATGCCGGAAAACGTGGGCATCTTCTCGAACGCTATCGTTATGCCATCGAAGAGATGGGCGTAAGGCTGACGACCGGTGCGACGAACCTTGAGACCTTTGAGCTGGCCGATAACAAAGCAGAGTTCAGTATCAGGATGATGATGTATGGTCTGCCATCCGTCGTTTCAGTAAAAGTACAAAGCCCTGATGAACTTTCCAGCGCGCTTGAAGACTTTGAATCCCGGGGGGTGCTGCCATGCATCAAGCCAGTGAAAGGCATTTATGGCTTGGGATTCTGGATCCTCAAGCGCACTGCTAAAACCCTCAGCTTTTATAATAATCCTGACTACCGACAGATACATCCTGATGTCGCGATTGCTTCATTGCAGAGAGCGGAACTGGCCGGAGAAGAGTTACCGATACAGATAGTCATGCCGTATCTTCCCGGACCAGAATGTTCAGTAGACATGCTGGTCGAAAATGGCTGCGTCCTGGCCGCTGTCGCCAGGACTAAAGTCGGTTCATTGCAAACGCTTGAGAACGAGGGACCTGCTTATCAGCTTGCCATCGATTGTGCAAAAGCACTCGGTGCGGATGGATTGATTAACGTGCAGACCCGCAACGATGAAAATGGTATGCCCGTCCTGCTGGAAGCTAATCTCCGCCCGTCTGGAGGAATAGGCTACACAGCTCACAGTGAAGTGAATTTGCCTGGGCTTTATGCACTAAGGCAGCTGGGTATCATTTCTGATGATGACGTCCTGGTAAATGCTTTGCGCTTTAAATCCACCACAGTGATACCCACGCATTCAGTCAAGCCACTGCCGTTTTGCAGCATCACTCCATCACCGACTTCCAATAATTAGAAATAAGGCAGGAAGACATGACCCCTTCACAACAACAGGTTTATCAGCGTGAGCTCACTAGCGGAACTCTGACCGTGAAAACTAACAGCGCGATTGAGCTCGAAATGCTTTTCGACATCGCTCAGCGCAATAATCCTAAACGTGCCTTCCTGTTTGTCAGCAAAGTCCTGGGCCGCCACATCCCGGTTGCACCTGGGTTGATGAAGGAGACCTATGTCCAGCTGGCCGCTGGCATTCCTGCTGACTTACCTGAGCCGGTTCTGTTTATCGGCATGGCAGAAACAGCCGTCGGTCTAGCTGCAGGGGTATTCCGTGAGGCCAGCTCGCGCGTAGCAGAGCCTGTATTTCTGACCAGCACACGTCATCCGGTCGACGGCGAACTACTTTGTGAATTCAAAGAAGATCACAGTCACGCCACAGATCACCTCATCTACCAGCCGGAAGATGACACACTGCGTCGACGTGCATTAAATGCCCGAACTCTGGTTCTTATCGATGATGAAGCCACTACAGGTAAAACGTTTTTGAATCTGTTACAGGCTCTTCGCGATGCGGGTCTTTCGGACGTGACACGTGTGGTAACTGTTACACTCACTGACTGGAGCAACAATGCCATTACCAACAGTTGCCCACTCCCGGTTGACGTCGTCTCGCTCGTGAAAGGGGAGTGGAAATGGGAGCCTCGCCTGAATGCACCCGTCCCAGCTATGCCATCCGTGAACGTCACAGCAAGCGGCACAGTTCCTGTGTCCGTTCGCCAGGACTGGGGCCGACTGGGTATGCATGAGACGACGTCTAAACTGGGCAACCATCTCCAGACTGAGCCCGGTGAAACCATTCTCGTTATAGGCTCAGGGGAATTTATCTGGCAGCCCTTCCTGCTGGCTGAACGACTGGAAAATGAAGGAGCAATCGTGAAGTTTAGTTCTCTTACACGTTCTCCCATTGCGCAGGGAATGGCAATTGAGTCAATCATTGCGTTCACCGATAACTACGGTCTCGGTATCCCTAATTTTGTCTATAACGTCGCTCATCAGAGCTTTGAGCGCGTGATTGTCTGCGTTGAAACACCCTGTTCGTCCGTCTGCCCGCAGCTACTCGCTGCACTCAGTAAGGTCGCTCCACGTGTTGAGGTCATTTGCTATGAATAAGCCGCTTGCTCTTTGCGATCTGGATGACACGTTGTTTCAGACGAAACGAAAGATGCTCTATGAAAACAGCCAGATTCCTTATCGCACAGGTGCCCTTGATCGGGAGCTTCAACCAAGAAGCTTTATGTCCGAAGAACAGTCGATGATGGTGGACTGGCTTCTTACAACCGCAGAACTTATTCCAGTTACTGCCCGTGGCACAGAAGAAACTTCACGCGTCCAAATCCCATTTAATTCATGGAAAGTCATGACGCATGGCGCTGTTATCACTAACCCGGACGGATCAATTAACGAAGAATGGGCGCGCGTTGTCAAAACGGCACTGTCAGGTATGCGTGAACAGCTCATTTCATATCAGGAGAGGCTGAGCGCTCAGCTACTGGACTCAGGTGTGAATGCATGGTGCCGCATGAACTATGAATATGACGGCACACCAGTGTATTTCGTCATGAAGCATCAGGACAGTACTCGTATAAAGGAGCTTTTTGACTTTAATGCGAACGCTGTAAAAGCATTTGACACAACAGATTTTTATATTCATCAAAACGGCAACAATGTTGCCTGGATCCCCAACTGTGTTCAAAAGGGGTTGGCCGTTGAGTGGCTTCTAAAGAAACTGCGCGAGGAACGCGGCGCGTTTCCTGTGCTAGGGCTTGGCGACAGCCTCAGCGACCACACATTCATGAAGCACTGCCACTGGTTTGGCATGCCATCCAGAAGTCAGTTTGCTGATGCAGTCAGTCAGAAATTGTTTTAGAGGATAAATCCACATGACTATTCTCGCACCAAAGCCATTTCACGGCTCATACCTCTCAACTGACGTCCAGTTCCTGTTAACGACGGTACAAATGGAAATGACGCCAGTCGACGAAAAAGAACATCTTATTCAGTCTGGACAAAAGCATTATTCCGACATGCTGAGCCAGGAACCAGCCCCGAGTTCTGCACACCTTGAATTGTTTGGCCGTGCACTGGATTTGGGTGCAGCGCGGATGGCGAAGGAAGTACTCAGTCTTGCAAAAGGGCTCGTCAGCCATATTGGCAATACTCCTGTTATCCTGGTGAGCCTGGTTCGTGCCGGTGTGCCATTAGGCGTAATGCTTCAGCGAGCAATGACAGACATGGGTCTGGAATCGCACCATTACGCTATCAGCATCATCCGGGACAGGGGTATTGATACAGAAGCCCTAGATTACATCGAGGCAAAACATGGAACAGGCGGGATCGTGTTTGTTGACGGCTGGACAGGTAAAGGTGCGATAACTAACCAGCTGTTAGAAAGCCTCAAGGGACGAACTGGATACCCTAATATTCCTCGTCTTGCTGTGCTTGCCGACCCGGCAGGTTGCGCCTGGCTGGCCGCATCTGATGATGACTGGTTGATCCCATTTGGCATCATGGGGGCTCCGGTATCGGGAATGGTCTCCCGTTCAGTGTGGACGGAGTCAGGCTTTCATGGATGCATGGAGTGTGGCCACCTCAAGGAATTCGAATGCAGCACAATGTTGGTGGATACTATTGACCATATCAGGAAGAAGCTGTGTGAAGAGGATGTGCCAGTAGCTGCGCCCTTCTCATCTCAAAATAACAATCAGCGTAAGATCAGCCTGCAGGTTATTGACCAGCTGGCAGCAAAGTATGGCATTACAAATATCAACCGCATTAAACCGGGAATCGCTGAAGCGACCCGCGCTGTGCTTCGCAGAGTGCCCGATCACGTGCTTGTTAAAAGTAAAGACGATAAAGATGTGGAGCTGCTTGTGTACCTTGCCGAGCAACGCGGCATCTACATTGAAGAAGTTGGCGAAGCGCTTGGACAGTATCGGGCCGTCACTATCATCAAAAAGGTGGCATGATCATGAGCAAGAACATATCTCCATTCATGCTTGGCGCAACACTCTATATGCCAGCAACTCGCACCGACCTAGCTGAAGTCATCCTTCGTGGCAAGATCCCAGAGCTTCGCTCAATGGTCATTTGCCTGGAAGATGCGGTAAGTGAAGAACAGGTCGATATGGCCCTGTACAACCTTAGTGAACTACTGGATGAACTGAAGCACACAGCTAATCAAGACAGCCCGGATAGTCGCCCATTGGTCTTTATACGCCCCCGTAATGCTCAGATGGCTCGTGAACTCGTCGAAAATTACGATCTGGTGGGAATTGATGGTTTTGTTGTGCCAAAGTTTACCAAATCTAATTTACCCTCCTGGTGGGAAATCATTTCAGCGACGACTCTCGCGCTCATGCCTACGCTTGAGACGCGAGAGGTCTATGACGTACAGGAAATGACTGAGCTTGCGGTTCTGCTTGAAAACCATGCTTGTCGTGATCGCATAGTCGCTTTGCGTATCGGTGGCAATGATTTGATGAGTGTTATTTCTATGCGACATCCGAAGAACATGACACTTTACGATGGCCCCATGGGCTATGTAGTGAAGATGCTGGTATCGGTTTTCGCCACTCGTGGTTTCTCTTTGACTGCGCCCGTCTGCGAGCAAATCGACAACATCGAGTTACTGCAGCGGGAGTTAACTCAGGACGTTGCACATGGTCTGGTGGGTAAAACAGCTATTCACCCTTCGCACCTGAATTTGATTCACCAGGGATTAATGGTCGAGAAAGACGATTATGAGGATGCCCTCCGCATTATCAACTCATCTCAGGCCGTTTTTAAATCGCAGGGAGCGATGTGTGAGCCTGCAACGCATCGCAACTGGGCTGTCTCCGTACTGGAGCAATCCAAGTATTGCGGCATCGCTAAGCAGTTTGAAAATGTAATTTTAGCCTCACGTTAATGAGGCGCGTATTATCCAGAGATATGGTGTGCTATGACCATCAGTCCTAAACAGCTGAGACAATACAAACTGATTGTCTTACTGAGTACAGGAAAGCCCGTGCGTAAGGACACGCTTTTTCAGGAGATGGACTGCTCCGAACCCACGTTTACGCGTGATCTTCGTGAAGTCAGAGAAGAATTTCAGGCTGATATCAAATTTAACAAGGCAACCAGTAAATACCAGTTAGCCTCAAAAGGTACTTTAACTACCAAGTTGTTAAGACATATGCGTGATGTTCTGACCGCACGTGAGCAAGCTGGATTTGCCGGGAGCGTATCCTCAGGAGTAAAGCTTGATAAGGAAGGTAAGAAGCCGGTATCCCTTTCGCTAAGACTTGATGTCATTCGTAAGATTGATAGCTATGCAATCGCGAATGGGCTGAACAGAAGCCAGGTTGTGGAATGGCTCGCAAAGGAAGTACTACCTGTCAGAGAGAAATAGTTATCTCCTAAATCAAAACGGCCAAAAGGCTGGTTTGATTTAGGATTAAAATCCCCATCCGATGTATGAAGTAATTATATTTGATTAGGCATAATATCCGCTCAGCGAAGTGAATATCATGAAGGAATTCTGTTTCAGAATAGAACAGGATTTAGGATCAGGGTCACTGAAATAGGACGTTAAATCATGCAATTACATGCCTGACATGGGGTTCGAAGGCCAACTGTACGGAAACGTCCGATAAGAGAAAATTAATCGTATAAAAAAACGATTAGTAGACATCAATGCCTATTAAATACCATTTCCCGATTAAAAAAACCATTTACAGGGTAATTTCATGCCTATTATATATCAGGCAGTTAATTCACTAACGTACGTTTTCGTTCCATTCGCCCTCAAATCTCTAAACAGGATGAATTGGCCTTGTGTGTTCATCCAGTAATAGATAACTCTGATCACGCCTCTTGTGCCTGCGCTCATCCATGTATTTTTCTTCTCAACCTTATTCGCTGAGTTTCTGCCCTGTTCCCTGCAACCCCACCAGTACCTCACTTAAGTGCGTGACCAGCTTCCGCACTTTATCCGGGATAAAGCGGGCATCGGGGAACACAGCATAAAGATAGCGGTCGGGAAGCCGCCAGTCCGATAAAACCCGCACCAGTCGGCCGGATGCCAGCGCGTCTGCGCCGATAAGTGTTTGTAACCCACCGATCCCCAGCCCCGCTTCAAGGGCCTGCATCAATGCATCACTGTTGTTAGAGCGAAAAGCACTTTCCACCGGCACAGACACCCTCGTGGTCGCGGACACCAGCTGCAGCGGCGCATCGGGCGATACGCCGCTAAAACGTATGTGGGGATGGTGCTGCAGGTCACTGGGAGTTTGCGGCGTGCCGTTTCGCGCTATCCACTCAGGGGAAGCCACCAGCACGGTTTCAACCGTGGTGAGTGAACGGGCAGCCAGTGTAGCGGGCGGCGATTCGCTGAGGCGGATTGCCACATCAACGCCTTCACCAATGAGATCCGACAGGCGATCCTCCAGCGCAATATTCAGACGCAGCGCGGGATGCGCCTGCTGGAATGCAATCAGATGCGGCATAAGCCGCTGCCCGATGCCGCTCGGCAGTTGCATATAGAGTTTGCCGTGCAGAGGCTGCGATTCAGGCCGTAGTTGCTGCTCCAGCTCTTCCATCGCGCTGAGCAGCTGCCTGACCTGCTGCAGATAATGCTGACCCTGCTCCGTCAGCGCCATTTTGCGGGTGGTGCGGTGCAGCAACACAACCCCCAGCGCCTCTTCAAGCGCGGCAATCTGCTGGCTTACCGCCGACTGCTTCATGCCGTTTTGCCGGGCCGCCGCCGAAAAAGATCCCGCTTCAGCAACCCGGATGAAGGTCTGAATCGCATTCAGTTTGTTCTGCATTTATTGATTTTCCTGATAAGTGACATCCGGTTCAGGGGATTTAATCAGAAATAAACGCAGGTGAGAATGCAGCTTCTCTCTTAACAGGGCAATGATCATGAAAACGACGCAGGATAAGAAGGTTGCGCTGGTGGCGGGTGCCAGCGGGATTGTCGGTCAGCAACTGAGTCAGGCACTGGTAGCAGACCACTGGCAGGTCAAAGCACTGACGCATCGGTCAGACTATGCAGTCAGCGGCACAGAGGTGATTGCGGTTGATCTGCGCGATAGCCAGCAGTGCCAGCAACGGCTGGCATCACTCACCGACGTCACGCATATCTTTTACAGCGCCTGGCTGAACGCTTCTGACTGGGGAACCATGGTCGGGCCGAATCTTGCCATGCTGCAAAATCTGGTTCAGACCATGGAGGATGTCGCACCACTTGAGCATGTCAGCCTGATGCAGGGATACAAGGTGTATGGCGCCCATCTCGGACGCTTTAAAACGCCGGCGCGGGAAAGCGATCCTGGTGTACCGGGTGCTGAGTTTAACGTCGCGCAGCTGAACTGGCTGAGCGCACAACAGCAAGGTAAAGCCTGGCACTGGAGTGCGCTGCGGCCCGGTGTGGTCGGCAGTGACAGGCCGGGCAACAGCATGAACCTGGCGCTGAGCCTGGCGCTGTACGCCTCAATCTGTCGCGCGGCGCGGCTGCCCTTACGCTTTCCCGGTTCGCCGGAAACCTGGCACAGTATGGTCGATTTTACCGATGCCACTCTGCTGGCCGACGCGACGATCTGGGCCGCACGCACTTCTGACGCACGCAATCAGGCCTTTAATATCAATAATGGCGATCTCTGGCGCTGGAGTGAGCTATGGCCGGTCATTGCAGCGTGGTTTGAACTGGAGATCGCGCCGCCGGTTTCGCTGTCGTTCCGGCAACTATTTCAGGATTATCGTGCGCTGTGGCGGGAAATCGCCGCTGCCGACGCGCTGCTCCAGCCCGATATTCTGGCGCTCAGTGATGGTGTCTTCGCTGATTTTGTTTTTGGCTGGGATTACGACATGTTTGGCGACGGCAGCAAACTGCGGCGGGCGGGATTCCACGGTTATCGCGCAACGGATAAGATGTTCTGCGATCTGTTTGCCCGCTTCCGGGCGGCCCGGATCATTCCGTGATGATCCGCTGATTACAGATGCAGAGAGCAGGAAAGTCGCTCTCTGCATCGGGCCATTATTAGCGCCCTTTCTTCTTACGTCCCGGCTGTACAAAGCGCTTGCGTGAGGCACCGTTAGCATCCGCTTTTTCAGCGGGTTTCGCCGCACTCTTCTGCGGTTTTTTGGCGGCGGCCGGTTTCGCCGGAGCTTTAGCTTTCTTCGCTGGTTTATCTTCTGAAGAGGAGTTCTCCAGCAGTTTAAACAGCTCAACGAGTTCGTCGTCAGTGAGATCGCGCCATTCCCCCAGCGGCAATCCCTTGAGATTGACGTTCATGATGCGGGTGCGCTCAAGCTTCGTCACTTCAAAGCCAAAATGCTTACACATACGGCGGATCTGGCGATTCAGCCCCTGGACCAGCGTGATGCGAAAGACAAACGGCGCTTCTTTCTTCACTTTGCACTTTTTGGTCACCGTGCCCAGCATCGGCACGCCTGCGCTCATTCCGGCAATAAACTCATCGGTGATCGGCTTGTCGACCGTAACGACATACTCTTTTTCGTGGTTGTTACCGGCCCGCAGGATCTTGTTGACCAGATCACCGTGGTTGGTAAGGAAAATCAGGCCCTGAGAATCTTTGTCGAGTCGGCCAATCGGGAAGACGCGCTTGCTGTGATTGACGAAATCGCTGATGTTATCGCGCTCGCCCTCTTCCATGGTGGTGATAATCCCCACCGGTTTATTCAGGGCAATCAGCACCAGATCGTCTTCATCGCGCGGCTCGATAAGCTGACCATTGACCTTCACCACATCGCCTGCAAATACCTGCGCGCCTACAGTGGCGCGTTTGCCGTTAATGAAAACGTTGCCCTGCTCGATGTAACGATCGGCGTCACGACGGGAGCAGATGCCGCTCTCGCTGATGTATTTATTAAGACGAGTTGATGAGTCAGTCAGCATGATTCCTCCAAAAAACGCGGACTATACCTTACCGGCGGGGGCTTGCGAAGTCTTTGCACCGGAAACTTTTGCCCTGCTTCGCCAGCCTGACGGCAGCGGGCATTCACAGATCAATCGCCATCTCAGTACAGCGCAAATCGCTGCCCGCCAGCTTTGACGGATAGAAACTTTCGCCCAGCGGCCGGAAGCCATGCTGCTGGTAAAAACCCACGGCGTTCGGCGTCGACGCGAGCGTCAACCGGCGGTAGCCACGCTGCAGCGCCTCCGCTTTGATGGTGTTGATGATTAGGCCCGCCATTCCCTGTCCGGTGAACCCAGGCAGGGTAAAAATGGCTTCCACGCTGGCGGCGGCAAGGTCCAGCGATCCCATAGCAACCGGTACGTCGTCCGGACCATCAATCACGAAGAAGGGATTCATGCGGATCATTGCGGGAAAGCTGGCGGGCATGCAGTCTGGCGTCCAGGCGGCGAGCACGTCGGGTGGATAAGCATGCTGGCAGCCATGACGGATGGCCAGATTTCTGATGTTCCATAAATGGTGCGCCTCTTCGGGCGATGCCTGTCTGACAATCATAGTGCCCTCCGGCTCTGCAACAGAACCGCTACGTTATCACATCGCTTTGCGGCTATCTGCGAATACCGCCGGGTTCAGTGCCCCTGGCCTCGCCGCAGTTACGCGCGGTCATGAAGCGCTGCTGCATCAGCAACCGTGCTGTTTCTGAGTTGCTGCATTTGCAACAGCTCGCTTATGCAAAACTGGATTTTAATCCTTTAACTTCAATTATTTAATCTCTGGCATGGTTACTGCTTGGTCTTTTCTTTTATATCTGAAAGTTTGGAAGATTTAACTATTCCATTAATCCAGCTATATGCCAGGAGAAAACCATGTCACTGAACCAACCTTTACAGTTCGCCTACTGGGTGCCGAATGTCTCGGGCGGACTGGTGATCAGTCAGATAGAGCAGCGTACCCGCTGGGATGCCGAATACAACCGCAAACTGGCGCAGATCGCTGAACAGGCGGGTTTTGATTACGCGCTGACGCAGATTCGCTTTACTGCAGGATATGGCGCAGATAATCAGCATGAATCGGTCACATTCTCGCAGGATTTACTTAGTCACACCTCGAAATTAAAAGTGATTGCCGCTCTGCTTCCCGGCCCGTGGAATCCGGTATTGGCGGCAAAGCAGATTGCCACTATCAGCCATCTTTATGGTCCACGCATCGCCGTTAATATTGTCAGCGGCTGGTTCCGGGGCGAGTTCAAGGCAATTGGTGAACCCTGGCTCGATCATGAAGAGCGCTATCTGCGTTCAGAAGAGTTTATTCGCTGCCTGCGCGGCATCTGGCGTGAAGAGAGTTTTAGCTTTGCCGGCGATTTTTATCGCTTCCGCGATTACGTGATGAAACCCAAGCCGTTGTCACCGCTCCCGGAAATTTTCCAGGGTGGCAGTTCACGCGCGGCGCGCGACATGGCCGCCAGGGTGTCAGACTGGTATTTTACCAACGGTAATACCCCGGACGGTGTCCGTCTGCAGGTCGCGGATATCCGTGAAAAAGCCGGACGTCATCAGCATCAGGTCAGAATCGGGCTGAACGGTTTTGTGATTGCCCGCGAGAGCGAACAGCAGGCGCAGGCGGTGCTTCATGAGATCATCAGCAAAGCCAACCCGGATGCGGTAAAAGGCTTTCAGCATGAGGTCAAAAATGCAGGCAGTGCCTCACCCGAAGGAGAGGGAAACTGGGCAAAATCGTCGTTTGAGGATCTGGTGCAGTACAACGACGGCTTTAAAACCAATCTGATTGGCACACCGCAGCAGATTGCTGAACGCATTATCGAACTGAAGCAGACCGGTGTGGATCTGCTGCTGCTGGCATTTCTGCACTTTCATGAAGAGGTCGAATTCTTTGGCCGCGAAGTGATACCGCGGGTCCGCGAACTGGAGGCGCAGGCTTTGATCGAAGCGTGAAAAAGGTACGCCACAGAAGAGAGTTATACCCGACTGCATCCGGGGTGTGATGAACGCTCAGATCTGCTGCAACGTCGCCCGCCGCTATCATTATGAGAGCGACGGACAACGTCTGCAGGGCTTTTCACTCCGCAAAGCAGATCCGTTAAAAGCGGGCGTTAAGCCCGACGTTCCATGTCACCTGATGCATGTCGCTGTTGCCTGTTACCGCCGAGACGCCCGCAAAGGCATTCACCGAGGTGCCAAGCGGCACGCTCGCACCCACCGCCATATCGATCCAGTTATCATCACTGGAATCGCTGCTGCGGGTAAAGGCGGTGCGGGTCGATTTCAGTCCGGCGGTCACCGCCGAATCGCTGTCACCAAACTGGTGATTGTAGCTGACCTGCGCCCAGGGATTGATCAGCAAATCTTTGCTGTCGATACGCCAGCCCACTGCGCCGATTTGAGAGTGCAGCGTCTGGTCGCCAAAGCGCATTGAGGTGCTGCTGTTGCCCTCCTCTTTATAGCCATCGACCTGGGTGTAGTCGAGCGCATAGCTGGCCACCGGGCCAGTAGAAACATAGCTACCCAGCGGCAAATCCCAGCCGGTCTGCAGCCGCATTCCCAGCATCTTACCGTTGCTGTTGCCCTTTTCCGTGCGGGTCGCCGGTCCCAGCCTGATCTGACGCTCAATATCATAAAAGTCGAGATCCGCATAATGGGCGTCCGCATTAATCCATCCCCGATCGAGATAATTCAACTGACTCCAGAGCGCCACCAGATTGCCGCGTAAACGGTAATCAAAGCGCGACGAGGGATCCTGACGTTGCGAGGTCGTAGAGAGCATGGCACCGGCCTGCCAGTGATCGGTCAGCTGATAGCCCACACCCACGGTGCCGCTGGCGCTGGTCGCATCGCCATCCTGCAGGCTGTCGCCGCGGAAATCACGCTGCTGCCCGGCATAACCGCCGAAAACCGTAAATTCCCCGGCGTTAGCGGGCTGCTGACGCTGCTGCTGCAGATGTCCATCCAGCGTATTGCGCGCATCGCCCACCAGCATCGACGGCGCCTGACTCAGTGCAGCTACCTGCAGCGGCGCATTCAGCACCGACTGAATGTAATCGGCGATCAGCGCATGGACCGCCGGGCTGGGATGCAGTCTGTCTGCAAACAGATACTGCTGTGACTGCGAAAATCCTGTCGTCGAGGAGGTGCAGTCCATCGCCGAGACACCTGGCGGACAGGCCATTCCGGCCGTATTCGTGAGTCCATACAGGCCCGGATTATCGATCACCTCATTAAACAGGCCATTGATATCCACTCGTGCGATGTTCCCGCGTGCGGTCACCAGCCCCTGCTCTTCAGCCTGGTTGTAACGGTCGGTGAGGGCCGCCGCCTCCTGACTCAGTAACTGCCAGGCGGCAATCAGCTGCTGTGCAATGGCATCCCGGATCAGCGGAATTGAAGAGATTTGTCCGGCCGCCTCGCCAAGCGCGGTTTCAATCGCCTGCTCTCTTGCGGCACGGTCAGGCGTAGTGGTGGTGCTCAGCGACTGAAACAGCGCCGCCGTGGCAGGTTGTGCCGCTGGACCAGGCACCTGCAGAATCGCCTGCAGCAGGGCGGGCGTTGCCCCTACATTAGGTACCGTCGGTACAATCACCGTTCCGGCTCCGGCATCCAGCAACCGGCTGACCTGTGAGGCCGCTGCACTGGCGCTGTTATCCACTATCTGCCGGGCAGCGAGAGGGGCAAGAGCCGCCGCCGCTAAATCATTGCCGCCAATCCAGTGAATATAGAGACCGTCCGAATCAGCTCGTCCGCCTCGCGCCGCAAGGTAGTTATCAAGCTGATCCTGAGTGTTAAACAGGGGATTAATTGCAGGTACCGCAACTGCGCCACCTTCGGCATAGTTACTTCCGCCCTGCGATGAAGGGCGCAGGTTATCACCTAGCGACTGCGCTACGATCTCGTCATAGAGCGGATGGGTCGCGCCATCATAGGTAAAGCGCCCGACGTTCCCGCCATCACTCAGGCTATCGCCAAAGACGGTGAGGTCGCTCCAGGCCATCGCAGGGAGCGGCGACAGCAGGCTCAGGGTGGCACAGCAGAAAAGGTATTGCGCGTGAAGGGGTTTCA
The DNA here is from genome assembly GCF_054056055.1 of Pantoea sp. PvP021. Classification (NCBI taxonomy): domain Bacteria; kingdom Pseudomonadati; phylum Pseudomonadota; class Gammaproteobacteria; order Enterobacterales; family Erwiniaceae; genus Pantoea; species Pantoea sp. PvP021. The sequence goes on along the minus strand of NZ_JBSRXX010000002.1, from coordinate 362,905 downwards.
TCAGCAGCTCCGCACAAATCAAATGAAAGTCAGTATGAGTAAGAACCGCACCGGCTGGCGCAGCAAGCTGTAAGCGTAGACGGCTGAGGAAAGGGGTGGCAGAAAATACGGGATCGCGCTCGCAAAGCGGAGAAATTTGACTTAAAGATCAGCCTTGCTGGTTCAGGTGAAATACCGGGAACCCACCACGGTGTCGTTACACTGGCTACTTTTTGCTGGCGGGCTTCAGGCCGCGATTAAGATCCTGTAAACGTTTCATCGTCTTAACGGTGCGCTGTGGCAGCGTTGAGGCAACGGACAGGATCAGCATCTCCAGACAGACCATAATCGTGCCGTGCAGGGGAATGCGTCCCTTCTCGCCGCCGCGCGGCACATTGATTACGACATCCGCCTCGCGGGCGAAAAAGGAGTCGGTGGCGTTGGTCAGCAGAATTATCGGTATATCCAGCCGCTTCGCTTCACGCACCACGGTTGTCCCTTCCCGATGCGCCGACTGCTGCGCCATCATGATCAGCACGTCGCCACGCTGTAGCGCCAGCATCTGCTCTGCCAGCGCAATTCCGGCACGGTTAAGGGAAAAGGCGGGCAGACCGATACGATTCAGCAGCCGCACGCTGTAGTCCGCCAGAATACCTGAGGCGTTGATGCCAAAAATAGCGACCTGCCGCGCTTCGCCCAGCAGCGCCACGCTATCCGCTACCGCCACCCGATTCTGCGGTTGCGACAGCACATCACAGGCGTGACGGTGGCCCTCCAGCACAAAGTCGATGGCGCTGTTCACATCACTGGTCACCTCACTGACGGTGGTAATCATCTTATCTTCAGAGGTCAGCGAAGGACCAAACCAGGCCTTAAGTGTCTGTTTGAGGTCGCGTAGCCCGCTAAAGCCCAGCGCCTGAATCGCGCGGATTACAGTGGCATCAGAGGTGTGATTCGCCACAGCGATCTCCATCGCGGTGCTCTCCAGCACCGTTTCCCGCTGCTGATCGATATAACGCGCCACCGCCAGCAGGCGGGGTGAAAGCTGCTTTTCACGGGCGCGAAGACGTTCTGCCACCACATCCACTCTGTTTTTAACGGGCCTGCTCTGTTTCATGCTGCACCTGCAACTGGGGTTAAATGTGTGAAAGACTCATCGCTGGTCTGGCTAAATGGAGAGTTTAAGGGCCGGGAGATGTAGTAAAAACGTCATGCTGTTTTATATTTCACCTGAAGAAGATGTGGATTTAACCAAACCCCTCACCTTCATATAAAAATATATTCATTATTTTCAATAGGATAAAAATTCCAGCCAATCTTTTTGCAGCGATAAACGACACGGCAATAATGTAGCCATTTCTATTCAAATTATGTTTACTACTACAATAGCGGATGTTTGAATGATTCTCAATTACAGATGAGAAAGGTTGTCGTCCGGCCGGCATAATGACCTTGAAGGCCTGATACTGATCTCCTCTGTTTAAACGCTGCATATTGCAGAACACCTCCAGGGTAGACCTGCAAGACAGACAGATTGTCAGTCGTCAGGTCCTTTGCTTCAGATACGAAAAGAAAAATGAAAAACAAAGACTCACGATATCCGGCCCGGCACCCCGCTCTGGTCGTGGCGATCTGCAGCAGCATCATGCTGCCACAGGTCAATGCAGCAACCGACAGCGCCCCGGATATGACCGTGACCGCGGATGCCAGTTCAGAGGGAAATTACAGCGCCAGCCAGAGTAGCGTTGCCAGTAAAATGCCGACCGCGCGGATCGATGAGGCGCAGTCGGTCAGCGTGGTCACGCAGCAGCAACTGGACGATTACCAGTCAAGCTCACTGGCGGATGCGATGCGCTTCGTCAGCGGTGTGACCGAAGCGAACACGCTGGCTGGCACCGAAGATGGCTTTGTACGACGCGGATTTGGCAGCAACGCCGATGGCTCCATCTACCGGGATGGCATTCGCAGCAGTCAGGGATTGAATTTCGATGCCACGACCGAGCGGGTTGAGGTGCTGAAAGGCTCCTCCTCGCTGCTGTATGGCATTCAGAATCCGGGCGGCATTATCAATGTGGTCAGCAAAAAGCCGCAATACAGCTGGCACTCCAGCGTCAGCGGACGTTACGCCAGTGAAGGTGGCGGTGCGGGCACCCTGGATGTCACCGGTCCGCTGGGCAACGGCTTCGCCTTCCGCCTGATCGCCGAAAAGCAGAATCAGGATTACTGGCGCAACTTTGGCAGTGAAGAGCACACACTGCTGGCACCCTCTCTGCAATGGTATGGCGAGCAGGCAAGTTTTCTGATCAGCTATGCCGACTACCGCTATGACATTCCCTACGATCGCGGCACGGCCTTCATTGACGGCAAGCCAATCGACATCGGTTATAAAGATCGGCTGGATGACAAAGCCAATCACGCCTGGGGCCATAACAAAACCCTGAATGCCCACTATGACTGGCAGTTTAATGATGAGTGGCGCACCCGGTTAACCCTGGGCTGGAACCAGCGGCGCTATGACAACAATGAAGTGCGCGTGACGGCGGTGAACGCCAGCAGCGGCGTGGTCACACGTCGCGCCGATGCCAATCGCGGGTTTAACCACAAAACCAAATATCTGAGCTGGGATCTGCTGGGTAATCCCGAAATTCTGGGTATGCAGCACGCGCTGGTGGTGGGCACCGACTATGAGATGAACCAGACTTATCGTGCCCATCAGTATCAGGGCAAGGTCAACCGCCAGTTCAACTATTTCACGCCTGAATATGACTTGCTGTCACCGGTCACGGACGCCAGCACGGAAAATAGCGCAGCCGCCAATAACCTGAACCGCATTCATAGCCGGTCACTCTACGCCAAAGACAGCATTTCTCTGTCACCCGACTGGATTGTGGTGCTGGGCGGTCGTTATCAGCATTATGAACAGCGCGCCTCGCGCGGCTTTAATCCGCAGGTGGAAACCCTGAATGATGAGGGTAATAAGTTTCTGCCGCAGGCGGGGGTGATCTACAAACTCACACCTGATCTCTCTTTCTACACCAGCGTCAGTAAGTCGTTCACCCCGTCAACCGACGTGGATGATGAGGGCAATGTCGGCAAACCGGAACAGGGCACCAGTTGGGAGGTTGGCAGTAAATGGCAACTCTCGCCGAAAATGTTCGCCACCGTCGCGCTCTATCGGATAGACGAAAAAGCGATGTCGCTGAATATTAATGGCAGCACGCGGGCCATTGATAAAGCCCGATCGACCGGCGCTGAGTTTGAGCTGAACGGCGAAATTGCACCCGGCTGGGATTTGAGCGCGAACTACAGCTATGATCAGGCAGAGATCGTTAATGACCGGGTTAATCCGGATAACAATGGCAATCGTCTGCAGAATGCGCCGCGCCATGCCGGTGCGCTCTATCTCAGTCATGAGATGCAAATCAGCAGCCTGCCCGGCTCGTTCCGGCTCGGCGGCGGTGCACGCTATGTCGGCAGCCGTGCAGGCGATCCCGATAACAGTTTCACCCTGCCCGACTATGTGGTGGCAGACAGTTTCGTGGCATGGAACAACCGCCTGTTCGGTGAAAAAACGCAGCTGCGTCTGAACATCAATAACCTGTTTAACCAGCACTATTATAGTTCAAGCGGCGGCAACCTGCGCGTCCGTGAAGGTGAAACCCGCAATCTGATGGTACAGGCCCGTGTTGAATTTTAAATCGCTGCGCTGTGCGTTATTAATGCTGAGCGTGATACTGGCCAGCGCTGGCGCACAAGCCCGCACGCTGACCGACATCACCGGCCGCGAAGTAGAGATACCCGACCATCCGCAGCGTATTGTGCTGGGTGAAAGCCGGATGCTCTACAGCGTCGCGCTGCTGACGCCCGGCAATCCGCTGCAGCATATCGCTGGCTGGCCACAGGATCTGAAAAAGTATGATCCCCAGACCTGGCAGATTTTTGCCAGTAAGTTTCCGCAGATGGAGGACATTCCGGTACTGGGTCTGGATGGCGTCAATGACATGAATCCCGAACAGGTGATCGCACTGAAACCGGACCTGGTGATCCTGCCGCAGCTGGCGCGCGGCAGTGAAAGCGGAGCAGTGCTGGAGAAGATGCTCAGCGCGGCGCATATCCCGGTGGTGAAGATCGATCTGCGGGTTGAGCTGCTGAAAAATACCGAGCGCAGCATGACCCTGCTGGGCGAGGTGCTGAATCAGCCCCAGCGGGCTGCTGACTTCAATCGTTTTTACCGCAGCCACATGCAGCGCATTGAGAGCCGACTGGCGGGCTATCACGGTGCTAAACCTAAAGTTCTTTTGCAGCTGCATCTCGGGCGGCGCAGTGAATGCTGCGTGACGTCGGTGAATGGCAACCTGGGTGAGCTGCTGCGCTTTGCCGGGGGCGACAACATCGCCAGTCAGCAGATCAAAGGCGTGTTCGGACGGCTGAGTGAGGAGAGTGTGATTGCGGCACAGCCAGACTATTACTTCGCCACCGGCACCGGCAGCGCCGATGAAGCGGGAGCCTTAAAACTCGGCCCCGCCGTCACAACAGCGCAGACCCGGCAGAGCCTGCTGGCGCTGACCGGTCAGCAGAATGCGCTGAAGCAGCTGACGGCATTGCGGGACGGTCATGCCGGGGCAATCTGGCACAACTTTTACCTCAGTCCGTGGCACGTGGTAGCGACAGAATTCTTCGCCACCACGCTCTATCCGCAACTGTTCCGCGATGTCGATCCTGAACAGACATTGCGGCAGCTGTTCCAGGATTTCCTGCCGATCCCCTATTCGGGCAGCTACCTCTATCGGCTCGCACCGAAGGCGACGCCGGACTCAGGCGGCTGATAGCCCGCGATTTTTCACCCGGACGATATCGGCCATCACCGACAGCGCAATCTCCGCCGGGGTTTTGCTGCCGATAGGCAGGCCGATGGGCGCATGGATGCGGTCCAGTTCGGCACGATCCATGCCGGCGATCTGTTGTAGTCGCGCCCGTCGTTTCTCGCTATTTTTCGCCGAGCCCATGATGCCGATATAGAACGCGGGTGTCGCGATCGCCTCCATCATCGTCAGGTCATCAATGCGGGGATCGTGGGTCAGTGCCACAATCGCCACCGCTGCATGCGCGCCGTTCAGCTCCAGCCAGCGCGCCGGATGCTGTGACACCAGCGTCACGTTGTCCGCAGCGCTGAAGTGGCTCTCCAGCTCCGTCAGCATCTCCGGTCGGTGCTCACAGACCCGCACGTGAAATCCCAGCATCTGCCCGAGCCGGATGCACTCATATGCCACAGTCGAGTAGCCCGCGATCAGCAGTTCCGGTATCGCACCAACCGGCAGTAACATCTGCTGTTCACTGGCATCCAGCGCAGGCAACACCCTGTCAGGGGCGAGCACTTCCCACTGCGCACGTTCGCCGGGTCGTATCATTTTCACCATCGGCTGCTGTCCGCTCAGCGCGCGCTGCATGGCCGTCAGCAGCGCCAGCGTGGCATCATCGGGCGGCAGAAACTCAATGACGATCTCCAGGCTGCCGCCGCACGGCAGGCTGACGTCAGGACGCATTCCGCCTTCACCGTACCGCACCCGCTGACTGCTGGCGCGATAGGCTCCTGCCGCCAGTTGCGCCAGAAAGTCCTCTTCAATGCAGCCGCCCGACAGCGATCCGCAGTAAGCACCCGTTTCGTTGACCGTCATCAGGGTGCCAGGCGCGCGCGGCGAAGATCCATAGGTGCGCAGCACCGTGCAGAGCCAGACCTGCTGACCCGCCAGGCAGCTGCTCAGTGCCGCATTAATCACACGTTGATCCAGCGTAATCATGAAAATTCCTTTATTAACTGCAGATCAGCAGGGAGATCGATATCACACAAACAGCCGCGATCCTGAAGCGGCAGCCGGACGGCGAGTGACTTCACCGCCGCCTGCGGCCCGGCATCGCCCTGTAGCGTGCTCAGCATCGGGTAGCAGGGGTTCTGAAAGCCCACCGGATGGCCCGGCCTGCCGTCAATCCACGGCCTGACGATCGGCGCGTAAGCCAGCGCAGCGCTGACGGCGCGGTAACTTTCAGGCGTGACAAACGGCATATCGCCCAGCGCAATCAGCCAGCCGTCATAGTCACGGCTGGCTTTGACACCTGCGGCGATCGATTCGCCCAGCCCGCCGCTGTCACACAGCACCAGGGTAGCCTGCGAGCAGAGCGCCTTAAGTGCAGCGGCGTCCGGGCGCGTGACCACAAACAGGTCAAGACCACTGGCAACGGCCTGCTCCAGCGTGCGTTGCAGCACCGGTTTGCCATCCAGGTCGGCCAGCAGCTTATGCCCGCCCGCCTGCTGGCGAAAACGGCGACTCAGCCCGGCGGCCAGCACAATCAACGCTATCTTCACTCTTTCTCTCCGCTAAGCGTGAAAAACGGGCGCAGGTTTCAGCCCGCGCCCGCATATCCTCACATCGACCTGCTGGCAGCAGGTCAGGAACAGGCTCAGATAATCTTATCGAGAGTAATAGGTAAGTCGCGCACCCGCTTACCGGTGGCATGGAACACCGCATTACTGATCGCTGCCGCCACGCCCACGATACCCAGCTCACCCACGGCTTTACCGCCCATGGTGGTCGCCTCAAAATCGGGCTCGCCAACGTTGATGGTGGTAATGCTCGGGATGTCACCGTTAACCGGCACCAGATAGTCCGCCAGGTTGTTGTTGATCACCCGACCATTGCGTGGATCGACGATGCCCTCTTCCATCAGCGCCTGACCGACGCCCATGATCATGCCGCCAATCCACTGGCTGCGCGCCAGTTTAGGGTTGTAGAGACGACCGCTGTCGAGCGCCGCCACCATCCGTTTGACCCGGATAGTGCCGAAATCTTCATCGACCCGCACTTCCACAAACTGCGCGCTCCAGCTGTGGGCCGAGAATTTTTCAGGGCGGCTCATGTCATTAAGGTTGCGCACCATCTTGTCGCGCTCGCTCTGTGACAGATCGTCCGGGAAAGTGCCGCCTTTCACCGTCAGACTCTCCGCCGGTGCCAGGCTTGCCAGCCGGGCAAATGAGACCGCCATACCGCTGCGCAGATTATGCTGAACCCCGTCGCCTTTCAGCGTGAGCTGAGATGCGGGGGTGCCATTCAGTGGCGACTGTGGCAGCTCGCTGGCGAGTTTCAGCAGCTGGTCGCGCATTCGTCTGGCGGTATCGTTCACCGCCGCGGTCACGTTGCCCGCCAGCTGCGATCCACCTGCGACACCGGCACGCGGCAGCTCGGTATCACCCAGCTGAACCTCGATGGTGGTAGAGGCGACGCCAAGAATGTCGGCAGCGGTCTGCGCCAGGATGGTATAGGTCCCGGTGCCGATATCCGCACCGGCGCACTGCACCACAAATTTACCCTGTGGGGTCAGGATGATTTTTGCCTCAGCAGGCAGTTTGTTGACCGGATAGGTGCCAGAGGCCATGCCCCAGCCAATCAATTCACGCCCTTCGCGCATCGACCGCGGCGTCATAATGCGCTTATCCCAGCCAAAGGCCTCAGCCCCTTTCTGATAGGCTTCTTTCAGGCGACGCGAACTCCACGGCAGATCGAGCTGATAATCTTTGTCCGCCCAGTTGCGCAGACGCAGTTCCAGGGGATCGATATTCAGGGCATAGGCCATCTCGTCCATCGCCACTTCCAAGCCAAAGGCGCTGGGGTTTTCACCTGGCGCCCGCATCCAGCCTGGCGTCACGGTATTGATCGGCCTGACCTGATGCTGGGCGGAGACGTTGCCCACCGCATACATGCGGGCGGTGACTTTGCTGCAGTTCTCAGCAAATACATCGATTAATGAGGTTTCACTGAAGCTGCGCTGGATAATCGCCTGGATTTTGCCGTCACGCGAGGCACCCAGTTCCAGCTGCTGCGAGGTGGCGGGACGTCCGCCCAGACCAGTAAAGGTCTGCGGTCGGGTCAGCGACACTTTGATAGGACGCTTCAGCGCTCGTGATGCCACACTGGCCAGTGCGACGTGGGTGTAAGGCACCGGCTTGGACCCAAATCCCCCGCCGACATAGGGCGAAATAATCCGCACATCTTCAACGTCAATGCCCATCCACTCGGCGATTTCCACCTGCGCGCCTGCCACCCACTGACTTGGCTCCCAGACGGTAATGCGTCCATCCTGCCACTCAGCGACACAGGCGTGCGGTTCCATCGGCATATTGTATTCGCGCGGCGTGGTATAGCGCTGGCTCAGACGCACCTCGGCCTGCTGCATCGCCGCCTGTGCATCGCCCATATCGATATCCTGTTTCGATACCGGTTTCGGTTCGACACCCTCATCGGTAGCAAAAATCAGTGCGGGCGAGGTTTCATAGTCGATCTCCACCAGCGAGGCGGCATACGTCGCCTGCTCAAACGTCTCTGCCACCACCAGACCGATGTTCTGGCCGTTGTGAATAATCACATCGTCCTGAATCGGGGTATAGGTTGACTGCGCCGCGCCGCCGTCTGCAATCGCGGTGGGTTTGTTGATCTTCAGGCTATTCAGATGGGTATAAACCGCCACCACACCCGAGGCCTGCTGCGCCTTTTCCGTCGACATCCGGCTGATACGGCCGCTGGCAACAGTAGACTGGATCACCACGCCATAGAGCGGATTTCCCGGCTGATGTTCTACCGCATACCGCGCCTCACCGGTGACTTTTACTTTGCCGTCACCCCGCGAGCGCCCGGCACCCAGTCCCTCTATCGGATCGGTGGTTTCTGGTTCCGCCGTGGCAGTATCACTGGCACTGGCGCTTTGCATACTCAGCCCCAGGCTGCCCGCCGCTGAGATCGCCGCCGTCGCCTTCAGTAACTCCCGACGTGATTTGTCATTTACGTCACTCATGCGGTTTCTCCTGCTGCCATCAGCGCACGTGCAATCACACGCGGCGCCAGTTTTACTTTATAGGCGTTGTGGGTCAGCGCCTGCGTCTCCTGAGTAATCCGTTCTGCCGCCTGGAAGACCGTCTCTTCATTAAACGGCTGGCCCTCCAGCGCCTGCTCCACCGACCTGACCCGCCAGGGTTTGGTGGCGACGCCGCCCAGCGCAATATGGACCTGACGCATCACGCCGTTCTCCAGCGTGAAGCCTGCGGCCGCGCTGGCTGCAGCAAACTCATAAGAGCTGCGGTCACGGACTTTAAGGTAGTGTGAGTGCCGCAGTGACTCGGTTTGCGGCACTTCAATGGCCACAATAATTTCGTCATCGCGCAGATCGTGCTCACGATCAGGTGTGTCACCCGGTAGCAGGAAGAAATCATCAATCGCGATGCGACGGGTTTCGCCCTGCTGATTCTGCAGGACCACGATGGCGTCAAACGCCACCAGCGCCACCGCCAGATCGCCGGGATAGACCGCGATGCAGCTGTCGCTGGCGCCCAGGATGGCATGATTGCTGTTAACGCCATCCAGTGCGGCGCAGCCGGAACCCGGATTGCGTTTGTTGCAGGCGGAAAAGGTCGCCGGATCGCGGTAATAGGCGCAACGGGTACGCTGGCGTAAATTACCGCCCAGCGTGGCCATGTTACGAATCTGCGGTGACGCGGCCTGCCACAGGCTGCCGTAGATGGCTGGCGCGTTCTGCTGGCAGGCGGGATGATCCGCCAGGCCGCTCATGGTGACCAGCGCGCCGGCCGTGATCTTATCGTCGTCAAACTCCAGGTTTTTAAGCCCGGTCAATCCAGTGATGCCGATGAGCTGCGGCGGCGTGAAGACCCCACACTTCATCAGATCGAGTTGTGTGGTGCCGCCTGCCAGAAACTGGCTGCCAGGCTGCTGTTTCAGAGCTGCGGCTTCCTCAGGCGACTGCGCAACTTTCCAGCTGAATTCATTCATGCGGACTCCTTCGCCATCTCTGCTGCGGCCTGTTTAATCGCATCCACAATGTGCGGATATGCTCCACAGCGGCAAAGGTTGCCGCTCATATACTCACGGATCTCATCTTCTGAACCCGCATGGCCCTCTTTGATGCAGGCGACGGCGGACATAATCTGACCCGGTGTACAGTAGCCGCACTGGAAGGCGTCATTCTCCATAAAGCAGCGCTGCACCGGGTGCAGCTCACCTTCGGTGGAAGCCAGCCCTTCAATGCTGGTCACTTCGGCGCCATCCGCCTGAGCCGCCAGCGTCAGGCAACTCAGCACCCGCTGGCCATTAATCAGTACCGTGCAGGCACCGCACTGCCCCTGATCGCACCCTTTTTTGGTGCCGGTCAGGTTAAGATGCTCACGCAGCGCATCAAGCAGGGTGACACGGGGATCGACCTGCATCTGCTGCGACTGACCATTAACCTGCATTGTTAGCGATATTTTTTCCGACATTGTCTGCTTCCCATTGTTGGGGGCCAAAAGATTTAATTTTTTATAGGTTTAGTTCTGACGGGGTTCGAATCGGGGGAAAATCGTGATAACCCTAATCTTTACGCGCGTATCTCTGCTTTAAGGTTTAGCAGCTTTTTGGCAATTTTGCGGGGAAGCCGGGAAAAGTAAGTGTTATCTGAATGGCGGAGCGAGGTTGAATCGGGATAAATATGTGTTCATACAACGCTCATCTAAATGATTTTATTAATTTTATTAAAAAAAGCTTTTATAGCCGTCGTTCATAGGGTTTATCTGTCCGCCTCATTAATCCTGCCGCGAAATGTGTAACCCTGAAAGGCAATTTCGGGTCTGATAGCAGGTCGGGTAGCGAAGCCGTAGTTAACGTCGATAAATCGGCCTGTCCCGACCGGGATAACCGATCAAACAGGTCAGAGGGCCTATGCTGAAAGAAAATTTTAACGATCTAATCTATCTGGTGGTGGTAGCAGAAGAGCGCAGCTTTACCCGGGCAGCGGCGAAGCTGGGTGTGTCGCAGTCGGCACTGAGCCACGCGATTCGCGCTCTGGAAGAGCGTCTTTGCGTCCGGTTGATGACGCGCACTACTCGCAGCGTTGCCCCGACAGAAGCCGGTGAACGGCTGATCACTACCCTCGCCCCGCTGTTCAGCGAGATTGAGTCTGAACTGGTCAATGTCACTGACAGTCAGGGTAAAATCTCCGGCAACATTCGTATCACCGCAGGCGAACATGCGCTCACCTCTACACTCTGGCCGCTGCTCAGGCCCTTTCTTCAGCAATACCCCGATGTCCATGTTGAAGTGTCGGTGGATAACAGTCTGACCGATATTGTCAGCGGCCGTTTCGATGCGGGCGTGCGACTGGGTGAGCAGGTCGAAAAGGATATGGTGGCGGTGCGCATCGGGCCGGACTGGAATATGTGCGTGGTGGCAGCCAGCAGCTATTTTGATCAGCACGGCAGACCTGAGACTCCCTATGATTTACAGCATCATAACTGCATCAACCTGCGGCTGCCGACGCTGGGTGGCCTCTATAACTGGGAGTTTATGCGTGATGGCAAGGAGATCAGGGTCAAAACGCAGGGTCAGTTAATTTTTAATCATCTCGCGTCGCGCATTGATGCCGCACTGAGCGGGATGGGGATCTGCTATGTGCCGCAGGATAGCGTTGCGGAACACCTTAAAAGTGGCCGTCTGGTTCAGGTGCTGGCTGACTGGTGTGAGCCTTTTCCGGGTTATTATCTTTACTATCCCAGCCGCAGACAGCACACCAGCGCCTTTACACGCTTGATTGATGCGGTGCGCTATCGCGGTTGAGAGACAGCCGCGATAGCCAGTCAGCTGGCATTAAGCCGCTGTCGTTCAAGCTGTCGCGTTTTGCGGCCTGAAATCACCATCGCCACGATAAACACCAGTGCAAACAGCACCACGATCGTGGGTGCTGGCGCGCTGTCGATAAAGAACGAGAGATAGACCCCACTCAGCGACACCAGCACCGACACCACGACCGCCACCAGCAGCGCATGTGAAAAGCGGCGGGTAAGCAGAACTGCGATAGCACCGGGCGCGATCAGCAGGGAAATCGACAGGATGATCCCTACTGCTTTCAGCGTCGCCACAATGGTCAGCGAGACCATGCAGAGCAGCCCATAATGCAGCCAGCGTGCGGGTAAGCCAGAGACCTGCGCCTGCTGCGGATCAAAACTGAATAGCATAAAATCACGCCATTTCACCGCAATGACCCCAACGATCACCGCTGCGATAAGCGAGGTCTGAATTATGTCAGCGCCCGTAATGCCGAGCATGTCACCAAACAGAATGTGATCAAGATGCACCTCCGGCTTCACGGCGATATAGAGGATCAATCCCACCGCGAACATGCCGGAAAAGACGATTCCCAGCACCGTATCCTGCTTGATACGACTGTTGTCCTGCACAAATCCACTGGCAACGGCACAGAACAGACCTGCGACAAACGCACCCACCGCCAGCGGCAGCCCGGCCATCCAGGCGAGGACGATGCCGGGGAATACCGCATGGCTCATGGCATCGCCCATCAGCGCCCAGCCTTTCAGCACCAGAAAGACCGACAGCAGCGCACAGGGGATCGCCACCACCAGCGCAATCAGCAACGCACTGTTCATAAAAGCGAACTGGAAAGGTTCAAAGATCCACATCAGCCAGGCTCCTTTTCGGGACGATGGCGGCCACGACGCCGGTTAGCCAGCAAGCCATGTTTGGGCGCAAAGACAAACGCCAGCAGGAACAACAACGTCTGCGCCACCACGATGATGCCGCCCGTTGCGCCATCCAGGTAGTAACTCGCCCACGCACCGAGAAAACTGGTGATACTGCCAATCGCTACGGCAATCATCAGCAGACGCGGGAAGCGGTCGGTGAGCATCCAGGCCGTCGCGCCTGGCGTCACCACCAGACAGATCACCAGAAATGCACCGACGGTTTGCAGCGCCGCCACGGTTGAGACTGCCAGCAGGGTAAAGAAGAGGACTTTCAGTCGTTCAGGACGCAGTCCGATAGCGCGCGCGTGATTCTCATCAAAGAAGGTGACCATCAGATCCTTCCACTTAAACAGCAGAATGATGATCGACAGCCCGCCAATCAGCGCCAGCTGAAGTATATCTGCGGGCGCAATCGCCAGAATATTGCCGAGCACAATGGTCTGAATGTTTACCGCGGTCGGATTGAGCGACACCATAAACAGACCCAGACCAAAGAAGGAGGAGAAGATCAGGCCGATGATTGCATCTTCTTTTAAGCGGGTGCGCTGATTGAGTAACAGCATACTGCCCGCCGCCAGCCCACCTGAGAGAAACGCGCCCAGCGCAAAGGGCAGTCCCAGCATGTAAGCACCCGCTACGCCCGGCACGATGGAGTGCGACAGCGCATCGCCAATCAGCGACCAGCCTTTGAGCATCAGATAGCAGGAGAGAAACGCACACAGGCCGCCGACCATGGCGGAGACCCACATCGCGTTGAGCATGTAGTGATAACCAAAAGGCTCCAGTAACAGTTCCATGGTCAGTTTCCGTCTTCAGGTGCCGTACGTGGCGCAATAAAAGGCCGCTCATCGTCGGTGATAATCTGATCGTCCAGCCCTTTCACCATCACATGACGCAGCACCCCACTGAATGCACGCTCAAGGTTGGCGGCGGTAAAGGTGGTGCGCGTCGGGCCGCTGGCCAGAATGGTGCCTTTGACTATCACGGTGTAATCGCAGAACTCCGTGACCGATCCCAGATTATGCGTTGAGACCAGCATGGTCTTGCCTTCATCGCGCAGCTCACCCAGCAGGCTGATGATTCTGGCCTCAGTCTGAACGTCCACGCCGGTAAACGGCTCATCCAGCAGGATAACGCTGCCCTGCTGGGCAATGGCGCGCGCCAGAAATACCCTTTTCTTCTGTCCGCCGGAGAGTTCACCGATTTGACGATGGCGGTAATCCAGCATATCGACCCGCGCCAGCGCATCACTGACAATCTGCTGGTCGTGCGGTTTCGGTCGACGCAGCAGGCCCATATGACCGTAGCGACCCATCATTACCACATCTTCCACCAGCACCGGAAAAGACCAGTCCACCTCTTCCGACTGCGGCACATATGCGACCAGACTCTGACGCAGTGCTTCACGAGTTGGCATGCCGAGCACTGAGATGCTGCCGCTGGCGAGCCGGACAAAGCCCATCAGCGCTTTGAACAGGGTTGACTTACCTGAGCCATTGACGCCCACCAGCGCCGCAATCGATCCGCCCGGCACGCTGAAGCTGGCATCATGCAACGCGGTGTGACCGTTGCGATAGGTCACGGTGACATCCGAAACAACGATGGTGTCTGTCATTGCGCTTTCTCTCCCGCTTTAATGCCCTGCGCCAGCGTCTCCGTGGTGACTCTGAGCAGATCCAGATAGGTCGGCACCGGTCCCTGAGCGTTGCTTAATGAGTCGACGTAAAGCACCCCACCGTAATGCGCACCCGTTTCCCGCGCGACCTGGCGGGCTGGCTTATCCGACACGGTGCTTTCACTGAACACCGCTGGAATAGCATTTTTCTTCACCTGGTCGATCACTTTTCTCACCTGTTGCGGCGTGCCTTGCTGATCAGCATTTACAGGCCACAGGTAGAGTTCTTTCATGCCCAGGTCGCGAGCCAGATAGGAGAATGCGCCTTCGCTGGTCACCATCCAGCGTTTATCCTCCGGGATGTCGGCAATCTGCTGGCGAAGCGGATCCAGCGCTGCGGTGATTTTTTGCTTATAGGCGGCTGCGTTCTGACGATAGGTCTCCGCATGCGCCGGGTCATATTTCACCAGCGCATCACGGATATTATCGACATAGATCAGCGCATTGTCCGGAGACATCCAGGCGTGCGGATTTGGTTTACCGTTATAAGGCCCCTCGCCGATACCGATCGGTTTTACCCCGGCAGAGACAATCACTTCCGGCACCCCATCCAGATGCTGATAAAAGCGCTCAAACCAGCGTTCGAGATTAAGCCCGTTCGCCATGATTAACTGCGCACCCTGCGCCCGTTTGATATCGCCGGGCGTCGGCTGATATTCGTGTATTTCAGCACCCGGTTTGGTAATGGAAGTGACTTCGGCCGCATCGCCCGCCACGTTTTTTACCATGTCAGCGATGACCGTAAACGTCGTCACTACCTTAAATTTTTCTGCTGCATAGCTGCTGGTCGCCATCAGGGTTGTCAGTAGCGCACTCAGTAGCATTATGGTTATTTTTCTTTTCGGGACCATAGGGCGATCTCCAGAGGTGATTAAAAACAGAACATAATTAGCATAGGCTATTTTTTATAGCACAGGCTATACCTTTGTAACAGCGAAGGGTTGTGAAGTTTCTTCAGCGTCCGGGCCCGAACGTGAAGTTTTGTAAGCGAGTCGCTTTACTTGTTGATATGTAAAAATTTAATTTCAATGATGGGAAGTTTATGGAAAGCGTGACGTATAGCTATAACCGGGTTTTACGCCTTTCTTATACCCGGCTGCGTAAACTGCAAAAGCGATAACAGGATTACAAAAAGGCCATCCTGGCTGTGCAATTAACCGAACAGCGTTCTGACACCGGGCGTCACCCACATGACACGCACAGCAGACCGACAATTAAAATAATCTTATTGATAGGCTGAATTGATTAAGCTTCGTAAATTTTTTTGCTACAGTTAATGTTACTTACCGCAATCACCCAGGAGGATAATTTGTATTTTTCCAGCGACGAAAAAGCGAATGTCATCATTGGCGAAGCCGCAATGAACCTGTTTAATGCCGGTCAGGAAGTGAATGTTGAACTGCTGATTAATGAGCTAAAGGTCATGGCTGACTCTGAAGTTAATGAGAGTCGCCTTGAGCAGATGCAGCATGCGCTTCAATGGCTGATGGGGTTCAAAACCATCGGTTCTCGCAGCACCGCCCCGGCGAACTGGCTTGCCAAAACCATTGGCAAAGAGCCCGCTGCTCCCGTCTCTGCTGATGACATCTTCTTTAAACACTAACCCAAGTCTGCCGTTCCTCTCCGGCCTTAATATTCAGGTCGGAGCGTCGCTGGGGTGTTAATGATACAAGAATCTGGTACAATTTTTACCTCGCTACAAACTCCTCGTAACACCCTGTTTTAAAAGCCTTAGCACTTTTTGCACAAAAAAATTAATCCCAAAAATCCAAAATTCTGTACAAGTTTTGCAAAGATGTATAACTTGCGCATCCAGAGTGCATACATTTAAACCACCTGAGGACAACAACATGCGTCAGAACGGACAAGCCCCGGAAACGATCAGCGATATTGCCCGTTACTTCAATCAGGCCAGCTCACCGTCGCAACAGGAGACGCTGGGTTCGGTTGTGGTGGAAATTCTGCGCGCAGGTCATAGCCTTAGTCGGAAAACGATTTGTAGTAAACTGCTGAGTCGCCTTGAACTGGCTGCCACGCCAGAAGAAGAGAGTCATCTGCATGAACTCATTGCGATGCTGTTTCGTCGCGAAGATTAATGCCCTCTCACGGTCGTGCATGTTAATCAGGACGCCTGTTTCAGCCATCACCCAGGAAGATCTACCCTAGCAATAAAGCCCAGTACTGCTTCCCGTATCGGGTGCGCCAGGTCGCACCCGCTGACGCATACGGACCCGCAGCATGGCCATTGATTCGCAATCAGAGAAGCCAGTATGTACAGAAGTGAAGATGAGAAACTGACAGATGTCATGATCGGCGAAGCCGTTCTGACATTACTCAAGTCAGACAAACCGGTATCCAGCAATGCCTTAATCGCACAGCTCGAACTGATGGCTGCTGATGCTGACGACGACGTGAAAGTGTCAGTGATTCGCAAAGCCATCACTGAAGTCCGTAATGGTATGGTTGCCGCGCGCAAACGCGTGCAGGGCGACGGTGCCGAACGTGATAACACGGCTCATCGTATGAACAGTGATGGCCCGCCTGAGGGTTCGAAAAAGCACTGATTGAGCGTACTGCGTACCTGATACATGCGGCTAATTTTAAGCGAAGCGGCAGACCTGAACAGAATTTTTAAGGCGGGCTGGGCAAAACGAAAACTGCGCCTACACTCGTTTTTGACTTCAACCATTGCATCTGACCCATTTTCCTCAGAGAAAGAAAAATCATGCAGCATTCATCATCAGATTCTTCAATCATTGACTACTTCCGTAGCGCAGGCGATCAGCTTGCTCCGGAAACTGAACTGCTGGGCGCAGTGATTCGTGACATTGTTGCTGATCAGGGACGTGTAACCAATAAAGCGATCATCCTCTATCTGATCGCGGAACTGGAATGTACTTCAGATGTTGTCAGGCTGGATGTGTTACGCAAAACGCTGGAAATCGTGGTTGGCCGCACGCCAGACGATACCGGTATCTGATACGCCATCCTGCGTTACCTCTGGTAACGCAGGATACTCTTCCCCCTCGCCCGCTTTTGTTTCCATCCCTCACTTTTGCTGTATACCCGATATGCCACACAGAAATTATCCGATATAAAAATTCTTTTGCAGGTTAATGATGTGGCAGGGATTTGATCCCGACGATATTGCTTTTTGCAATCATGCCAGAGGATGATCATTCAGGTTTAATAATACCTGCCAATGAAAAGATGCACTTCTTTACCTGAAATTCGCTACCCATAATGAATAATCAACAGAAGGATCTGACTGACATTTTTAATTTTGTCATCAACCGTCACGCTGAATAAAAAAGAAACGACCGACTCACAGTAAAATCCCTTTTAAAGGCTGCGAGCAATATGCAAAGCCTCTTATGCTCGCCGATGTCAACGGTAGCAGGGACGCTATCATGACACAGGCCGGGACAACGCCCGGCATCAGGCCTGGCAACCTTAATGCATCTTACGAGTGAAAAAGCTTATCGCTTCCTGACACAATGCTTTCAGCCTGCTGTCACGCGTCTCTTCGCTCAGGCGAAACAGCGCGTCCGTAATGTCGTGGAAATGAACCGGCTCTCCCGCCTTGATCAAATCACTGACTACCGCACCAACCAGCGCACGGATTTCATTATCGTTGTCGTACTTCACACGACCTCCCGATGGTGTATGCATATACAGTCTATCATTAGCGGGAGCCAAAAAACAAAAAAGCCGTCAAGCGGGAAATATAAGCGAAGCGGCAAACAGGTTATTAACTATACAACCTCAGAATATTATCTTGCTTTATTTTCACCCCATGCAGCCCTGAAGCTATAAATAGCCAAAACGTGGTAGCAACCGCTGTAATCTATTTATGCCCATGTATATTGAGAGTTGGATAGTTATATATCGCGGAAACAGACTTTTGGCTGAATGTGTTATAAACACTTTTACGACTCACTGTTTGTTGCGATAACCTGCGCGGCAGCTTTCCCGGCCTGATATGTTCTGACCAGCCTTTCACAAATGATCATCTGACAATGGCCAGCAGTATGATAAAACTATCGTCATCCTCTGGTGTCACGAGCAGCACATGGCTAAATTTACCCTGAAACAGATTGCTGCCCAGTCGGGACTCAGTCTGGCGACCATCGACCGGGCACTGCATCAGCGCGGCAACGTGCATGCCACAACCCAGCACCGAATCCAGCAGGCGATAGCGGACCTGGAACTGATGCAAAAAGCGGGACTCGCCAGGGGAAGAACGATCTATTTCGACGTCATCATGCATACACCTGACCGCTTTCAGCCACTGATACGTGAGGCGTTCAGCAGTCAGATTGCCAGTTTTACTGCCTTTAAACTTCAGCTGCGTTTCCACTTCGGCGCGAATTTGACTGCGGAGGCGATTAACGCGCTGCTGAATAAAAAAGCGTTGCATAGTCACGGCGTCATTCTTAAGGCAGCCTGTTCTGGTGAACTTCATCCCACCCTTGAATCACTGCTGAAACAACGCGTTCCGGTGGTCACCATGATGAGTGACCTGCCCGGCAGCGCGCGCCTGCGCTATATCGGCATGGACAATTTTGATGCCGGTAAAGTGGCGGCTTTTCTGATGTCAAAATGGCTGCGGGTGAGTCGTTCACATATTGTGGCTGTGACCGGCAGTCACGATTTCATTGGCGAACAGGAGAGAATTCAGGGATTTCAGCGAGCAATGCAGGAGTTTGCGCCCCAGCATCAGGTGAGCGTGGTAGCAGGCGGTTATGGCATTGACGCCCGGATGCAGCAGTCGGTGACACAGTTCTTGCAGAGCCATCCGGATGCAGATGCGGTCTACACAGTCGGTGGCGGTAATCCCGGCATACTGCGCGCTTTTGCCGAACAAAAGCGGACGGTTAACGCTTTTATTGGTCACGATCTCGATCGTGAGAATCGTGCACTGCTGCAGGCCGGTAAAATTGATGCATTAATCGAGCATAATTTACAGCTTGATGCGCTGCACGCTTTCAGAACGCTGCTGTCGTTTCATGGATTTTTGCCCGCCTCAGAACCGGCCGCACCCTACTCTAAAATTAACATCATCACCCGTTACAACATGACAGCCTGAAAAACTGTCAGGCAATTAATGAGCCCTGCTCATAACCATTTGCCGACTGAGCGGGCTAATCACGCTCCGGCTTGCCGGTTACACTGTGCATGACACGTTAACAACAGGAGTGAGTAATGAAAATTATCGCCAACGGATCGCTGCCTTCGCGTAAAGGACCTGCTGAATATTTTACCGGCACGGTTCGGATTGATGCACCATTCCAGGCAACAGAACCCGCCCGCGTGGGTGGCGCAACGGTGACTTTTGAACCGGGTGCCCGCACCGCATGGCATACCCATCCACTCGGGCAAACCCTGATCGTCACGCATGGCCAGGGCTGGATTCAGTGTGAGGGTGAAGCCATTCAGGTGATGAACACCGGTGATATCGTCTGGATCCCGGAAAATGTGAAGCACTGGCACGGTGCAACGCCGGATAACGCCATGACGCATATTGCTATCGCTGAGTCACTGAACGGCTCGCCGGTTGACTGGCTGGAGCAGGTCAGCGATCAGCAATATCAGCGCTAAATCAGGCGCGTATTCTGTCGCTAGAGTCTGACGTGATCGATCAGCGCCCTCAGCTTGG
Organism: Pantoea sp. PvP021; assembly: GCF_054056055.1. Lineage (NCBI taxonomy): Bacteria > Pseudomonadati > Pseudomonadota > Gammaproteobacteria > Enterobacterales > Erwiniaceae > Pantoea > Pantoea sp. PvP021. The sequence goes on along the minus strand of NZ_JBSRXX010000002.1, from coordinate 343,021 downwards.
GGGCCAGATTTTTGCGGCTGGGAAAATAGAGATAGAAGCCGGCAAAGGCAGGCAACCATGCATCGAGCAGGGTCACCAGTTCGCCACGTGCGATGTAAGGCTGGAAGGTTTCTTCCATGCCAAAGCTGATGCCGCCCCCGGCGCAGGCGGTGCGAATCATCACCCCCATGTCATTTGTGGTGAGTTGCGGATTGACGGCAACATCAAACTCGCGTCCCTGCTCTGCGAACTCCCAGCGATAAGGGGCCAGACCAGGCCCTTTTCGCCAGCCGATGCAGCGATGATTGACCAGATCCTGAGGATGTTGCGGCGTGCCTGCGCGAGCCAGATAGGCGGGTGACGCCACCGCCACCTGACGCTGCGCGGTGGATACCGGCACCGCAATCATATCCTGAGCAATCACCTCCCCCAGCCGCACACCCGCGTCATAGCCCTGCCCGACAATATCAAACTCCTCATCGGTGACGGTGATATCCACCTCCACCTGCGGATAAGCGGTAATAAAGCTTGCCAGCAGTTCTCCCCCCAGCATCCGCTCAGCAATCGAGGAGATCGCCAGCCGCAGCTGGCCCCGAGGTTCCGCAGCCAGTTCGGCAATATCGGTCACGGCGCGATTGAGCTGGTTGATCGCCGGCGCCACTTCGGCATAGAGCCGCTGTCCGGCTTCTGTCAGCTGAACCGATCGTGTGGTGCGCTGCATCAGCGTGATGTTAAGCCGGTCTTCCAGACGCCGCAGACTCTGGCTGATCGCCGGACGCGTAACACCTAATTGTTCTGCGGCCAGCCGGAAATTTCGCGTCTGCGCCACAATCACAAAAACTTCGAGAGCATTTTTATCGGCATTCATTGGTCAGATTGAGTTACCAGTGCGTAAAGCGTTCGGTGGATTATCTTTATAATCCAGTCGCCGTATGATCGCCAGTGACAACCTGACTGGAGAAACAAAATGACTCAGAAAGTGATTTTAATTACCGGCGCCTCAAGCGGCATCGGGGCAGGCATTGCACGTGAACTGGCGAAAACAGATGTCATTCTGCTGCTGGGTGCGCGGCGGGAAAGCCGCCTGGCCGCGCTGGCTGAAGAGCTGCAGTTCAATGGTGCAGAGGTGGCGATCAAAGCGCTTGATGTAACGCGCCGCGAAGAGATGACGCAGTTTGTTGAGTATGCGCTGGAGAGATGGGGCCGGGTGGATGTAATGATCAATAACGCCGGTATTATGCCCTTGTCTCCGATGGCATCGCTGCGGGTAGAAGAGTGGGATCAGATGATCGATGTAAACATCAAAGGGGTGCTGTATGGCATTGCGTCAGTGTTGCCGACCATGCTGGCCCACCAGCGCGGTCACATCATCAACATCGCGTCGATAGGGGCGCTGGCCGTGTCGCCCACCGCAGCTGTCTACTGCGCCACTAAGTTTGCGGTGCGGGCGATTTCCGACGGATTACGGCAGGAGAACAGTCAGCTACGGGTGACCTGTGTCCATCCCGGTGTGGTGGAGAGCGAGCTGGCATCAACCATTACCGATCCGGCAGCCGCCGAGGCGATGCAGCACTATCGCGCTATCGCGTTGCAGCCGGACGCCATTGGTCGCGCCGTTCGCTATGCCATTGAACAGCCTGAAGAGGTGGATGTGAACGAAATCGTGGTGCGGCCAACCCGAACGCAGCAGTAAGCAACCCGCCCGATGCGCTGTGTGCATCGGGCGGGCGGTTTTACTGTCAGTAGAGGCTTCTGCGGGTACGCTGCACGGTGATGGCGATGGCCGTCAGTGCCACCAGCATCAGAAATATCCCCAGTCCAACCATGGCGTTAAAGCCATAGACTTTAAACAGCAGCAGACCGGCAATACAGCCGCTCAGGAATGAAAACACGGTAGTCAGATGGGTGTGCAGAACCTTCTGGAAAAAGCGACGATCGTCGGTTTCAAGATGCACGGCGTGAGAAGTATGGGCAAAGATCCACGACCCCAGCGCAATACCCGCATCGGTCAGCGTGCCAGTAATGTGGGTCGATCTGACGCGGCCATTGGAGAGCTGCGTCGAGGTCGCATTATGAATCCCCATTAAAAAGCCCAGCATTAACAGCACTTCCCCGTTAAAGCTTGGCCGGTAGAACACGATTTCAAAGATTGATGCCGCCGTCAGTGCCGCCCCTTCCGCCAGAATGATCAGACAGAATATGGTGCGTAACTTATGTCTGATCCCCACTACCACCGCCAGCCGGGCAACGGTACAACCCAGCACAAAGGCAATAATCAGTGCCATCAAAAACAGCATGGTATGGAGGTCGCTGGTGGTCACTTCCTGGGAGATTTGCGACGTGTTACCGGTCATATGCGATGGAAAAAATCCAAACGCGCCCAGCGCCATGGCATTAAGGATGCCGGCGGTGGTGGCAAGCACCAGCGCCAGCAGTCGATCTTCGGTATGCGAACGAACTTTCTTCTTTTTTATCAGCACAGGCTTCCCCACCTCAGGTGAATGCAAAACATTCTTATAAGGCTTCAAGCATACAACCTGATGGAAATTATTCCTGTCAGAACCAGATAACTCTGATGAAATAAGCCATTAATTTTGCTGATTTTTATAAAGCTGATTCAGTTTACTTTTAAAAGTGTCAACGACGCGATGATTCACCAGCAGCTGATCACCAGAGAGGCTGATGGTGAACTCAGTCAACGATGAAGAGTTGCGCGCCTGTGGACGTAAAGGAGCGATGTGGTTCAGCATCGTCCGCCACCTGATAGCTGACGCCCGGTGTCAGCACGAAACGGCGACCATCTGCCAGTTCAGTGTGCAACTCACCCGCCATGCACAGCAAAATATGGCCCTTTGTGCACCAGTGATCGGCGACATAGCCTGGTGAATAGTCGACCATCCGCACCCGGATATCGTTAAACTTCACGGTTCGCCAGGTCGCCTGCCCCTGGTCGCCGGGATGAATCGTCTCTTCAATCTGATCCCACTGGGTCAGGCCAAACGGCAGATTTTCAATTTTCATGCGATTCCCTCAAGGCTAAGTGCAGGATAAACGTCAGGCCAGAGCCTGGGTAACGGCCTCTTCCGCGTGGATAAGCGTGGTATCAAACAGTGGCACGCTGGCATCCGTGGCATCCACCAGCAGTGTGATTTCGGTGCAGCCGAGAATAATGGCCTCCGCCCCCTGCGCAACCAGCTGCTGCATGATCTCACCATAACGGCGACGCGACGCGGGATTGATCTCGCCCAGACAGAGCTCGTGGTAAATCACCTCATGCACAAAAATCCGATCCTCTCTATCCGGCGTGATCACCTCAAGACCAAACTGCTGCTGAAGTCGCCCGCGATAGAAATCCTGTTCCATGGTGAATCGCGTCGCCAGTAATCCGACCTTACGCACCCCGGCCTGCTGAATGCGCCGTCCGGTGGCGTCGGCGATATGCAGCAGCGGGATGCCCGTTGCGGCGCTGATTTGTGCTGCCACTTTATGCATGGTGTTGGTACAGAGTACGATGAACTGCGCGCCAGCCCGTTCCAGATTGCGTGCCGCTTCAGCCAGTATCTCTCCCGCCTGCTGCCACTCTCCCGCGGCCTGTAGCTGCTCAATACGCTGAAAATCGACGCTATAGAGCACCAGCTCCGCCGAGTGCAGGCCGCCCAGCCGCTGTTTAACCTGCTGATTGAGAATGCGATAATAGAGCGCGGTAGACTCCCACGACATACCGCCTAACAGACCAATCACTTTCACAATGCACTCCGGGTTCAGGGGTTTTATTCCAGCATGCCAGATCGACATTGATCGGCAACGGCTTTGTTCAGTTGATACTGTTCTGAGGTCTGAAGCGTCGGGCAATCACCATCAACAGCACCACGCCAGCGCTCATGATCAGCCAGGCCTGGGTCATTGACGTGCCGCTATCACGCACCCAGCCTGCCAGCAGCGGCATCAGAGCCGCAATCAGATATCCGCCTCCCTGCACGCGTGACAGCAGAATGCCCGCCTCTCTGGCACTGCGCGCATGATCCAGCGTGACAATCAGCGACAGCGGAAAGAGCGCTCCGATGCCCGTACCCAGTAACAGTGAAGAGAGTATCGGCATCGTGCCCGGGTAAAAGACCAGACTCAGCAGCCCCAGCAGCAACAGGGCCAGCACGCCGAGCAGCAGCGGACGGCGATCGGGAAAGCGATGTAACGTCGCCGAGACGATGAATCCTGCCACCACTTCGGTTAACGTCAGCGCGGCGAGCAGATAGCCACTGTGGCGAGCACTCCAGCCCAGTTGAATATAGAATGGCGGCAGCCAGGCCAGCACCAGCGTATAAGCACCCGTGCCAATGCCGAAAAAGAGCATCAGCAACAGGGTACGCCGCACAGGCAGCGTCGCTGCATCAGAGGCCACGCTCACCTGCGGCGATCGCCTGACTAAAGTCAGCCAGATCATCAGTGTGACCAGCGTTAACCCGCCGGAAAGCGCCAGCGCGGGTTGCAGGCCCAGCCATGAAAACAGCGGGTCAGCACCGGCAGCAGTCAGTGCCGCGCCCGCCATAATGCCCGTGCTGAACAGCGCCATCAGCGTCGCCGCGGCTTCAGCAAAGCGTTGACGGATCAGAGCGGGCATCAGCGCCTGTATCACGCCAATCCCTGCGCCCCCCGCCAGCGCGGTGAGGAGCAGTTGAGAGGGAGTAAGCGTAACGCCGCGCCACAGGCAGGCGACCGTCAGACAGAGCAAACCGGCGGCGATTCCCTTTACCGGCCCGATGCGGGCGATCAGCCACGGGCCAGAGAGTGCGGCCAGGCCCATCATCGCCACCGGCAACGTGGTCAGCAGACTGAACGTCGTCGCCGACAGCCCGGCCTGCAGTTGCAACACCGGGAACAGCGGGCCGATAATCGCCAGCATAGGGCGCAGATTCAGCCCGATAAGAAAAGCGATCACGGCAAACAGAATGGGGAACAACACCTTATTTTTCATCATCGACGCCTTAACAGAGGATTGACGATGACAGCAACGGGCTGCCACCATTTATCTTAACGTTAAGATAAATTTCCCCCGGTGTTAAGAGGCTGCGCACAACCCGACAACATAACCACAATATTTAAAGGTGATTTATGCATGATCATATTGATTTCGTTGTCAGTCAGTGGGACGACGCGATGCCCGATCTCGACGCCTCTTCAATGCGAATCTTCGGCAGGGTGCTGCGTCTGATGAAACATCTGGCGAAAGCGCGCAGCCAGGCACTGGAGCCTTTTGGTTTTCAGGAGGGGGAATTTGATGTGCTGGCGACATTGCGACGGGCGGGATCGCCTTTTCGCCTGTCGCCCACCCAGCTCTACCAGGCGCTGCTGGTGACTTCCGGTGCGATGACAAATCGTCTGAACCGGCTGGAGCAGCAGCATCTGATTGAGCGTATTGCCGCGCCAGAGGATAAGCGCAGCATGCTGGTCGGGCTGACGCCGCACGGGCAGCAGCAGATTGAGCATGCACTCCGCGTCCATACCGCTACGCAGGAGGCATTGCTGGCACCGCTTGGCGCTTCAGAGCGTGCCGAACTGGAAAGGTTGCTGAAAACGCTGCTGCTGGCGTGTCCAGGCGAAGCGACAGCCGCAGAATAGCGCCGTCAGCGCTGCAGTTCGGCCACTGTCATGGTGAAGATAACCGGCAGGTGATCGGCACTGGCATAGGCATGCGGCATATCGGTTCGCGCTACGGCTGCACAGCCCTGCTGCACCACCAGGGTCTGCTCACCCACCGTTAAGGCGAGCGTGCCCTGCTCGACATGCAACAGTTCGAGTGTGCCTGAGGAGTGACCGGCAGAACGGAAAGCTTCGCCCGCAAACATCTGCCAGCGCCAGAGCTCGATCATATCCGGCCCACGGGTTCCCGCCAGCAGCTGCGCATAACCGCCCTGCTCACCCTGCCACAGCCGGGGCATTTCGCTGTTCTCAATCAGCCAGGCGTCAGGCGCATGCGCAACGTTGACGATATCTGCCACCGAGACGCCCAGTGCGGCAGCCACTTTACAGAGAATGGCGATGCTGGGATTGGCGGCACCCTTTTCGATCTCCACCAGCATGCCTTTACTGACGCCAGCCCGGCGTGATAACTCATCCAGCGAGAGTTTCTGACTTTTACGCCAGCTTTTGATGCTGTCCGAAACAGCCTGATTGACACTGGCGACATCGGCACCCGCATCGGTCGTTATATTGACTTTTTTGGTCATCGGTCATTACTATGAAATAAATTAGTCACTGAGAGAGTATCCGATGTTATCTGTTCACCCGTCAATCGATCCTGCTGTTTTCGCGCTCGCTCCCGGCTTTCGTGCCATGAGTATTGTGGTGGAAGCCACACCGATTACCCGACCAGACGTTGCCAGCGATGCACTGAAAAGCGCATGCCAGCAGGTGTTAAATGATGATGCGACGTGGGCAGACGCGCATCTCGCCGCCTGGGCTGAGGTATTTAAAGCCTTTGGTGCCAAAGCGAAACGTACACCCTGTTCGGCAGAAGCATTGCGTAAGCGTGTGCTGCGGGATGGCGCATTGCCTGCCATCGATCCGGTTGTCGATCTCTATAACGCCATCAGCATTCGTTATGCGCTGCCGGTCGGAGGTGAAAATATCGAGGCCTATGCTGGCGAGCCACGCCTGGTGATAGCTGACGGCAGTGAACGTTTCGATACCGTTAAAGAGGGCGAGGTGGTTTATGAGTCGCCGGAACCGGGCGAAGTGATCTGGCGCGACGATCAGGGCGTGACCTGTCGCCGCTGGAACTGGCGTCAGGGTGTAAGAACCCGACTGGATGCCAGCGCGCAGCAGATGTGGTTCATTCTGGAAAGTCTGCCCGCTATGCCGCTTTCCGCGCTGCAACAGGCCAGCGACGATCTGGTTTCGGGATTACAGCAGATGATGCCGGGTGCGCAAATCAGTACGACGCTGATTGAAGCGCCAGCAAACTGAACATTGCCTCAACAGCGGCTAAACGAGGTTAACGGTGAGCGGAAACTGTGGCAGGATACGCGCCCTGCGTCTGGCCATACCCGGCTGACTTAACGGCACTCAACCGGTGACTAAAATGGCTAAAGTAAAATATATCCTGCCCCTGCTGCTGATCCTCGCCCTGGCCGCCTGGTGGTTTATCCCACACGACAGTGAGGAAGATAAGGCGTATTACGTCGCGGTGTTGTGCGCGGTTGATCATGATAGTAAGCAGCCCCTTGACCGGCAGATGCAGAACGTCATTGAAGGCGGCAACTCTGATTATGCGCTGCAAAAAATCACTTATAAATCGGGGCTGGGCCGCAGCGTGATTGCTCGCTGGCAGCAACTGACACCTGATGAACAGCAGCGCGCCGCCCAGGATAACCTCGCCTGCCAGCAGATGCTGAAGCGCTGATTTCTGACGGGCGTGTTCATATCATTATTCATATGATTTCGCGCTGGTCATCATTATGGCCGCGCCCGTCCTGGCTTATCCCTACGCATCTGAAATTACCGTGTTTTTTGTCTACGACTTACAGGTAAGCGGGCTTATGAATCCCTGACAACCTGATGCCGGAAGAATATGGGCTTATGGCTGAGAATCCGCAAATCTCAAAAATTGAGTGAAACTAAAACGGGGATGCTGACAGTGGCACTTACGTTCATAAGCTTTCATTATGCAAAAGCCCGCATTAGCGGGCCCTGAGCGTCATTTCAGTATGTTGTATCTGTAGAGCAAATTTCCGAAATCCTGTTTCATGCTAACGAAAAGAAGAATCTGGATAGTATTGTCCACGAAATCGTACAGAACACGATACTCTCCTTCAACATCAAGACGTTCGCGTAACAAAAGCCCGCGCTCTGAAAGATAAGCATTGTAGCGATACCTTTCAGGATCCTGACTGATATTGTCGACTGAATCCATGAGTAGATTATCGACAAATGCAGCCGCTTGCTGCGCCCCAACTGTTCCGCTCTTATAGGACTCAATGTCCTTGAGACACTGTTCAGCCAGAGGCGCGATTACCAGCTGATATTGTTCTGACACTCAAAGCCTCTCTATTATTTTCTTGCGGCACGTAACCTTCCCAGAACGTCTTCAGGGGTCATGCCTTTGCCATCAGCGACTTCCTTTTTAGCTTGCAAGGCCAGCTTGAAAAGGGCGTTTATGTTTCTTTCCTGCTCGATCTCTCTAATCTCAGCCTGACGCTCAGCAGCAGTCTGGATGAAGAGTTCAGAGACGCCGTTTTTTGTTACGTATACTCCTCCTTCGAAGGCGGCAGCATTTCCGAGACTGTCTCTGGCAAGCTTCTGGGACATGGTTTGATTTGAGTTCATACATGATTTCCGATTAGACAGGACGGGTAAAATCAAAGGGATTGCCGGTAGAGCCATCCAGATTTCATCGTTGATTAAAAAACTTCACAGACCGTAAGATTTGAACTGCCCCTCTCTTTTCCGAGGGTCATAGGATGAATATAACCTACGAGTGAAATCGTGTACATATTTATCCACCCTATCCACGTTACTGAATCTGGATGGCAAGGCATCGTCCTAATAGGTTTAAAAGCAGAAGGTAGTCATGCTATTCAATGTATTGTATATAGCACGCAACACAGGACCGGCGTTGATGTCTGAAATCGACTGAAATCGTCAAAAGATCGCCTTAACCACCAGCAATCACCTCTTCTGCCTATTGCCGATTTGTTAACACAACCCGCTATCGACTCTCAGCCTGCTTTAATGCCAGTAGCCTGTATGGTATGAAATCACTTAAAAGAGAAAAATATGACGATGCCAGAACGCAAAAATTACCCGCAACTGGGCGAAGTAAAAGCGCCTTATGTCCACGCAGTGAAGCATGGCGCGACGCTGTATGTCTCTGGGCTGACCGCTTTCGGTACGGCGGCTCAGCAGGGAAATATGGCTGAACAGGCAGAGGCTATTTTTGATCAACTCAGGGCGGTTGCCGCAGCTGAGCATACGTCGCTCGCAGCGCTGCTGAAGGTCACGATATTCATCACCTCTTTCACAGAGATCACCGCGCTGCGGGAAGTGCTTTATCGCAACTACGGCGAGCATCTGCCCGCCAGCTCACTGGTACAGGTCAGCGGACTTTTCTCCACTGACCTGCGCATAGAGATTGAAGCCATTTTTGCCCTCTGAGTAGAAAACAACGACATTCCCGATGCTAGAGCTGCAGATCCGCGGCGGCTGCGCCCCGCGCCAGATAACCGATGCGATAGACTTCCTGCTCGCCAGCGGGGCGCTGGTGTGAAGCGTTAACGTCTACTCCCTGCCAGCGGCTCACATCCCAGGCGCTGATCCCTGTTGTTACCGGCAGTGTCGTAAGGTCTGAATGCGGTGGAATCGTCCAGCGGTTCAGCGTTATAAAGCGGGCATCGGCCAGATCCGGCATGTGGGTCAGCCCCTCAAGCGCCAGCCAGCTTTCGATGATCGGCCAGCCAAAATCCCTGACCAGCGTCGCAAAGCCAGGACTTTGCAGGAAACGCTGCATACCACTCGCCTCCCGCCAGAAATAGAGCGGCGCATAACGGTTTTCATTCTGTCCGTCATCATCACGGCAAGTGTAAAGATATGCCTTGGCCACCAGCCCTGGAAAGCCATCAAGCCGGGCTCCGTTCAGACTGATGCGCTGTTCGATGATGCCCATGTCGTAGTCAGCGGGCAGGGTAAAACGGTAGTGCATGATAATCATAACGCCTCCTGTGCCAGCATCCGGCCGCCGCTAAAGCTCCACTCTTCGGTGCTGTTAAACTGAATGATGATCATCACGTCGTCAGGATCGATCGCCATCTCCGCCTGAAGCGTCGTACAGAGTGAATGATAAAACTGCTGCTTCTGTTGTCGGGTTCGCGGTCGGCCTGCTGTCACCTGAAACAGCACGAAATTATCGCTGCGCCCGCCGCTGAGATAGTGACGATCAAATACCCGCTGTCCGGCGGGCAGCATCTCAATCACCTGAAAGCAATCATGCTCAGGAACGTCAAATTCCGCGACCAGCGCCTGCTGAAGCAGCGTGGAGATCTGATGCAGAGCCGCCTCGCTGTAGCCCTGACGCAGGGTAATTCGGGTAAAGGGCATCAGTGATTATCCTCCAGATAACCCAGCGCGGTGACGGCGGCGGGCCAGCCTGCGTAAAACGCCAGATGGGTGAAGCTCTCCACCAGCTCATCCTGTGTCAGCCCATTTTGTCGGGCGAAATCGATGTGCCACGGCAGCTGCTGGACTCTTCCCAGCGCGGTTAGCGTTGCCAGCGTCAGCAGGCTGCGCTCACGCGGTAACAGCAGCTCGCGCTGCCAGATATCGCCAAACAGCACCTGCTGTGTCAGTTCGGCCAGTTTTGGCGCGCGCTGCGCCAGTGTTTCCCGATCAAGCGATTTTTTCATTGCACACTCCTCAGTGGTGAGACAGAGTGTCACTCAGGCCTTCAATCCTGAAAATCAAATTAATCAGCTCTTACCATCCATAATTACAGGACAATAATGAACAAGGTACCGGAGTCCCTCGATATGGATGCGCTGCGCAGTTTCGTCGCGGGCATTGATGCCGGCAGCTTTGCCCTGGCGGCACAGCATCTGTGTCGGTCTGCCTCGGCCGTGAGTGCGCAGCTTAAGAAACTGGAGCAGCAATGCGGCACGGCGCTGGTGATGAAAAAAGGGCGGCATGTGCAGCTGACCCGCAGCGGTGAACAGCTGATGAGTTACGCCAGACGCCTGCTGTCGCTGAACGATGAGACATTGCGGGCAGTGAAAGGCGAAGCGTTACAGGGCGAAATACGCATCGGGATGCAGGAGGATTTTGGCGAGGCATTGATGCCGGACATTCTCGGCGCGTTCAACCGGCAGCATCCGGAGGTGATGCTGACCGCACGCGTCGACAGAAATCTGCCGCTGCTTACGGCGCTGGCCCGTCATGAGCTGGATCTGGCGCTGCTGTGGCAGGCAGAGCAGCAGGCTGGCACGCAGTTAATTGGTCAGTGTCCGTTAGCCTGGATACAGCATCCGGCGTTTGATCTGGCGGGATATCTGCAGCGCGGCGAGCCGCTGCCGCTGGTGGCATTCGATGCGCCGTGTGTCATGCGATCGCGCGCCATCGAGGCGCTGGATAAGGCAGGTATTCCGTGGCGGGTAGTGTTCACCAGCCACAGTCTTAGCGGGATCTGGGCGGCATTACAGGCCGGGCTGGGCATCACCCTGCGCACCCGCGCCGGGTTGCCGGAGACGCTGGTGATTGAATCACACCGGCTGCCAATGCCCGGCTATCTGGGTATCGCGCTCGCCCGCTCCGATCAGGGTGACGATCCGGCGCGAGCACTCTTGCAGCATCTGATCACGCAAGCCGCCCTGCCCTTTGTTCAGCGCTGACTACTGTCTGAAATGCCCGCTGAACCAGAGACGAACAGTATTCTGCTGAGATGTCGCGGTCGCCGAACAGAATATGAAACATCACCGGCGCCACGACCACATCGATGATGCGATCAACGTCAAAGCCTGATTCGCCGCGTGCCTCGGCCCGACTTTTCAGTGTTTCAAGATGCTGATAGGTAAACCCACAGCATTTCTGGCTCGCCACTTCAGCCTGACTTCCTATCACATCAGCCAGAAGCTCACGACCGACTTTGGACGACATCTCTTCAGCATACTGCTGGATGAACGCGGTAAGATCGCCGGCCGTCGATCCGGTATCTTCCGGTTCTGCAATGGGCCGCATCCGTGCCACGGCCACATCCGCCAGCAACTGGGACAGATCGCCCCAGCGCCGATAGATCGTGGAAGGTGTCACACCTGCCTGTTCGGCGATCATCGGCACTGTAATAGCTGAACGATCAAGCGTTTCAAGCAAGCGGTTAACGGTGTTATGCACTTCCGCCTGAATACGTGCGCTGCGCCCACCCTGCCGAATCATCTCCCTCGCCATCTCTTTCTCCCGCTTTTATCAGCCTGAACGTCATGGTTAAAGCAACGAAGTTGCATTAACAGATACCGGCAGTGTACCGCATCTCAGGCTGAGCAGGCGCTAATGTGTGCTATCGGGCGATTGAGAATCAAGGCTGCAGTTTACTCAGGACAGATTTAACCGGCTCGGCGGTGAGACGTGACGAACGGTTATCTGATGCGCCTATCCATAAAAGACTGACTGCCATAACTGCTGAAATAAAAATTGTACGAATATCCATAAAGCCTCCCCTGATTAAGGTGGCTAAAGTAATCCACACAGGGGAGTATTAATCGCGGGATAAGAGAGGGTTTAAAGGGACTTTGCGCGAAAAGGTGGCGCAGATTTCGCCACGCCTGAATCACAAACGGGAAAGATCAAACTTATTCGGTAACGATGTTGCCAGCCGCAAGCCAGTCACGTCGTGTCAGGGTGTACATCAGGCTGGGAGGCAACCCCTCAGGATCGTCGACCTTTTTCAAAAAGGTCAGGCCCGCTTTTTCCAGTACCCGCCGCGAAGCCAGATGGTTTTCGCGCGTCACACCCGTAATGATGCTCAGCCCGGCCTCTTCGAATCCGTAGCGAATGGCTCTGCGGGAAAGCTCGGTGGCATACCCTTTTCCCCAGGCAGCAGGCTCAAACCGGTAACCGAGATTATTCGTCTGACGACCGTCAAACTGGCTTCTGAAAACGCCCCCAAAGCCAATGATTTTATCCGGATGGGCTTTCTCAAATATCGTCCAGTCGCCAAAACCCTGTTCCTGATAGCTCTGTAATATGCGCTCTATGGCCTGAATGGCATACGTTCTGTCGGGCCATGGACCTCGCGGGTTAAATTTATGCGTTTCGGGGTCGCCATAAATTCTGAAGAGGTCGTCAAGATCCTCGCGAAGAGTATATCTACAGAGCAGCCGCTCTGATTCCCAAACCATCATGCGCTCCTTTTGGGTGCTGAATAAGCAATCTTTACTCTTTATATCAGCAACTTCTGCTGTCACCAACTCTGTTAATACGCTTAACGAACGGCGGCTAATTTCAGTGCACAAGTCGCGGTTTTCGTGCTCATCTGATTGCAGAATATGGACCTCTCATCAGAGGCTGTCACTACGTTGTGTTGTGCTTCTGATATTGGTAAAGGGTGGAAAGAGGTTGCCGCCCCAGGTAATAAGCTGTTTTAGCGGCGGGAAGACGGATTCACCTGGGGCGATTGCCATAAAGGGTGGCGCACGGGTTCTGAATACGCTGCATGGGTGTTAAAGTGCTGCTTAAACTGGCGCGTCGGGTCTGTGTAGTCTCAACTTCAGCGTCATGAGGATCTGAATAGTGAAAGGAAAGTGCAAAAATGGCTGAACAGAGCAGCATTATCACTGAACTTACCGAACTTGAAGGTCTTTACGGCACGGTCGCCCGGCCCTCTGTCGCTAAAGAGACGGATCATATTCATCCCGCCTATCGTCCGTTTATCGCCGCCTCGCCTTTTGTGGCGCTGGCAACGTCGGGGCCTGAGGGACTGGATGTTTCACCGCGCGGCGATCCGGCCGGATTTATCGAAATCGAAGATGACAAGACCCTGTTATTACCCGACAGACGCGGCAATAACCGCATCGACAGCCTGCGCAACATTCTGCATGACAATCGGGTAGCGCTGCTTTTTCTCATCCCTGGCATTGGCGAGACGTTGCGCGTGAACGGCACAGCGGCGATCAGCACCGACCCGGCGCTGCTTGAGCGCTTTGCCATCAACAATCAGCTGCCAAAAACCGTATTGCGCATCACTGTGGAGAGCGTTTTCTTTCAGTGCAGCCGGGCGATTATTCGCTCCGGATTATGGGATGCCGAAACGCAGATCTCACGGCAGTCGCTGCCCAGCACCGGTTCGATCCTCAAACAGATTGCAGAGATTGATGGCGATGCCTACGACAAAGCGCTGCCTGAGCGATTGAAGAACTCACTTTATTAATCGCCGTTCAGGGCCTGGAGGCTTAACTTCCTCCAGCGTGCTGATGAGTGAAGTACTTATACTTTCGGAGCGGAGATCACAGTGCGCCTGCAGTCACGCCTCTAAGCGCAAACTGCGATAGCGTTACGCAAAGCTCTCCAGTATCTGCTTTGCATGCAGGTAGTCGTAAGAGGTCACTTCAATTTTATTATTACTGAGATCGCTGAAATAGACGGACATCGACACGTCGTGGTCACTGACGCTGAAAGGGATTTTATTCTTACGGAGTACAGGCATAAGTTCGTTGAAAGATGAGGCTGCCACCCCGAAAGCCACCGTATGGCCTGGTGGCTGAGATTTTCGCAGGAAAAGAGAGAGTGATGCCCTGTTATTTCTTATGACCAGCGGCCCACCCTGTTCAAACCAGAAGTACAGGGAAGGGTCGCGTTCAAAGCCCAGGATCTCGTTGTACCACTTTTCTGCCTGTTCAATATTTTCAACGTAGAGATGGATATGATCGATCTCAGCTATCTTCATCATCTGGCTCCCTGATTGTTATTAACAGTGAGACTCGCCGAAACATTATTGATAAACAACCCGAAAAGCACATGACAACATGAAATTTACCATGATTCTTTATGGCGGACAGAGATTACCCTAAAGGCTCCTGCGACAATCATATTGCTTAGCTTGTTTAATTAAAGCCTCACTTATCCTTTTTTAAGCAGACCAGTGCAAACCTTCCTCGTTCCGCTACAGATTCTGATATATCGGAAGCCAGTTGAGTGGCCATGGAAAAGGCTTCATCACATATATTTTCTAATTCTTTAATCAGCATTTCTCCGGCTATACGCCGTACCATCGGTGAGCGGTCAAGTATGGCCATCCTTAAGATATCAATAAAAGGCCTGGAAACGGCTATTGTTTTTTCATTTAAAACAGGTACACGCCGTCGTACGCCAAAGGCTTTATCAATCCACTTCCATTCCATCCCCTCGGACCAGATAATTTTGCCTTCGAACAGGCAGCGGTACGCCTTCGCACGCAGTGAGGGCTGAATGGAGGATTCAGCAATCTCAGACAGAAAATTATCTAATACTGACGTGCGTCCTGCTTGGGTAAAGACAGTTGCAGCAGGCCCCGAAGAAGTGCAGATAAGTCTTTTTTTCAGAGAGGCAGTGACGTTCTCCATTGAAATAATGTCTGTCAGTACCTCGTGTTCCTTCTCACCCGCTCTTCCCCATGAGGTCCAATAGGGAAGCGTTATAAACAAGACATCCACGATAACTTCCGGGTCAGAAGCTGCTGCGATTGAGGGAAGTGCTTCACGGGCGGCTTCTCTCACCTGAGGAACCCAATCATTTAACCTTCTGACGGCTAAGGCAAATAAAAAACTGTTGGGTGCACCAACTGATAATGTTCGTAATGCGCGTTCCCGCCGAAAACCATCTGCATGACATAAGTCCATCCACCTGAGAGAACCCACCTGCTGGATCTCAGCACCTGTCCGTTTATAACCTGATGTATAAAAAGATGAGTCAATCTGCCAGCGTATTAATCGCTCCCAGTCATCAAGACTTTTCAATGGCAGTTGTGACGTTGCAGCCACGAAAGCTGATATATCAGGCCGTATTCTCTGATAAAAAATATCGAAGGTGAGTGATTTTTTGACTGCTTCAGTAACTTCCTGTTTAAGGCTTTCCTGCAATAGCATGCGCCCTTTTCCCCAAATTAAATTTATAAAGGTTTGAGCTTATCTATAAAGTCACGGTGGCCCAAAGTCAACGTGCCTCTGCCAGCACATGAACTCCCGTCAGTAGAGGGTCAGTACATCAAATATCCTGATAAAAGGCTTGCCTCTGTCAAAAAGCAGACGTAACACCTTGAAGAGCTCTCACCGTTACAAACTCTCAGACACGCCTTCAGCCCCACCGCAATAAACGTTAAAGCAAAGATATTGCATTAAGGTTCAGATAGCCGTATACCTTATTAAAAGCTAATACTTTGCATTAAGGTGATTTCCATGAACCCCACATTGACGCCTCAGGCTGCTGCCCGCACCACGCTTTTCAGTTTTACCGGTGCGGCGCTGATTTCCGCCACCAGCAGTGCGCCAACGCCGCTCTACCCACTTTATCGCAGCCTGTTCCATCTGACGCCAACCATGCTGACGCTGATCTTTGGTGCCTATGCTTTCGCGTTGCTGGCCGCGCTGCTGACGGTCGGTAAAGTGTCCGACTATACCGGCCGCCGCCCGCTGATGCTGCTGGCGCTGGCGATCAATGCGGTCGCGCTGGTGATCTTTATGTCTGCCGGTTCTGCGGCGACCTTAATCGCCGCCCGGCTGGTGCAGGGCTTTGCTACCGGTATTGCCTTACCGACCTTTGGTGCCAGCCTGATTGACGCCAGTAAAACCCGTGGGCCACTGCTGAACTCATTCACCGCCTTTCTGGGGATGACGCTGGGCACGCTGGCGGGCGGCATACTGGTCACCTTTGCGCCCTTTCCCACGGTGACGCTTTACGCGCTGCTGCTGATACTGATGCTGGTTGCCATGGCGCTGTTGCCGCTAATACCAGAAACCATTGCGCCTCAGCCGGGTGTTCTGGCCGCACTGCGACCTCAGGTCAGCATACCGCGACGCGCGCTGGGCCCGCTGTTAATGGTGACGCCGGTTAATATCGCAACCTGGATGCTGGGCGGATTTTACCTTTCACTGATGCCCTCAATGGTGGCGAACGCAACCGGCCTGACATCGCCTTTTATCGGCGGCTCGATTGTGGCGACGCTGATGCTGAGCGCAACGGCAGCAGTATTTCTCTTTCGCCCGTTACCGCCCGCGCGGGCATTAGTTATCGGTACGCTGATGCTGATAGTGGGCGTCAGCGTCACTCTTGCGGGCCTTTCTCTGCACAGCGTGGCCTGGCTCTATCTCGGCACTGCCATTGCGGGTCAGGGATTTGGATCGATTTTCTCCAGCGTGCTGAAGATCATTATGCAGTTCGCTGAAAGTCATGAACGCGCCGGACTGTTCTCCGCCTTTTTGATCAAAAGCTATCTCGCCTTTGCCCTCCCTGCGATTGCCGCCGGAGTGGCAGCGCCGCATATCGGGCTGAACCAGACCGCCTGGTTCTATGGCATGACTATTATCGTGCTGGCACTGGTGTCGCTGCTGGCGATCAGAGGTCGCGCTTTAGCCGGAGCGGCCAGTTAATAAATCCGCCCGACGCGGCCAGATATCTGCCGCGTCATCCACAAACGGCAATTTTCACTTACACTCAACGGATTAATTTCAGGCGCAGTTGCTGCGTGATACCGTGAGTATGATGTCGAAATCCCAATCTGATGCGGTTTTAGCCCGGTTTTCATCCGCCACACGACGCTGGTTTTCTGCCACCTTTGTTGCACCCACGCCGGTGCAGCAGGCGGCATGGCAGGCGATAGCCAGCGGAGAACATGCGCTGGTGATCGCCCCGACCGGTTCAGGGAAGACGCTGGCGGCCTTCCTCACCGCCATCGACACGTTGTTTCAGTTCCGAACCGCGCAGCCCTCACCTGCACGTGAAACGACCACCCGCATTCTCTATATTTCACCGGTTAAAGCGCTGGCCGCGGACGTACAGCGCAACCTTAATCTGCCGCTGGCAGGCGTTTACGCTGAGCGGCAGGCGCTGAATGAGCCAGAGATCACTCTGAATATCGGAATGCGATCCGGCGATACGCCCAGTGCAGAGCGCGCCAGGCTGGTGCGCCGCCCGCCCGATATTCTGATCACCACACCCGAGTCACTGTTTCTGATGCTGACCTCAAAAGCGCGAACGACGCTGCAGGGCGTGACCACGGTCATCGTCGATGAGGTGCATGCGGTGGCGGGATCGAAGCGGGGTTCTCAGCTGGCGCTGAGCCTGGAGAGGCTCGATGCGCTGCTGCCACAGCCCGCCCAGCGTATCGGGCTTTCCGCTACGGTCCGACCGGTTGAGCGGGTGGCCGCCTTCCTTGGCGGCTGTCAGCCCGTTCAGATCGTTAATCCGGCCGCCGACCGGACGCTGCACCTGACCATCGAGGTGCCGGTCGAAGATATGACCGATATTGCCAGCCCCGATGACCTGACCGGTGAAGCCACCTCTGCCAGCGGTTCGATCTGGCCGCACATTGAAGCGCGCATTCTGCAGCAGGTCATGTCCCATCGCGCCACGCTGGTGTTTGTGAATTCGCGTGGCCTGGCGGAAAAGCTGACTGCGCGGCTCAATGCGCGTTATCTGGCGCAGCAGACAACCGCTGGCGATCGGGATGCAGAACCGGACGACAGTGACGATCTTATTGCCCGCTCGCACCACGGGTCCGTCTCGAAGGAGCAGCGAGGCGAGATTGAAGCCGCACTGAAGCTGGGCAGACTGCGCTGCGTGGTGGCGACTTCCAGTCTTGAACTGGGCATTGATATGGGGCCGGTGGATCTGGTGATCCAGGTGGGCGCACCGCTTTCAGTCGCCAGCTCACTGCAGCGCGTGGGACGCGCCGGACATCAGGTTGGCGGCGTATCAACCGGCATCCTGTTTCCGCGCACCCGGCGCGATCTGCTGGATTCGGCCGTCATATTGCAGTCGATGCGTGCGGGCCAGCTCGATGCGCTGGCTCCGCCGCGTAACCCGCTCGATATCCTGGCGCAGCAAACCCTGGCGGCCGTCGCAATGGATCCCTTACAGGTCGATGATTGGTATGCGCAGGTCTGTCGGGCCGATCCGTTTCGCACTCTGTCGCGTCGGCTGTTTGATGCCACGCTCGATATGCTGGCGGGTAAGTTTCCCTCAGACGCTTTTGCTCAGCTGCGGCCGCAGCTGGTGTGGGATCGTCAGAGCGGACTGCTGACGCCGCGACCCGGCGCTCAGCATCTGGCCGTGACCAGCGGCGGCACCATTCCCGATCGCGGCATGTTCAGCGTCATTCTGCCGGAAGGCGAAGAGCAGGCTGGCTCACGTCGTGTCGGCGAACTGGATGAAGAGATGGTCTATGAGTCGCGGGTCAATGACATTATTACCCTGGGCGCAACGTCGTGGCGGATTCAGCAGATTACCCACGACCAGGTACTGGTGGTGCCTGCGCCAGGCCGTCCGGCTCGTCTGCCTTTCTGGCGCGGAGAAGGTGTGGGCCGCTCGGCCGAATCGGGTGCCAGCCTCGGGCTGTTTCTGCGTCATCTGAGTGCGGCTTCACCGGCGGATGCGCAGGAGCAGTTGGGCGCGCTGGGGCTGGATGCCCGCGCAGTCACGAATCTGCTGGCTTTGCTGGCTGAACAACGCACCGCGACCGGCGTACTGCCGGACGATCGCACATTGCTGATCGAACGCTGCCGTGACGAAATCGGCGACTGGCGGGTGATCCTGCATTCGCCCTGGGGAAAGCGGGTCAATGCGCCATGGGCGCTGGCGATTGCCGCCCGAATCCAGCAACGCCTGGGCATTGATGCTTCTGTTGCGGCCAGCGATGACGGCATCGTGGCCCGCTTTCCCGCCAGCGAGGGAGTGTTACCCGGCGCTGACCTGTTTATGTTCGACGCCGACCAGTTGACCCGGGAGGTCACTGAGAGTGTCGGTCAATCGGCGCTGTTTGCCGCCCGCTTCCGTGAATGTGCCTCACGCGCTCTGCTGCTGCCGAGGCGTAATCCGGGCAAACGTTCGCCGCTCTGGCAGCAGCGGCTGCGCGCCGGTCAGTTGCTGGAAGTTGCACGACAGTATGACGATTTCCCCATCCTTATCGAAACCGCACGCGAATGTCTGCAGGATGTCTACGATCTGCCTGCCCTGCACCAGCTGATGGAACAGATGGCACAGGGAAAGGTAAAACTGGTCGAGGTGACGACCGAACAGCCCTCCCCTTTTGCCGCGCCGCTGCTGTTTGGCTATGTTGCAGAGTTTATTTACGCCAGCGACGCCCCCCTGGCAGAACGGCGCGCCTCACTGCTGGCGCTCGACAGTAACCTGCTGGGTGAGCTGCTCGGCCAGACCAGCAAGCGTGATTTGCTGGCACCTGACGTCGTTGAGCAGGTTGAAAAGGAACTGCAGCGCATTGATTCCCGCTATCAGGCGCAGCACACCGAAGGCATTATCGATCTGCTGCGCGATCTTGGCCCGCTCGCGGTTGCCGGTATTGCGGCACGTTTCAGTGGCAACGCCCAGCAGATCGCGGAAGCCATAACGCAGTTCGATGCCGCGCAGCGAATGATCCCGATCACCCTTGCCGGTGAAGAGCGCTGGGCGATCATTGAAGATGCAGCCCGCCTGCGCGATGCACTGGCCGTTGTACTGCCTGACGATCTGCCCGAAACATTTCTGGAGCCGCAGGCCGATCCGCTACGCGATCTCATTAATCGCTACGCCCGAACCCATACCCTGTTCACTGCCCGACAGCTGGCCACGTATTTTGGTCTGGGTATCGCCATTGTGAATGAGGTGCTGCTCTCCCTGCATCAGCAGGGCAACCTGCTCAATATGGGTTCGCCAGAGGGCGCATCGGAAACGGAGTGGGTTTCCACAGAGATCTTCAAACGGTTACGCTTACGTTCACTGCAATCAGCACGTGAAGCAACCCGGCCTGTTCCACCTGCCGCCTGGATCAACCTGCTGCTGGAGCGTCACGGTGTGCTTAACACGCAGCGTGAAGAGCATCAGGGGGTTAGCAGGCTGTTACGTGTGATTGAGCAACTTGCGGGCGTGCCGCTACCGGCCTCGCTGTGGGAGTCACAAATCCTGCGCGCCAGGATAGCCGACTATCAGCCCGCGATGCTCGATGAACTGTTAGCCAGTGGCGAGGTTACCTGGTGCGGACACAAAGCGCTGGGTCAGAATGATGGGTTGATCTCGCTGCACCTCACGGAATATGCCGCTGAAACACTGCCGATGATTGACACTACGCAGCCTCTGACGCCGATTCAGCAGGCGACTCTCGACGCATTGAGCCGGGGTGGCTCGTGGTTTGTTCATGAGATCATGGCACAGATGGACGAGGCAGAGACGCAAACCACCGATATTTATGCTGCCCTGTGGCAACTGGTGTGGCAGGGCTATGTCACTGCCGATAGCTGGATTGCGGTGCGTGGGCTGCTGACCACGCCAGGCGCCCCCCGTTCACGTCCCGCGCGTACCCTGCGCACCCGTTTTGGTCAGCGCTTCACCCCGGGCGCACTTTCTGCACGCCGACCGGCGGTCAACACGCTGGCTGGTCGCTGGTCGCGGGTTAACCGACAGGAGATTGCTCCTGCCCGGCTGGCCCTGTCGCTGGTGGAAAATCTTCTCGACCGTTATGGGGTGATCAGCCGGGGTAGCGCGATATCGGAGCAGATCCCCGGAGGATTCCCGGCGTTACAGCCGGTATTACGCAGCATGGAAGATGCCGGACGATTGCTGCGTGGCCGGTTTGTCGCTGGTGCGGGCGGCGCGCAGTTTGCCGACCATAACACCATTGAGCGGCTGCGGGAGCTGGCAGAAAAGCCGCTGACCGCGACAGAGGCTGTGGCGCTGGCCGCACCGGACCCGGCGAATCCATTTGGTGCGTTACTGAGCTGGCCGCTCCACGCCAGCGGCATCCGCCCGACCCGCCGTCAGGGAGGTCGCGTGGTGATTGCAGGCGGCGCGCTGGTACTCTACCTGACGCCGGGAGGCAAAGAGTTGCTGACATTCACCGACGATCCCGCGCTGCAGCAGGTCGCGGTGGCGGCGCTGGGCCTGGCACTGAAGCGTGAAAAGCCCGCGAGTTTCACGCTGGAGAAGGTAGATGGTGAACCGGTTTCGCGGTCACCGCTGCTTAACGCGTTGCGACATGCCGGATTTTCACGGGTGCCACAGGGGTTTAACTGGTATAGCTGAGTTGTTTTCGCGCCCGTTTTTTTCGCGCACAAAGTCGATAAATGCCTGAAGCGGGGCGGGGATCAGGCGGCGATCGTTGTAATAGAGCCACGGACCGGAGAAAGTCAGCCACCAGGGTTGCAGCAGCGGTTCCAGCCTGCCGCTGTCAAGGGCTGGCCTGAGCCACTCGTCAAACAGATATATCACGCCGCTTCCGGCGATGGCCGCCTCCACCGCCAGATCCATTGCGCCACCGACCGAAACCACCAGCGGCCCGCTGGTTTCAACGCTGATCTCTTCGCCCTCGTGGCTGAAGGTCCAGTCAGCCATGAGGCCGCTGGCATAACGGCCACGCAGACAGCGATGATGGATCAGGTCGCGCGGATGTTCCTGTCGGCCATGTTCTGCCAGATAAGCCGGAGAAGCCGCCAGCGCGAACCGTTGCTGTCTGGGGCCAATTGGCATCGCCACCATATCCTGCTCCAGCCGCTCATCATAACGAATCCCGGCGTCACAACCGTCACGAAAGACATCCTGCACGCTGCTCTCCGCCACAATTTCCAGCCGGATGTCGGGATAACGCTGCAAAAATTCCGGCACCAGCGCGGGCAGTACCAGCCGCGTAGCACTGACCGGCACATTCAGCCGCAGCGTGCCACCAGGGGTGTTTCGGTAGCGATTCACCGCATCCAGCGCGGCGTTAACTTCATTGATCGCGGGCAGCAGACGTTCCATCAGCGCCCTGCCCGCTTCGGTTAACACCACGGTGCGAGTGGTGCGGTGAAACAGACGAATGCCCAGCTGTTGTTCCGCCCGTCGAACCGCATCGCTCAGGCGTGACGCATTGCTGCCGGTGACGCGTGCCGCTTCCCGAAACCCTCCCGCTTTTGCCACCGCCACGACGGCATCCAGCAGCGCCATATCGATCGCCATTGTGCATCACCCTGTACAGTCTGTCCTGATTTCACCGGATAGTTGCACAGCTGAATCACCGTTACAATTGATCTACATTCACGCAGGAGGTTTTCATGTCAAACACCACCATGACTTTTACGTTAGGCGATCGTGAAGTTAACCGTATCGGCTACGGCGCAATGCAACTGGCCGGGCCGGGCGTGTTCGGCCCGGTAAAAGATGAAGCCCGGGCAATCCGGGTTTTGCGCGACGCTGTCGCGGCAGGCGTTAATCATATCGACACCAGCGATTTTTACGGTCCGCACGAAACCAACCAGCTGATTAAAAAGGCGCTACATCCCTATCCGCAGGATCTCTGCATCGTCACCAAAGTGGGTGCCCGACGCGACGCCAAAGGCGGCTGGCTGGCGGCGATGGAGCCAGAGGCGCTGACGCAGGCAGTTGAAGATAACCTGCGCAACCTGGGGCTGGATGTGATTGAAGTGGTGAACCTGCGCAGTATGTTGCATCCGGCCAGGCCGAAAGAAGGCTCTCTGAAGCCACAACTGGAGGCGCTGCTGGCGTTACAGGCGCGCGGACTGATTCGCCATATTGGCCTGAGTAACGTTACCGCCACGCAGATCGCAGAAGCTCAGGCGATGACGCCGATTGTCTGCGTGCAGAATATGTATAACCTAGCGCATCGACAGGATGATGAGCTGGTGAATCAGCTGGCGCAGCAGGGAATTGCGTATGTGCCGTTCTTCCCGCTGGGTGGCTTCTCTCCGTTGCAGTCGGATCAGCTTAATGAAGTGGCTACATCCCTGAATGCCACGCCGATGCAGGTCGCACTTGCGTGGCTGCTGCGGCGATCGCCAAATATTCTGCTGATTCCAGGCACCTCTTCCCCGGAACATCTTAAAGAGAATCTTGCCAGCGACAGCCTGGAACTGTCGGATGATGTGATGGAAATGCTGAACGCTATTTAACATCAGGCCCGCATCGTGCGGGCCTGATGCTGTACTGATTCAGAAACTGCTGAGACAGGCCGCAAGTTGCGGCTTGTCGCTACAACTGATGTGGTGATCGATTCGGTTAATCATATAAGGATAAAACGGGTTAGAGGTGGCGCGCATAATCGAGTCCAGCCCGACAATCAGCACCGCACTCTCGCCGCGCAGTGACAACGTCCCAAAACTGATACCAAACTCATTCTTCTGCGCGGGCGCGCTGCCATATAACCCATCCTCGGCCGGGAATGGAATCGCAACGTGCGACAGTGAGTAGAGACCCGCCGGATAGGCAATTGCCAGCGGCTGAATCCGTTCCTGCATCTCTCCCGCGGGAACGCTTTTCGTCACCATCTCCAGTGAGGTGGCGGAGGCATTGGTGATCACTGTGGATGAGTAATTCCGACGCGCCGCAGGCAACAGCTGATTAACCGCGGTATATGAGGAGTGGCGGAATAACGGACTGACGCTGACCGCCTGATTGATATCGAACAGCACCAGTTCGCTGCCGTTCACTGGCAGATAATTATAGAGCGAGCGGATGACCGAAGGCGTACTGACGGTGGAATCCATGACCGACTGAAAGGTTAGCACGGGCGGGAAACCGGAGAGCTGCTGATTACGCGCATATTGGAGGATCTCTTTCTGCAGCGCCTGCGTCAGCAAATAGGTCTGCCGGGCAGCGTGAACCGGAAAAGAGTTGTATTTAAACGGATTAAACTCCGGCACGATATTCAGCCAGGCCGTTTTCGAGAAGGCAGGGAAAACAGAGGGCAACCCGGCAACACCTGCGAACCGGGCAAAACGAGTCACACCGATCATCGGCGATAACAGAATCAATTGCTGCGGACGACGCAGCGTGTGATCGCCCAGGCTGTCGAGCGCATATTTTACCGCCAGCGCCCCGCCGTTCGAGAAACCCACCAGATGCAGCGGCGTCTGCGTGCCCGCCAGCCGGGTCGCTTCCCGCACCGCCAGGCGTGTGGCGGCCATCCAGTCCTGCCAGTCAACATCGGTCAGACCCGCAGGCACCGTACCGTGACCCGGTAACCGTATCGCCACCGCCACATAACCCTGCTGACGGTAAGCCTCTGCCACATGCCGCAGACTGTAAGGACTGTCGGTCAGTCCATGTAACAGCACTACCGCACCGCGCGGCCTGCCCGTCGGTTGCAGAATATAGGAACGGTTCCAGTCCTGCGCGAAATGCCCCGGATAGATCATGCTGCCAGCATAGTATCGGTTGAGTGGCGTTTTATCTTCCGCATCCAGCCGGTTGCTGACCTGCTGCTTCATCTCGTCGAACAGATGATTTTCGGCCTTGAGGTAGTCGGCATAGGTCGCATTATCAAGCTGTTCTACTGTCAGTTCATGCGGGACCCAGGTGTGCCAGCGATGTAACTCCGGCCCGCGCTCCGCTTCATAGATTCGAATAATCAGTAGCAGCAGTAACAATACTCCAGACACAATCGCAAGACGCCAGAGCCTGCGGGTGACGGTTTTCCACCTCCGGGTCATAAATCCTTTCCTGAAAAATTAAAATGCATAGCGAAACCACGCAAACAGCACGTTGCCATTATTGTACGTGCCCGGAATATAGGTGAACTGTACATTCAGCGCCTTATAACCGGCAGAGAACAGCGGCAGAATAATCGGTAGCGGAATATAGTTACCAAAATCTTCGCGTGCAGTGATACCGGCGGTTAATCCCGCGCCAAGACGAAAGTCCTGATTCGAACCTGGATACCAGCCCTTCTCCCAGCCATAACCGACAATCGGCTGCCACTCATTGTGTGAGTCTTTGAAAGCCATTGCATAAAGCGCGCTCCAGTTGCCGCTGTCGCTGTAGCGGGAAATGCCCAGACCGCCTCCCCAGGGATTCTCGTTATAGTTATCGGTTTTTTCTTTGTCGTACATAAAGCGGGCGTGCCAGCTGATAAATGGCAGGTAGAGATCGGTATGCTGAGGCGCGTTCCAGGTCTGCGCAACATCGTCAGTGAATCCATTCCACCAGGAGGAGATTGGTGTGTTTTCAGCATGCAATGGCGCAGCAGTCAGCAATGCGGCAAAAACTGCCGTGGTGGTTGAAATTTTCATAGTGCGTACCGGTCAGCGTGCGGAGCAGATGAAAAATGAGTATAGCGCAGAGCCTGATGCAATCTTTGTCAGCGGTCATGCTTCGCTTAACCGGTAGTTTCTGAAGACAATAACGACAGCTTATTCAGTCAGGTTCTGGCGATTTCAGCCTGAAATCGCCAGAACTGTATGGAAATTAATCGAGGGAAAATTGCTGATTACAGTGAATGTTGTCTGATGGTACTTAGTGAGGATAAGTACGGGGAAATGCGGTGCAACGGTTAGTAAGAAGATAAGGAGGTAACAAGATAAGGCGATAAGGAGGTAAAACCGGATTCAGCCGGTGGGCTGAATCCGGTGGGAGACTCAGGAGGCTTCAGCCTCTTTTGGCTTTTCACCAAACTTCTCTTTCATGTGTGACTCAATCTCTTCCAGGCTTTTGCCCCGCGTCTCTGGCACCATCGCCATCACGAAGATCAGCGACCCGACGTTAATCGCGGCAAAGATAAAGAAGGTGGTGCTGCCGGCATATTCCATTATCGGTGGAAAACCAAAGGCGACTATCGCGTTAAAGATCCACTGTAGTGAGACAGCGCCGCCGGTTAACACGCCGCGCAACTGCATCGGGAACAGTTCCGACATCATCAGCCAGTAGACCGGGGAGATGCACATCTGCATGCAGAACAGGAACAGCAGAATACAGGCCAGGGCGAGGTAGCTCTGCATCAGGCTGGGAGCGATAAAGGTCATCACGCTGCCCAGCATAATCTGCGAAGCTACCACCAGACACAGGCCGGTAATCAGCATCGTCCGGCGCGGGAAGCGACTAACCGCCCAGATACCTACAATCGCCGCCACCACTGAGACCACGCCGTTACCGATGGTCGCGGCAATCGAGGCGCTGGTGCCAAGTCCGGTCTGTTTAAGGATGATCGGGGTGTAATACATAAAACCATTTACCCCGGTGAACTGGGCAACAAAGCCCAGACCGACGCCGATAACCATCAGGCGAATCACCCACTTCTCACGGATCAGGGTTTTCGCATCCGGCCCACGTTCCGCCGCTCTCGCCTGCTTCTTCATCTGCGCCATCTCATGGCGCACTTCACGCGGCGTTTCACGCAGATACTTCAGGATCTTTTTAGCCTCTTTCAGACGCCCTTCCGCCACCAGCCAGTGAGGTGAGGCGGGAACGAAGAACGTGCCGATAAACAGCAAAAGACCCGGTACCATGGCAATTGCCAGCATGTAGCGCCACAGGTGCTCATCATGCAGCAGATAGCTCAGCAGCGTACTGGCAACATAAGCAATGAGCTGTCCGGTAACGATCATCAGCTCATTGCGGCTGACCAGCGGCGCACGCAGGCGCGGTCCGGCAATTTCGGCGATAAACACCGGCACGGTAGAGGAACCGCCACCGACAGCAATCCCCAGCAGGAAGCGCATTGCCACCATGACATTGACAGAAGGCGCCAGCGCTGTTCCCAGTGAACCCAGCACAAAAATAACCGCCAGGCTGCGTAGTGTAATACGCCGGCCAAACCGGTCAGAGAAGAAACCACTCAGGAAAGAGCCTATCGCGGCACCGAACACCAGCGAAGAGGCTACCAGCCCTTCAGTGAATGAATTCAGTCCAAGTCCACCCTGATCGGGTGGTGAGGTCATGTAGGGTAACGCACCCGAGATTATCCCGGTGTCATAACCAAAAGCCAGCGCGCCCATAGTGGCAACCAGTACCACTAAAAAAATGCGCTGGCGTACCGTATCCGCAGGCGCGTGATCGCCCGCTTCACCAGAGTCTGGTGTATTCGTACTCATAATATCCCTGCCATTAATAAGTTAAACATCCGTTTGATTAAATTTCATACGGAATAGAAATGGAACATATTTACCGAGTGGGTAAAGAAGTGTAGACGGTATTTAAAAGTTAGCTTTAGCAATGCGATTTTTATAACAGGGATAGTTAACCGGATAAATAAACCGGCGCAATAATGACGACGTGAAAGTTATTTTAACATTAGGTTAACACTTTCAGTTCCTGCTGGATCCAGCTCAGGAAATGCGCGACGCGGGGAAACTGGGCAAATCCACGCGGGAAGACCAGATGATGGGCGCTAACGGGCAGACTCTCCTGTTCGGACAAGACTCTGACCAGTTTTCCACTGCGCAGATAATCCTCCGCCAGCAATTCACTTTCAAATATAAGACCGTGGCCTAACATCGCCGCCTCAAGACTCATATAAGAGCGATCAAAGCGAAATAACCACTCTTTATCTGGCTGAGGTAATTGCTGAGAAGCAAACCACTGCGGCCACTGAATAAGCGGCGACTCCGATAATATCAGCGCATGATGAATTAAATCAGCGGCCTGATTAACAGGATGTTTTTTCAGATACTCAGGCGAGGCCAGCACCGACATTCTTTCGTGGCGGATCGTTTTAATCTCGAATGAGTTCCAGTCCGGGAATCCATGGCGTATCGCAATATCAATATTGTCGCGGCTGAAAGATAAATTCTCGTAAGAGCAGGAGAGCGTGAGCTGGAACTCGGGATAGCTGTCGCGAAATTTATGGATGCGCGGCAACAGCCACAGCAGACCGAGACTGGGCGCGCAGTGGATCCTGAGGTTGCTGCGGGCTTTCTCGTTACTGATGCGTGCAGTCGCCTGCGTCAGACTCAGCAGTATCGGACCAATCTCCCTGAGGTAATGCTCACCCGACAGCGTCAGCACTACGCCCTTTGCCGAACGATTAAACA
Organism: Pantoea sp. PvP021; assembly: GCF_054056055.1. Classification (NCBI taxonomy): domain Bacteria; kingdom Pseudomonadati; phylum Pseudomonadota; class Gammaproteobacteria; order Enterobacterales; family Erwiniaceae; genus Pantoea; species Pantoea sp. PvP021. Next base: position 314,588 of record NZ_JBSRXX010000002.1, on the reverse strand, counting down.
GAATACAGCCCAGTTCACGCTCCAGTTTTGCCAGCTGATGACTGGCCGCCGAAGGCGTAATACTTAATTCCTCGGCCGCACGCGCGACATTACCAAAATGGGCCACCTGCTCAAAAACCCGCAGTGATTTAATCGAAGGTAAGTGATCAGACTGCTTTTCCATCCGCCTCTCCACACTGGAATTTTGTGATGTGTGCCCATTTTTAAATCGCAGAATTGTTAACTGCATCAAACCAACAAATTCATTCAGCATCAAATGAATTTTTTTGCATTGCCAATATTAGCCGCTTTATCAATTCTGATCGTGACCCTGCCGGTAGCGATACCGAACCACTAATAATTATTTTTCTGGAGTGGACAATGTTACTCGAAAATAAAGTTGCGATTATTACAGGTGCCACCTCTCAGCGCGGCATTGGCCGGGCAACAGCCGCCTGTTTTGCTCAGCATGGTGCGCGCGTGGTAGTGCTCGATTTAGATCTGCAGGCCGCCCAGGCCAGCGCACAGTCTTGTGGTGAGGGGCATCTCGGCCTGGCCACCGATGTGACCGATCCCCTCTCTGTTCGTCGTGCCATCGACCAGGTCCTTGAGCACTTCGGCCGTATTGATGTGCTGGTCAACAATGCAGGTATTACTCAGCCGGTTAAAACACTGGAAATCGGCATCGAGGATTACAACCGTATTCTTGATGTCAATCTGCGCGGCACGCTGCTGATGTCTCAGGCGGTGATCCCCACCATGCAGCAGCAGAAAGGCGGCAGTATCGTCTGCCTGTCCTCGGTCTCAGCACAGCGCGGCGGCGGGATTTTCGGTGGCCCGCACTACAGTGCTGCTAAAGCGGGCGTTCTGGGCCTGACTAAAGCGATGGCGCGCGAATTTGGCCCTGACCAGATACGCATTAATGCCCTGACGCCCGGTCTGATCCAGACGGACATCACTGGTGGCCTGTTACAGGATGAACGCCGCCACGCCATTCTCGACGGAATTCCGCTCGGCCGCCTTGGGTCCGCCAGTGACGTCGCCAACGCTGCGCTGTTTCTCGCCAGCGATCTCTCCGGTTATCTCACCGGCATCACGCTGGATGTGAACGGCGGCATGCTGATCCATTAAATAGCGCCCTTCCCTGCCCGCACGCCTGGCGGGCTAACCTCGGGAGTGAACACCATGACCACGCTTAATCTGAGCGCAGCCTCTGCTGCGCGCGATATCACCTATCGCAAAATTGCCTGGCGCCTGATGCCCTGGCTGATGCTCTGTTATCTCTGCGCCTATCTTGATCGCGTCAATGTGGGCTTCGCTAAATTACAGATGATGGATGATTTGTCTCTCAGCGAAACCGTGTATGGACTGGGTGCCGGGATCTTTTTTATCGGCTACTTCTTCTTTGAGGTGCCGAGTAACCTGATCCTGCACCGTGTCGGCGCACGCCGCTGGATTGCCCGCATTATGATCACATGGGGAATCATCTCAGCCCTGTTCGCCTTTGTAGAAACCGCATGGCAGTTCTACCTGCTGCGCTTTCTGCTCGGCGTCGCCGAGGCCGGTCTTGCGCCAGGTTTACTGCTCTACCTGACCTACTGGTTTCCATCACACCGTCGCGCGCGTATGACCGTGCTCTGGTTTGTCGCCATTCCACTTTCAGGGATGATTGGCGGCCCGCTCTCAGGCTGGATTATGGCGACCTTTGCAGGCTTTCACGGATGGGCCGGCTGGCAGTGGATGTTTATGCTGGAAGCTATCCCCACCCTTGTTATGGGATTAGTGGTACTGCTGGTTCTGAAGGATCGTGTTGAACAGGCAGAGTGGCTGGACGAAGATGAGAAACGCCGGGTGCGCGCCGATCTGGATGAAGATAATCAGCAGAAAGCCTGTCATGGCACGGTAAAAGCCTTTGTCGCCGACCGTCGTCTGTGGCTGCTGGCGCTGATCTACTTCTGTGTGGTGATGGGTCAGTACGCCCTGACGTTCTGGTTACCGACGCTGGTGAGAAACTCAGGCGTCAGTGAACCGCTGCATATTGGGCTGCTGACCAGTCTGCCTTACCTCTGCGCCATTATCTTTATGCTGCTGGCCGGGCGCAGTGGCGATCGCTATCGTGAACGCCGCTGGCATCTGATTGTTCCAATGCTGATCGGACTCACCGGACTGACGCTGGCAACTCTGCTGAGCCATAGCGTTTCCCTGTCACTGCTCTCCCTTTGTATTGCCGCTGCGGGCATTCTTTCCGCCTCATCGCTGTTCTGGATGTTGCCGACCAATCTGTTAGGTGGCGTCTCTGCCGCCGCAGGCATCGCCGCCGTGAACTGCATTGCTAATCTGGCCGGTTTTTTCTCACCGTGGCTGATAGGCACCATCACCACCGCAACCGGTACGCCCGCTTCCGGAATGTACTTTATTGCTGCCGTCCTGCTGGGTGGCGCGCTATGCGTGCTGCGCATCCGGGCAGCGGACGTTAATCGTTAATCAGGAGGTAATATGACTGACTCTCGTCACGCTTCACACGTGCTCTCATTGCAGCAACGAGCCACCAATATTCGCCGCCATGCCTTATTAATGGGGCAGATTCAGGGGCAGGGATATATCGGTCAGGCGCTGGGTGCCGCCGATTTGCTTGCTGTCAGCTATTTCCACGCCATGAATTACCGGCCGGATCAACCCGAGTGGGAAGACCGCGATCGCTTCTATCTGTCGATTGGCCATTACGCTATCGCCCTTTACGCCGCCTTGCTGGAAGCAGGCGTGATACCTGAAGAAGAAAGGGAAACTTATGGGACTGATGAGAGCCGCTTGCCGATGTCCGGCATGGCTGCCTATACCCCAGGCATGGAAATTACCGGCGGTTCACTGGGTCATGGCTTAGGTATTGCTGTGGGTGCCTGTCTGGGGCTGAAACAGAAAGGCTCGCAGGCACGAGTCTATAACCTGCTTTCAGATGGTGAACTGAATGAAGGCTCTACCTGGGAAGCGGCAATGTCCGCCTCACACTGGCAACTTGATAACCTGATCGCCCTTATCGACGTCAACAATCAGCAGGCTGACGGCCATAGCAGTGAGATTCTCGCTTTTGAACCGATTGTGGATCGCTGGCAGGCTTTTGGCTGGTACACCCAGCGGGTTGATGGCAACGATATCTCTGCTTTGCAGGCCGCCTTTGATGCGGCTCGCAGCTGGCCCGAACCCCAGCCGCGCGTCATCATTTGCGATACCCGAATGGGCAAAGGTGTGCCGTTTCTGGAAAGTCGTGAGAAAACCCACTTTATTCGGGTCGATGCCGATGAGTGGGACAAAGCCCTGACCGCACTTGAGCAAGGAGTCTGAGATGAGTTCACAACCGCAAAAAAAACGTCTGACCACTTCCGCCATGATCGCCTCGATCGCCGCTGAAGGCCAGCCCACGGTTTCAGCTCCTTTTGGACATGCCCTGGTCTCTCTGGCAGAGCAGCGCTCAGATGTGGTCGGTCTGACGGCTGATTTAAGTAAATATACCGATCTGCACCTGTTCGCAGAGGCTTTTCCGAAACGCTTTTATCAGATGGGCATGGCGGAACAGTTACTGATGAGCGCCGCAGCAGGTATGGCGCGTGAAGGCTTTATGCCTTTTGTCACCACTTATGCCGTCTTTGCTTCCCGCCGCGCTTATGATTTTATCTGCATGGCCATTGCCGAAGAGAATCTGAACGTTAAAATCGCCTGCGCACTGCCGGGCCTGACCACCGGTTATGGACCGAGTCATCAGGCGACTGATGACCTGGCAATCTTCCGTGGCATGCCGAACCTGACTATCATCGATCCCTGCGATGCACTGGAGATTAGCCAGGTGATACCGGCTATCGCTGAACATCAGGGTCCGGTCTATTTGCGCCTGCTGCGCGGTAAGGTTCCGCTGGTGCTGGATAAATATGACTATCGCTATCAGCACGGTAAGGCTCAGCGCCTGCGCGGCGGTAAGCATGCCGTTATTATCAGCAGCGGATTGATGACCATGCGGGCGCTTGAGGCCGCTGAAGCGCTGGAGAAGCAGGGGATTGAGGTCGGTGTGGTTCACTCACCCATGATTAAGCCTCTGGATGAAGAGACCATCCTGCGTGAGGCGGGAGTAGCACTGCATCATAACCAGCTGGTTATCACCGCTGAAAATCATTCGATAACCGGTGGCTTAGGCGAAGCTATTGCCGGCCTATTAATGCGAAACCATGTGACACCGCGCTTTAAACAGATTGCGCTGCCGGATGCTTTCCTTGCAGCAGGCGCACTACCGACGCTGCATGACCGTTATGGCATCTCAACGGATGCCATGGTTAAGCAAATCACCGCCTGGCTTGAAGCCTGATTCATATCAAAACCGGGCCTGGCCCGGTTTTCTTCTGCATAGGTTCGCTGCTGCCGTGGAAGATCATCATTGCATTACGTCACTTCACATCGGTCTGATTACTGATTGCAGTGGTCAGCACTCTCTGCGCATCAGCAACTACGCTGTATGCTGATAACAGCCACTTATAACCCGGTTCAATGCCATACAGACGTTATTTCTCGCAATTCACTGTAAACAGCAGTGCAGTGAGCCATCGCCTTTTATCAGGTAGGCCGATAGGGGCTCTTCGTCCGTAAGCTGCCGATTTCATCTGCTTTACCCAATACAGTGAATCTGATGCCATGCAACTACCTTTCCGTCATGAGCAGACTGTGACAATCTTTTCGCGCTGATCAGGTTTTAATGGAGTTCCCTGCCAAAGCTGCATTTTGTATCGCACCTCTTCAAAAAAAAATTTTATCGCGCAGAAAAAGTTATCCACTTTTTCTGTGGATAAGTGAGGGATAGTTTCTGAGTATCTTTTTTCACTCTCTGTTCAGGACTTTACTGCTCTCAAGATACGCCTCTTTTCTGATCTTATCCGTTCGCCCTCAGGCCTGAAACGAGGGAGCTTTTAGCTGCAGGCATGGCGATTTCAGGCTGAAATTCTTGCATCTTTTATATTAAAAACAAACAGTTAATCACGAAATATCGCTGGCGGGCTAATGATTGGAGAAAGGCCAGGCAGAGGGTTTAGCGGAGTGTGTGAAGCCGGTATGCTGTTAATGAGGTTCAGTGGGGGTTGATTGGTCACTAATGAACCAGCCCCGGAAAATCATTACTTGCAATATTCTGACCGTCGGATGCGCGCTGGCGGCGATGAGATTTATCAACGAAAGCTTCAGACGAAAAACGTTATCTCTGTTTATAGTGGCCTGTGCGGTTTGGTGGCGGCTTCGGTATCTGGCGAAAGAGTTCAGCGAAGTGGCGATTTCATGCAGTTTTTCAACGAGAAACAATAGATTAATTTATTATATTTCAATAGCTTAACCATGAATTCACACTTAAAAATCTGGCGATTTCAGCCTGAAATTTGGGTGTCCGCCATCTCTTTTAACGACGACTCGCTACAAAAATCGAAAAAAAAGCCAGCGTCTATCGCTGGCTGATTTGAGTGCAGATACGTTAACGGTTGAGATATTTTTTCAGGGTCTCCGCAATAACTTTATCCAGCTCTTCCTGCAACTCTTTCGACTGCCGGTTAAATTCATAACTGAACATCCGTCCGCGTACCTTTTTTCGGGCGAACCGATCTTTATCAGCAAAAGACCAGAGCGCAGTCGCCTGGGTTTTATCTTTCTCCGGTTCTTTGATCAGAGTCTGGCTGCCCTGTCGAATCAGACGCAGAATATGATTTTTAAGCTCGTCCTCGGCCAGACCTTCACGGGCACAGACCACATCAATTTCCCTGGAAATGGATTTGATCAGAGCTTCAACGCTTTGCCCGGACTCACTCAACTTGTCAGCAGCCTGTAACAACGCTTTATAGTCGGGATAGGTCAGCTCAGCGTGATTAGGAAAAAGTGAAATCAAATCTGATGGAACGCTGGCGGCCTGCAGGGCACGCGTCACTTTCGCCTGGGACAAACCCTGATTTTCAGCAATCTCCTTCTGCGACAAACCGCCATCTTTAAGTGTTAACAGACGCATACCCACTTCGCGCAGATTGTGTTCCCGTGCCGTCTGAATATCCTGCGCCAGTCGGCGGGCTTCATCAGCGGTGATGGCCGCGTCAGTGATCAGCACGTCCAGGCCGGTTTTGCAGTAGAGTGCGGCTGCACGACGACGTGAGCCATCCAGGATTTCGATGCGGTCATCGCGCATCACGCCAATAGCGGGAAAGAACTGCTGCAGCTTAATGGTCCGGATAATGTCGCGCAGCGAATCAGGTGTCAGGCCTGCCTGATCGCGACCGTTGGTTTCCATTGTGACGAACGTTTTGCTTTCAACGTCGCTGGCGGCAATGCGTTCAAAGCGAAACAGGGCGCGCTTGCCCGTTGCCAGAACGAATGTCTGGTTGTGCTGGCTGTCTGGCGTGTCATTTTCCAGTGGAGTCTGGCTGAAGGTTCTGCCAATCGTAATTCTTTTTGCGCTCATACAAACCTCAGTTCAGGCGAATAAATTCGATACGGTCGAAGACGGCTTTAGCAAAGTCTTCTGCGGCGGATCGTGCATTCTTCAACGCTTCGCTGCTGCCGACGTAGGTCGAAGGATTGGCGGAGATAACCGTATCAAAGGATTCGCCACAACGTTCGAAACCATCAAGGCGGGGAAGGGCAGCATCAAGCATGTCGCCACCAAAAATCTCTTTTGCCAGGCTATGACAGAGTTTGTGGTCTGCTTTATTGGAGAGCTTCGACATGAAGCCAATATTACCCTGCAGCCGACAGGTCGCGCCGGAGTCTTCGATAATCGCAATCAGTTCCGGAAGACGAGTCAGGTATTTCAGTGTCGAGTGAAAGTCTACCTGAGCCGGTGGCACCGGAGTCATCAGAAGATCTGACGCTGCAATCGCATTCTTCAGGAAGGCATCAAGATGCGGGCCGCTGTCGATAAAGATAAAGTCATAATCTTTTTTCAGTTTGGCAATAACGTTGTCATACAACACGGCGTGAACGTTCTGTTGCGGAAGATGCTCAGCACAAAGCTGATCCCAGCTTGAGGCGATAAAGGCGTCATCAATCGATGCTGGCAGCACATCCACACCCGGAATGATCGACGGAACGATAAACTCGTTGACCAGCTCATCTCGTGAGACATTCTGCAGCATTGCCTGCGCCGCAGTCGCTTCCACCAGCCCGACGGAGCGCTCGTGGTTCAGAAACATGGTTGCTGAGGACTGCGGATCAAGGTCGATAACCAGGATGCGCAAATCTTCAAAAAGCAGATGGGGATGTGCGCGCAACGCATGTGCCAGCGAGACGGTTGAAACCGTTTTGGAGACACCGCCCTTCAGATTACCGACAAACAGGGTGTAAGCGTCACTATGGCGATCGCGATACTTCGGCACGCCACGATGATGATAGATATCGATAATATTCTGAATCGACATAGCATATTTAACGGAAGAACCGGCCGCACGTTTATCAAATTGATAACCGCTTTCTTCCATCTCATTGACTGCGTAATCCACACTGGCTCGGGTCAGTTTGGGCAACTTTGCCAGCGCCGCTTTGGCATAGACCTGATAGTAGGTATTTTCATGCAGTTCCTGCTTTTGCGCCTGAATTTGCTCGGTGAGGCTTAGCAGCATGCGTTCTGAACGCTGCGCAACCTTCATCACCTGCTTGTCATCATTAGCCATAGTTGCTCCAAACATGTAGGATTTATGACTTTATACAGAAATCCTGCACGTGAGGCAATAAATTATCTTCTCAACATAATCTCCGTTTTTATGTAACCACACGGGTTTTGGTGAGCTTCATCACATTATTTCGTCTGGCCGAATATATTTTGCAGGTTAATTGCGGTCAGCATTCACTGTAATCAGCAAAACATTCACTGTAGTGAGCAAACAGGTTTAAAAAATCATCAGACAAACCGGGTACATTGAGCGTGAAAGGGGAAAACACAGAAGACGAACCTTGAGATCAAACGTTCACTGTAGTCAGTAAAGCTTGTGTCTCTTTCGGTGACGTTATGGAGCAGGCGAAAGAGCGATGGATACATTGATAAATGGATTTCAGGCAGTGACTGCAGGTTGCAGTGCTGATCTTTGCCACTGCATCACTTCAACATTCACTATAGTCAGTAGCGTTTTACGTGTTCAGCTCTGTGAAGAGCAACGTTCACTGTAATCAGTAAACTTGCCGATCAGGAGCCAGAAGAGGGAGCAGGGCAGAGTAAACGTTCACTGTAGTCAGTAAGGATGGGTTGAAAAATCCTCAGCGGATGATAAAAGCATCGGAATCTGGAGAGGGAATATACACCGGCAACGTCACAACCGACTCTGGTCTGCGATACAGAAGCGTAAAGCCCATAAACGTTCACTGTAATCAGTAAATCCAGAAAGCAGTAAACATTCACTATAGTCAGTAACATCACAAACAGAAGAGGCATTAGAAGGAGAACAACCGCGCAAACATTCACTGTAGTCAGTAGTCAGCAGTAAGTAGACAGAAGCGATTCTTTTCTGAATCAGGGCGTGCCGACGGGGTCGTAATATGAGTCAGTAGATAGCAGTAAGTAGACAGAGGCGATTCTGTTCTGCATCAGTGTGTGCCGACGTGGTCGTGAGTCATGAAGTGACCAGACCTTGCGAGCAACGGCTTCTTCTGTCGCCCTTCAGCCAGTCATGCACCAGCCCCGTATCGTATACATCAGCAATGCCGTCAGCAGGTTCACTTTAACGTTCACTGTAATCAGTAGAATGCACGATGCCTTCAGGTACACCGCAGCAAACATTCACTGTAATCAGCAGAACGTTCACTGTAATCAGTACAAGATTAGCATCCCGCCATGGCAGTTATGACTCGCCTCAGACCGGGCATCTGGCAACAACATTCACTGTAATCAGTAGCGATTCGGAAAGCCGTTAAAGAGATTCAATGGTGAGGCGAGGGTAGCGCCCATCAGCAAACATTCACTGTAATCAGTAACAGTGTCACGCTGTTCTCTATGGTTACGTGTGTCATTCAGGTCATACGTATCATGTGAATCACGCTGAGCAGACCCCTCATGGTAAACCGCATCCAACCCTGATTTGCTGGCCAGCCAGTAATGCTCTTTGAGAACAGGGCAGAGCAAAGGCATTCACTGTAGTCAGTAAAAAGGATTCACTGTAATCAGCAGAGAGAGGCTTAGCCAACCGAAGTCAGGGCATTCACTGTAATCAGTAAACACAGTATAATTGAGTGCTAACCAATATGAGAGTAAGCACTAACTTACTTATAAGCCCTTGTTATCAGGCGCATTGAAGGGGGGTAGGGTCTGAACACACTTTTGCACGGCGGCCCGGTTACTGATTACAGTGAACGTTACTGATCACAGTGAATCCCTGGGGAGTACTGATTACAGTGAATGAAGAGTGGATGGCGCAATGTCACCGGTGACGCAGAAAGTGACACTGCCACGCAGGAATACTGATTACAGTGAACGTGAGGGGTTAATCATCAAACTCGATCTCATCCAGCGAATCGATGCTCTCAAGATTACTGATGCCATCAAGCTTAGGCGTACGGCTGTGGATAATAAAAAAGACTGAGCGGCCACGCTTCACTTCTGAGTAATCCAGATAACCGATCTCTTTCAGCTGCTCCATCGCGCGCCGCACGACATGGTTCTGCGTGGTGGTCTTAGAGCCGAGGTTCAGGCGCATACGCAGGCGTGCAAGCGAGATAGGCGCCGGATTGGTTGGCAGGCTTTCCAGGAAGGTGTAAAGCGCCTGCGCAGACTCTTTACGCTTCAAACGGGATATTGCACGGAGCTGAAGCAGGACCTTGTGGTCGAAGTTATAGAGTTCGAACAGCTTGGGGTCGGCCTGGATGCGCACAATATCTTTTTCGCGATCGTAATAAGCAGACTGAACAAGGTGGGTGTGATAGGCCTTGCCGTTACCTTCAAAAGAGAGCGTATTGGTCGCGATACGGCGCAGAGAGGCATCAAGACGCTTGCGCAGGGCGGCTGAAGAGTTGGCAGAGGGAATGCCACACATCTTAACAAAGTCGATAAACGGCAGCGTGACAGTATCGCCTTTGGTCGGATAGCGGGAAAACGATTGAATAATACCCGCCCAGGTTTTGAAATCGTTATCCATATCCAGCCGCGCGCCGGTAATGGTAATCTTTTCGTAGCCTTCCGCTTTCACCAGCGTCAGATTCTTCAGCTCTTTCGTCGCATCCGTTGATGCCATCGCACCGGATTTACCGCGTGCAGTAGATTTCAGCGTCGGCACGAACAGCCCAAGACGCATTAAAGCGACAGGCTGAACGGTATTATTCTTGTTGGGATGAAGCTGAATAACTTCACCGCTGTTTTTTGTCACTGACAGAAAAGGTTCAAGTAACGCTTTGTTTTCGTTGTCTTTATCTGCCATGGCGTAAGATCTTCATTCTGTGGATGAAAGGGATCGTTTTCTGACTACAGTGAACATTAGCACTGTTTACAGTGAACATTCTACCTGGTACAGTGAATAAAGTACTGATTACAGTGAACACTTTACTGATTATAGTGAACGCGATCACCCTTTCAGCCCTTGTGGGGTGCGGCCTGCGACGATCGGGGATCTCTTAGGATCTCTATATGATCTATTAAGGATCGTTTATTAGGATCTGGTCACTGTATAAGTGGAAAACTTAAGGCGTGACATCATTTTCAGACGTGTTGACCACCAGCAAAAACTGGCCCGCAATCTGCCCACTGCCTGACCGACTAATCGGTCATAGCCGCATTCATTCTCAATCGATAAAAAACTTCCTCACTATTATTCATTTTTCATCATCAACTACAGCGCGTATCGTCTCTCCATCACTGACAGAATGAGGAAAACGGCACCATGACTGAACATGCCCTATCACGTAACCCCACAACTGGTGAAATTCTGGCACGCTATCCTTTGCAGAACAGTGCAGAGCTGGAACAGACACTAACTGAAAACGCATCTGCTTTTGCAGCATGGAAACAGAGCACCATGACGGACCGCGTTCGCGTATTACGTCAGCTTGGCGAACAGATCCGTCTGCGTGAGCAGGATCTTTCCCGCATGATCACCCTCGAGATGGGTAAACCCATTGCACAGGCACGCGCTGAAGTTCTGAAATGCGCTAACTTATGCGACTGGTATGCGGAACATGGCCCTGCAATGCTGGCCGATCAGCCTACGCAGATTGCCGATGCGTGGCAGCGATTCCGTCCCATCGGGGTGATCCTGGCTGTGATGCCATGGAATTTCCCCCTGTGGCAGGTTCTGCGGGGCGCAGTGAGTATGTTGCTGGCAGGCAACACCTATCTGCTCAAACACGCGCCTAACGTCATGGGAAGCGCCACACTGATGGCTGAGCTGTTCAGGGCAACCGATCTGCCTGCTGGCGGCTTTAACCTGATCAACGTTGACAACGATGGTGTCTCCGTAGCCATCAAAGATGACCGCATTGCCGCCGTTGCCGTTACCGGAAGTGTCCGGGCTGGCGCCGCGATCGCTGCACAGGCGGGCGCAGCACTTAAGAAAACCGTGCTGGAACTGGGTGGATCCGATCCCTTTATCGTGCTGGGGGATGCCGATCTTGATGAAGCGGTTAAATCAGCCGTTATTGGACGTTTCCAGAATACCGGGCAGGTGTGTATGGCTGCCAAACGCTTTATTGTGGAAGCTCCGATCGCTGAAGAATTTGAAAAACGCTTCACTGCCGCGGTCCAGGCACTCACCATGGGCGATCCGCTGGATGAAAATACCTTCCTGGGCCCGATGGCACGCGCCGATCTGCGTGACGAACTGGATGGACAGGTAAAGGCCACGCTGCGTGAAGGTGCACGTCTGGTACTGGGCGGCGAGAAAGTGGCAGGGCAGGGTAACTACTACGCGCCGACCATTCTCGCTGATGTCACCAGCGACATGACCGCGTTCAGGCAGGAGCTGTTTGGCCCGGTAGCCGCTATTGCGGTCGCCAGGGATCCACAACATGCGCTGGAGATCGCCAACGACAGCGAATTTGGCCTCAGCGCCACCGTCTGGAGCGGTAATGAAGAGATTGCCGATCGGCTGGCGCTGCAGCTGGAAGTCGGTGCTGTGTTTATTAATGGCAACGGCGCGTCCGATCCGCGCGTTACCATTGGTGGTGTGAAGAAAAGCGGCTACGGCCGTGAGCTGTCGCACTTTGGTGTGCACGAATTCTGTAACGTGCAGACCGTGTGGAAGAATCGTCGCTAGTGTTTACTGTGCCGACGGAAGATAAGCGGGCGCTGTTTTAGCGACCGCACTGAGCGGACGCAGCAACCGATGCGGTGCAAACGCACTCAGCATTGGTGAGCCTGTGCCGCTCAGCATCTCCTCAGCCACCAGCCTGCCCAGCAATGGGGCAAGTGTCATGCCGCTATGGCTGATCATCAGATAAACGCGTGCTGACTCGCTGATGTAGCCTAATGCCGGCAAGCCATCTGCCGGACGCGACCGCTGTCCTGTTTCAATCCGCTCAATTCTCGCGCCTTCCGTGTTTTTAAACAGCCGCCGCAATCGACGCAGCATCTCTTTGCCAATCAGTCCATCCGGCGAGACCGGCCGCGCCGGATCGGCGTGCTGATCCAGATCCAGCGCCTGCAGCATCAGACGGCCACCGCCATCCGGCCGCACATTCAGTTCCGGGGTAATCAGATTGCATTTAAGTGGGATCGGCAAAGGCTGTGTCTGCGCCAGAAAACTGCAGGCAACAGGATCGGCGCGGTTCGCATCGGTCATCGCCAGTTCAAGCCCGCACTGGCTTATCAGTTCCGGTGCCCAGCGGCCGGTCGCCAGCACCAGCTGATCGCCGCGCCATTCATCCCCACTGGCCAGCGTAAGATGGACATCCTGCGCCGATTCAGTGAGCGTCGTCACTTCATTGTTGCAGACCAGCTGCCCGCCACTGGTACGCAGCTCTGCCAGCAGAGAGGCGATAAACAGGCTCGGATAAAGCAGACACTCCGACGGGAAAGACCAGGCGTGCTGAACGCGGGGATCGAGCCGCAACTCGGGCATTGCACCCAGAAGTGCGGCGCGGCTACGTTTCTCTACGGGGTAATCGAGCGTCGTAAGCTTTGCTGCGCGCTGCGCCAGCTGGCGCAGGGATGATTCATCGGCTGCCCACTCCAGCGTGCCGGTTTCCAGCAGCCATCGGGGCGATGCAGGATGGCTGGCCTGCCAGCGCTTGTGCTCGTCTATCGCATGGGCATTAAGATCATGATAGCTGGTGGGTTCTTTGCCGTTGGCATTGACCCAGGCATAGCTGATCTGACTGGTTCCGCTGCCAGGATAGTTTTTATCGAAGACGGTGACCTGTGCGCCCCGTCGCGACAATGACTGCGCGACGGCTAAACCCAGCACGCCTGCACCGATTACGGCAATACGTTGTGGCATATCTGGTCTCTCCTGAACAGGGATTAGTGGAAAACTGCTACCCGCCGGTTCGTTTACTATTGCGAAGTCAAAGAAGTACGTCAACCGCAGCGTCAGGCGGTGGTTTCATCGAACCATGCGGGCACCGGATCGGCCAGGGTGATCCACTGTTCAGGCCCCGCAGCCATCTCCTGTGGTGTCAGCAGCGCATGATCCAGCGCGGCACGGACGCTCTTCTCGTCCATCTCAATGCCGATAAAGACCAGTTCCTGGCGCGCATCGCCGGTACCTTCCTGCCACTGTTCAGCGATAAAGTTGAGTGAATCTGCATCCTGTGGCCATTCAGTTCGCGGCACGCTGACCCACCAGCGCCCGGCATAACCCTGACGTGCCACCGCGCCCGCCTGCGACCACATCGCGGCATATTCCGGCCGACTGGCCAGCCAGAAGTAGCCTTTAGAGCGGATAACGCCGTCAAGCTGGTGGTTTACTGCATGCCAGAAACGCTGCGGATGGAACGGACGACGGGCGCGATAGACAAAGTTACGAATGCCATACTCCTCCGATTCCGGCTGATGCTCACCGCGCAGGGTCTGCAGCCAGCCGGGTGCCTGCGCTGCCCGGTCAAAATCAAACCGGCCGGTATTCAGCAGGCAGTCCAGCGGAACCTGCCCAAACTCACTGTTCACAATAAGCGCGTGCGGATTAAGCGCCTGCAGCATGCCCTTCAACTGGTGCAGCTGCGCCGGGCTGAGCAGGTCCGTTTTGTTCAGCACCAGCAAATCACAAAACTCAATCTGATCCACCAGCAGATCAACCACTGAGCGCTCATCCTGAGCGCCCAGCGATTCGCCACGTGACTGCAGATCATCGGCTGAGCGATAATCGCGCAGGAAGTTAAAGCCATCGACCACGGTGATCATACTGTCCAGCCGGGCATAGGCTGACAGACTTTCACCCGCTTCATCTTCAAACGTAAAGGTTTCGGCAACCGGCAGCGGTTCAGAAATGCCGGTAGACTCAATCACCAGGTGATCGAAACGCCCGGCCTGAGCCAGACGTTTTACCTCCAGCAGCAGATCTTCACGCAACGTGCAGCAGATGCAGCCGTTACTCATTTCGACCAGCTTTTCATCGGTGCGGGAGAGCTGCGCACCGCCATCGCGCACCAGCGCTGCGTCAATATTAATTTCAGACATATCATTGACGATCACCGCGATCCGTCGTCCTTCGCGGTTGTTCAGAATATGATTAAGCAGGGTAGTTTTACCGGCACCGAGAAAGCCGGAGAGAACGGCAACCGGCAGACGGGGATCGTCGGATGTCAGAGCAGAGAGTGTCATGGTGTTACCTGTAAGAACGCGATTAGAGATACGTTATAACATAACATTAGTGAGTTTGTTTTCAATCCGGATTTGTGTTTTTGTTGTGGGTACCAATGAGCGTTAAAAGGGAGTGGAAATGCAACAACTCACGCTTGTCCCGCGTCTGATGCCAGCCGTCAGGTCCGGAGAGAAAACCTCGACGATTCGCTGGCAGGAGGGCGATATCACCATGGGTCCGCTGAGACTGGTGAATCAGCAGGATGATACGGACGCGATAATCGTGTGGGTGACGCAGTTCGACACGCTGCGCTTAAGCGAAGTCGCCGCGACGCTGGGGAAACAGGAGGAATGGCCTGATGAGGTGCTGCTGGAAGGGATGCGCGAGCACTATCCGGAGATCAGGCTGAGCAGTGAGGTGCAGCTAATCACTCACCTCACGCCCGCAGAAACCCTGCAGAAGCTCACTAAACAGTGATCAGCTGTGCTCAATCACCAGCAGCGCCATCGTATCGGCTTCCAGCGCCCGAAAGATATGCAGCTCATCGCCCGGATAGGTAATGTAATCACCCACATCCAGCTCCACCGCACTGTCGACCGGGCCCACCAGCGCACGCCCTTTAGCGATAATAATATGCTCAATGGTATTGGGGATATGGGGCTGTGAAATGCGTTCGCTGCCGGGCTGAACTTCCAGCAGATAGATATCACGCCGAACGCCGGGCGGGCAGGAGGCCAGCAAAACGGCCTGATAATCGGCCAGATCGGCGGTTACCGTCAGGCCCTCTCCACGCCGAATCACCTGCAGACGACGCGCATCCGGCTCCAGCAGACGTGAAAATGGAATGTTCAGCGTTACGCAAAGCGACCACAGGGTTTCAATGCCCGGATTGCCATTACCCGCTTCCAGTTGTGACAGCGTAGATTTAGCGATCCCTGCGCGGCGCGCCACTTCAGCCAGTGAAAGACCGGCTCGCTGGCGTTCACGTACTAAGGCATTGGCAATAATGCTGATAGGGGTATTCAAACGCACTCCTGATAACCTGAATGTTTTTTATATCGAACATAACGTTCATCTTGTAAAACGCTGTCGCGGTGTTCATTATATCGGATTATATGTTCATTATGAGACAGAGTGATGCTTTTTCCGCAAATGCAGTTGCTGGACAAAGGGGTGATCAAAGCGATTTTTCTGGTCTGCCTGGCTGATGGAATTGTTGGTTTATCCTATGGCTCGCTGGCGTCGGCCGACGGGTTTCCGCTCTGGGTGCCGCTGGCGCTCTCAACGCTGGTGCTGGCGGGGGCGTCGGAGTTCCTGTTTATCGGCATTGTGGCCGGTGGCGGCAGTCCATTTACCGCCGCCGCAGCGGGCCTGCTGGTAAACGCACGTCATTTGCCGTTTGGCATCGCGGTCAAGGATCTGGTGGGGCAGGGTCCGTCAGGCTGGCTGGGCTGTCACATCATGAACGATGAAAGTGTGGTGTTTGGGATCTCTCAGCCGCAACTGGCGCAGCGCCGCAGTGCTTACTGGCTGTGCGGTATCGGTATCGGCTTGATATGGCCGGTCAGCGTCATGATCGGGGCAGCAATCGGGCAGTTTATTCCTGATGTCTCGGTGATCGGACTGGATGCGGTGTTTCCGGCGATCCTGATTGCCCTGATCTTCCCGGCGCTGCGCCAGCGACGCACCCGGATCCCCGCGACCGTCGGCGCGCTGCTCTCCTTGCTGGCGACGCCACTGGTTCCGGCGGGCATGCCGGTGCTGTTTTCACTGCTGGGCCTGCTGACATGGAGATCGCGCAAATGACACATCAGGGAATGATTATCGCCGGGATTGCCCTGCTGGCTGCCGGAACCTATCTGATGCGGTTTGCAGGCGTCAGGCTGGGAAACCGTCTTCCGATCAGCGAGCGCACCCAGCAGATGCTCTCCGACGCCGCCACGATATTGCTGCTGGCGGTAGCGGCCACCACCACGCTGTTTGAAGGCCAGCATTTTGCCGGTGTGGCACGGGTGGCGGGCGTGGGCTTTGCCCTGTTGCTGGCGTGGCGTCGTGCGCCGCTGATTATGATTATTCTGGGGGCGGCGGCGATGACGGCGCTGTTGCGTTTTCTCGGCGTGCCCTGAGGATGTTATTAACCCCGGCAAAAGCGGGGATGTTATCGCAGTGAAAATTTGTCAGGATGGCACTCTCTCAGGCGTGATTAGCCCGATAACCTTGCAGGGATTGCTGAATGAACACTATCCGTACCTGTTTCCTCCTGATGCTGCTGACCGTGATGACAGCCGGTTTAACCGCCGTTCCGGCTATTGCCCGACCCGATATGCGTCCGCTGGGCAAGAACATCGCCGACACAGGCTCCGCCTGGTATCGCTTCCAGAGTAAAAAGTTTGTCTCACAGGATGGGGAACGGCACTATCGGGTGTGGCTTGCTATCCCCAAAAGCGATGCGCCGCCAGGCGGCTATCCGGTGCTCTGGCTACTGGATGGCAATGCGGCGATGGCACATTTGACAGAACCTCTGCTTAAAAAGCTGAGCAGCGGCACGCCGCCAGTGCTGGTCGCGGTGGGTTACGACACCCATTTGCCCTTTGATGTGGTGGCGCGTAATTACGACTACACCCCACCCAATGATGCGCCTGATACTCTGGTCACTCAGCCTCATGGCCGCAAAGGCGGAGGCAGCCATCAGTTTCGTCAGCTGCTGCTGAACACAATTGTCCCGTGGGCAGAACGTCTTGCGCCCAGTAATCCGCAGCGGCGTGCGCTCTGGGGGCACTCCTACGGCGGACTGTTCGTGCTGGATACCTTCTTTCATGCCGCCTGGTTCAGCCATTACTTTTCGGCTGCTCCCTCGCTGAGCTGGAATCATCAGCGCATTCTTACCCTGGCCCGACGCGCCGACGCCGGACCGCTTAAACATTTGTCGCTCTATCTGATGGAGGGCGATGGCATCACCGAACGCCGAACCGGCCACTCTGACGATCTTCAGCAGGAAGAGCGTGCGCTTACCGACATCCTGCGCCCGAGCGGTGCCAGACTGATTCTGACGCGTTATCCCGGTCAGAGTCACGGCCAGATATTACCCTCATCGCTGGTGGATACGCTGGAAATAGTTTCCGGTAGCCGGGATTGATATCTGACCGGGCATCGCGGCATGATGGCGTTTCATCACCTGCCCGGAGTTCACGCATGAATCGTCCGCTACAGATTGGTCTTTTGCTGTTCCCTGATGTCACTCAGCTCGACTTAACCGGCCCGTGGGAGGTATTTGCGCGCACGCCTGGTGTCGAATGCCATTTCATCTGGAAAGATCTTCAGCCGGTGCGTTCCGATCGCGGCCTGTCGATATTGCCGACCACTACGTTTGCAGATTGTCCGCCACTGGATGTGATCTGTGTGCCTGGCGGGCCGGGACAGATCGCCCTGATGTCGGATGACGTCACGCTGAATTTCCTTCGTCAGCAGGCCGAACAGGCGAAGTGGGTTACGTCGGTCTGTACCGGTTCGCTGGTGCTGGGGGCCGCCGGATTGCTAAAAGGATATCGTGCGACCTCGCACTGGAGCTCCATCGATCAGCTGGCACTGCTTGGCGCGGAGCCGGTCAGTCAGCGGGTGGTGCGCGACCGCAATCGTATCAGCGGCGCAGGCGTGACCTCTGGCATCGATTTTGCCCTGACGCTGGTGGCCGAAATTGCGGGTGACGCGGTGGCGAAAGCGGTTCAGCTGCAGATGGAATATGATCCCGAACCGCCGTTTACCAGCGGTTCGCCGCATACCGCACCGCCACAGGAAGTGGAGCAGGCGCGGGCGAAAATGGCTGAGTTTCTTGCCACTCGCCGTGCGGCAACCGAACGAGCCGCTCTGCGACTACAGGCTGATTAGCTTACTGACACCGGGGATGCGCAACAGCAGCAGTGACAGCGCCATTGAGAAGATTAACGTCAGGGCGATGACCAGCAGTTTATCGCCCAGTGTCTGGATGCGGATTGCCGCCGCCAGCAGGCCAAAAATCAGATAGTGCAGGATATAGACGCCGGTCATGGTCTTCCCCAGGGTCGTCAGAAACGGCGTCAGCCACTGGACTTTTTCCGGCAGGCGAATGGCGTTAATGCTGATCACAATCAGCACCACCAGCAGATAAACCTGCGAGCCCGTCAGCACCACATCGTTATGGGTCGCCAGAAAACGCGCAAGAAAGTAATGACGCTCATACAGCCAGGTAAAGAGATAAACCGCGGGCAGCAGCAGCAGGCTGATCTTTATCACTCTGGGTGATGTCAGCAACTGCATCACGCGCGGCGCGGCCATCAGCCGACCTGTGAGGTAGTAGAGCACCCAGGTCCAGATTCGGTATTGCGGCAGCAGCGAAAAGGCCCGCTGGCCCGGGTAGAGGCTGGCGAGCAGGTCATAGGCAAAAGCTAACACCAGCAGCAGTAAAATCCCCGATGCCATCAGCCCAGGCCGCTGAATGAGTCGGTCAATCAGCGGATGCGACACATAAATCACAATCAACGCAATTACAAACCACGGCTGAATCAGATAGCCCTTATGATGCATCCCGGCAAACCAGAAAAAGCTGAACCAGAAGATAAAAATCAGCAGAATGCGGCGAATTTTGCCGAGCTGCCACGCGGGTGTATGCAGCTCACCGGCGTCGATATAACCGCTGAGCAGAAAATAGAGCGGCGTGGCGATCGTCGAAACAAAACTCAGCACGTTCAGCGTCAGATTAATGTCGTAATGGTAGCTGTCGTAGCTCTGGTAAAGCGTGAAAAACGAGACGGCGGTGATACAGGCCAGCGTCTTCAGCATTGCCAGTCCGCTCTTATTCACCGTGCGCCTCCCGACCATGGAAGCAACGATAGATGACCGGCAGCACCAGCAGGGTCAATACTGTCGCGAACCCGAGGCCAAAAATAATGACCACCGCCATGCTCTGGAAAAAGACGTCGCGCAGCAGCGGCAGCAGGCCCAGCACCGTGGTGAAGGCGGTCAGCAGAATAGGACGCAGACGTGAGGTCGCCGCATCAATAATCGCCAGCTGCAGCGATTTCTCCTGCCGGAACAGCCTGATCTCCTCAATCAGCACGATCCCGTTACGGATCAGCATGCCCGACAGGCTCAGCAGCCCAATCAGCGCCATAAAGCCAAACGGAATACCGGTGAACAAAAAGCCACAGGTGACGCCAATCAGCGCCAGCGGCACGGTGATCCAGATAGCGACGGCGTCGCGCAGCGAGTTAAACATCAGCACGGTAATGATGAACATCGCCAGGAATCCCACCGGCAGCGAACTCAGCAGCCCGCTCTGCGCTTCACGTGAACTCTCCAGCTCACCTCCCCATTCAAGCCGGTAGCCCGCCGGGAGTTTAAGCTGGTCGATCTGTGGCTGAACCCGCGCCACCACTTGTGCGGAGGTTAACCCTGAAGCGGGATCGGGATCGGTCTGCACCGTCAGCACGCGCGTACGATCGCGACGCATAATCAGCGGATTCTCCCACTCCAGCCGGAAGTCAGAAATCACATTGCTCAGGGGCACAAAGTGCTGCAGGGCCGCACTCCACAGCTGAATATTCTCGATGTGATCGACACTCTGCCGCTCTTCATCAGCCGGATAGAGCATCACCGGCATCAGCCGCGAACCGTCACGGAAAATGCCCACCGCGTCACCGCTGAAATTCATTCTCAGCGCCTGATCGATGTCATGTTTATCGATACCCAGTTCCTGACCACGCAGCGCCGAATAGACCGGGCGGATCACTTTGCTGCGCTCCTGCCAGTCATTGCGAACCGGAAACGTTGAGCCATCCGCCAGGAAAATGGCATCCAGCTGGCTGCCGATGTGGCGCAGCACTTCGGGATCGGGGCCGATCACCCGCAGGGCAATGGCGCTGTCACTGGCGCTGCCAAACTGGATACGTTTGATGCGCTGATTCACCTGTGGGAAGTTCTGCTCAATATAGGCCTCGGTTTTCAGCGCCAGCGCATCAAGCTGTCGGCCATCCTTAACCCGCACCATAATCTGGGCGAAGTTGCTGTACTGCCGTGCCGCGTCGTAGGTCAGGGTAAAGCGCAGAGCGCCCTGGCCCACCGTCGTGACCGTGGCTGCGACCTCAGGATCCTGGTTAATGAACCGGGCAATATCCACCGCCGTATTCGCGGTGTAATGAATATCGGTGCCATAGGGCAGCCAGAGATCGGTGAAAAAGACCGGCGTGCTGGAGGAGGGGAAAAAGTTCTGCTTCACGAGTGTAAAGCCATATAGCGACAGAGCCAGCAGTGCCACCATTACCGTCAGCGTGGTCAGGCGGAAACGCAGCAGGCCGCCCAGCGCCTGACGATAGAGCCGGAATACGATGCCCTGATAAGGCGTGGAGGGTTCGGTTTGCTCAGGCTGAGCCGTGCTGCGGCGCTTCTCACTCCAGTTGATAAATACCGGCGTTAAGGTCAGCGCCGTGACCCAGCTCAGCATCAGTGAAATCAGCAGCACTTGGAACAGTGATTTACAATATTCGCCGGTCGAATCCTGCGACAGGCCAATCGGTGCAAAGGCGAGAATTGCAATCACCGTGGCACCCAGCAGCGGCAGGGCAGTGCGCCGCACCATGCGGGCAATGGCCTGCTGTAAAGGGTGCCCGCGCTGATGATCGATTTTGACCCCTTCGACCACCACAATGGCATTGTCCACCAGCATGCTAAGCGAAATAATCAGCGCGCCCAGCGACACCCGCTGCAGCTCAAGTTTAAACAGGTACATGATCAGGAGTGTGCCAAGCACGTTAAGCGCCAGCGAGGCGGCAATCACCATGCCGCTGCGCAGGCCCATAAACAGCAGCAGCGTTCCCACCACAATCGCCAGCGCCATCAGGAAGTTGAGGATAAAGCCATCAACCGACTGTTTTACCTCATGCGCCTGGTTATAGAACACCTTCAGGCTGATACCGGCGGGTGTATCCTGCTGATAGTGCGCCATTCGGGCGGAAAGCGCGTCGCCAACATCAATCACATTGACGCCGGGCGCGAACGAAATGCCGATAGCCAGAGCCGCTTCACCGTCTGCAAAGTAGATATTGGCGGGATTGTCGGTAACGCCACGCGTCAGGGTGGCGATATCGCGCAGATGCACGTTCTGTGGGTTACCAGCGGGCAGAATCGGCAGATTAGCCAGATCGTCCAGCGTCTGCAGTTCGCCGGTGGGATGAAAACGGATCGATTCGCTGTCGACCCGCAGCGTTCCGGCACTGGCAACACTGTTATTCCGGCTCAGCAGATCGGCGACGCGCTGCGGCGTCATACCATAGGCGGTCATTTTGCTGGCGGAGAGAGCGATGCGGATCTCCTCCTGCTCGACGCCCGCTACCGCAACTTTAGCCACACCCGGCACCAGCACCAGATCGCGCCGCAGCTGATCGGCATAGTTGCGCAGTTCGCTGTTGGTAAAGTCTTTACCATGAATGACGAAGAAGTAGCCGTAAACATCGCCGAAATCATCGTTAACCAGCGGGGCCTGAACGCCAGGCGGGAACTGCCGGGCCGCATCGCCGACCCGACGACGTAACTCATCCCAGATTTGCGGCAGCTGATCGGCCAGATAGCGGGTATGAATATTAACGGTAATCTGCGACAGGCCATTGCCAGAAATGGACGTGACATTGTCCAGCGACGGCAGGCGCTGCAGCGCATTCTCCAGCGGCAGCGTTACCTCCTCTTCAACCTGCTGTGCGGACGCGCCGGGATAGTGGGTGACAATTACCGCCGACTTAATGGTAAACAGCGGATCTTCGAGGCGGCCAATGTTGAGCAGCGCATAGATGCCGCCCACGCCCAGCAGCAGAATGACCATCCAGATGCGAATGGATTTATCAAGAAAATGCTCCTGAATACGCATTATAACCCCCGCTCGCGCTGCCAGATGCGCACCGCTTCACCGTCACGCAACTCACCCACACCGGCGGCAACGATACGGTCGCCCGGCTTCAGCCCGCTGATGATTTCAATGCCCTGGGCGGTGAGACGACCCACTTCGACAGGTCGATCTTTGATGCGCAGCGCCTCGCCATCCTGCTCAACCAGCCAGACGTGCGGCTGATTGGTGGGGCTGCGATCGGGATTGAACACCGCAGCCGCAGGCACGACCAGACGCGGCTGGGCAGGGGCATTTGGCAGGTTATGCAGCCTGACGCGCACCGATCCGCTGAGGCCGGCAACGCCAGGGAGATCAGCCGGACGCGGCATGGTCAGCACCACCTGATAGGTCAGCGTGGCGGCATCCGTCTGGCTGGTATGCTCTTTATATTGTGCGGTGAAAAAGCGGCCTGGCAGGGCGTTAAACTGCACCTCAGGCTGATAGTCAATATTCTGGATATCGAGGCTGGTGAAGAGGGTTTCGGGCAGCGTAAAGATGACGTCGAGCAGATCGGCACGGGTCAGCAGCGCAATGGGCTGTCCGGCGGCCACGACCTGATGATTACGCGCCTGTACCCTTGCAATCACGCCATCAAACGGCGCGCGAAGGCTAAGAAACTGTAACTCCTCCTGTGCGATTTTCAGCGCAGTCGCGGCGGCATCGCGATTAGCACGCTGCACATCCATTTCAGATTTTGAAACGGCGCTGCGCTGGGCCAGCGTATTGAAGCGCTGAAATTGTCGCTCCGCCAGTTGCAGTGCAGTCTGGCGGTCGCGTACCCGTAGTTTCGCATCTGCATCATTCAGGGTAGCGAGAAGCTGTCCCGCTTTCACGGGCGTTCCGTCACGAATATCAAGCTGGACCAGCTGGCCTGCCCGTTTAAACGCAAGATCGGTATTATCACCCGCCTGAATACGCGCAGGAAATACCCGGATATTTTGAGCGATGTCCGACTCAAGGGTGAAAACTTTAATTACGCGGGGCGGGGGAGCATCCGGTTCTTTTTTTTCATCGCACGCTGTCATAAAAAAACAACAGAGCAAAATGAGGATAACCTTGCGTTTAATCATTTTCTTCGCCTTAACATCAGCTTTTAAACTGCGGTTTGATAAGCATTAAGGCGTAATAAACCCTGATGCTTATCGCGACCGGGATAAACTTATTTTTAATCTTCGTCATATAAGTTTAACGAAGCGGCAGGGCCGCTTCGCCTGAATCGGCTTACGCCGCCATCTGAGAGACCACCAGCCAGGTCAGTAAGCCCACCAGAGTCGTTGCGGCGACCGCGAGAATAACGAAACCGCAAAGCATGATAATGCTCTGTTTTTTCATCAGAGTTTCCTTTTGCGAGCCAGAGTATAAACCGATGCACACTGCATCAGCATACTTAAACCTTAGCTAAACAAAAACAACGTTGTCATTCTCATAATATAGGTTAGATTTAATTTAGCCATTTTATGTTATTCGTCAGACGTTTCTTACGTAAATATGATATCGGTCATTACCTGCAGGAGGGGCTGCCTGCAAAATGCATGTCTTTTAATTGCGCCTTTATTTCATCGCTAAATGGCACGAGGTTTATATATGCTAAATAATGATAAGCAGGATAAAGCGTTTGCTTTATCTGAGCGCCCCTGGTATCAGCGTAGTGTGGCAGAGATATTCTCCGAACTGCAGAGCTCATCAGCAGGATTATCCACCGCCACTGCGCAGGAACGCCTGCAGAAACACGGTCCCAATGCCCTTCCGCAAAAAGCTGAGAAATCGGCTCTGCTCAAATTCATCGCGCATTTTAAAGATGTGCTGATCTATATTCTGCTGGCCGCGGCGGTGATCACCGCGATCATGGGTCACTGGGTCGATACCTTTGTCATTATCGGCGTGGCCGTCATTAACGCCCTGATCGGCTTTATTCAGGAGAATAATGCCGAGAAGTCACTGAAAAGTATTCAGAACATGCTTGCCAGTGAAGCGATGCTGGTGCGGGATGGCAAACAGGTCACGGTCGCGACGCGCGATATTGTGGTCGGTGATGTGGTGATGTTACGCCCCGGCGATAAAATCCCGGCTGATCTGCGACTGTTTGAGGTCAATAATCTGCGGGTTGAAGAGGCGATTCTCACCGGGGAGTCGACGGTGGTGTCGAAGAACACCGATACGCTGAGCGGTGAAAAATCGCTGGGCGACCGTCTGAACCTGGCTTTTTCAGGCACTACCGTCAGTTCCGGCACCGCCGCAGGCGTGGTGATCGCCAGCGGCGGTGATACTGAGCTGGGCCATATCAACGAAATGATCAGCGGCATAAAAGAGGTTAAAACTCCGCTGCTGGTGCAGATCGACAAACTCGGTAAAGCGATCTTTTTCATCATCCTGCTGATGATGGTCGCCCTGTTTATCTTCGGCTATCTGCTGCGTGACATTCCACTGGGCGAGCTCTCGCTGTCCGTCATCAGCCTGGCGGTTGCTGCGGTTCCGGAAGGTCTGCCTGCCATTATCTCTATCATCCTGTCGCTGGGCGTGCAGTCGATGGCGCGCACCCAGGCGATTATCCGTAAGCTGCCGACTGTTGAAACCCTGGGCGCGATGTCGGTGATCTGCTCCGATAAAACCGGCACGCTCACCATGAATGAGATGACGGTGAAAGCGGTGGTGCTGGCGAAGAGCCGCTGGCGCGTCAGCGGAAACAGCTATGAACCCAAAGGGGAGATTGTTGCTGAGCAGGGCGACGCAAGTGGACTCTCTGCGGCACAGGATCCGCTGTTTCAGCAGTTCCTGCATGCGGTAGACACCTGTAATGAAAGCCAGCTGCGTCAGGAAAGTCAGGGACACTGGACGATTGTTGGCGGCCCGACTGAAGGCGCGCTGAAGGTGCTGGCGGCGAAGGGTCAGACGACACCTCAGCCGGTTGAGGTGGTGAGCAAGCTGCCGTTCGATTCCCTCTATAAATATATGTCGGTCAGCTGTGTTGCCAACGGCGAATCTTATGTGCTGCTGACCGGTGCGCCAGACGTGCTGCTGACGCTATGTCAGCAGCAGCAAACACCGGAGGGTGCAGAGCCGATAGACCGTGCGTACTGGGATGCCGCCATCACCACCTACGCCAGCGAAGGGCTGCGCACCGTTGCCGCCGCCTGGAAGAGAACCTCTGCACCCGTTACCGCGCTGGATCATGCCGATCTGAGAAGTGACATGGTGCTGCTGGGTCTGGCCTGTATGATGGATCCCCCCCGTCCCGAGGCGATTGCCGCCATTGACGAGTGCCAGAAAGCGGGCATTCGCGTCAAAATGATCACCGGCGACCATCAGGAAACCGCGATGGCGATTGGTCAGATGCTGGGAATCGGCAACAGCCAGGCTGCTATCACTGGCTACCAGCTTGAACACATGAGTGACGCCGAACTGGCCGACGCGGCAAAAACCTATGACATTTTTGCCCGCACCAGCCCGGAACACAAACTGCGTCTGGTGAAAGCGCTGGAAGCGAGCGGCGAGATCGTCGGCATGACCGGCGACGGCGTCAACGATGCTCCGGCGCTGAAACAGGCCAACGTCGGTATTGCGATGGGTATTAAAGGCACCGAGGTGACAAAAGAGGCGGCCGATATGATTCTGGCCGACGATAACTTTGCCACCATCGCTGCGGCAGTCAAAGAGGGACGTCGGGTTTACGACAACCTCAAGAAAACCATCCTGTTTATTATGCCCACCAACCTGGCACAGGGTCTGCTGATTATTATCGCGATTCTGATGGGCAATCTGCTGCCGTTAACCCCGGTACAGATTCTGTGGATGAACATGGCAACATCCGCCACGCTGTCGTTTGGTCTGGCGTTCGAGCCTGCTGAAGCCAATGCGATGCGCCGGCCACCGCGCAATGTTAAAGCGCACGTGATGGACGCTTACGCTATCTGGCGCGTGGTGTTTGTCGGTCTGCTGATTTCAATCAGTGCCTTTGTGCTGGAAGCCTGGCTGCAACCGCGTGGCTACAGTGCCGAGTTTATCCGTACCGTGCTGCTGCAGATGCTGGTGACTGCGCAGTGGGCCTACATGCTTAACTGCCGTAACTCGGATGGCTTCTCACTGGATCGCGGTCTGCTAAAAAATCGCGGTATCTGGCTGGTGACGCTGGTACTGATTGTCCTTCAGGCGATCATTATTTATGTGCCATTAATGAACACACTGTTTGGTACCCGTCCACTGCCGATCAACTACTGGCTGATTTCGCTGATTGTCAGCATCGCGATCTTCATCATAGTTGAGATCGAAAAACGCCTCACCCGCGCATGGCGGGTGAAGACGCCATCACTGAGTTAATTCTGCCTCCGGGTCCTGCTGCGGATAGCTCGCCAGCAGGACCTTTTTAATCAGATAGGTCAGTGGAATAGCCAGTATCCCGCCCGTAATCCCCAGTAACGCCTGCCAGAACAGAAACGCCAGCAGCTGCGTGGTCAGCGCCAGATTGAGTCGCTTCCCAATCAGCAATGGTTCGATCACCGAACTCAGACAGAGGTTCAGCACCACAAAGAATCCAGCTACCGCCAGCGCGATCTGTAAATCAAACATGATGTAACTCTGGATCACCGGCGGAATCGCGGCCAGAAAGGAGCCAAGCACCGGCACGTAATTAAAGATGAACATCAGCACGCCCCAGAAAAAGGCAAACTTCAGCCCGATCAGATGCGCACCGACGCCCACGATTAACCCGCCCAGAATACTGGTCAGCGTTTTCACTCTGGCATACACAATCACGCTCTGAATTCCCTCCTGCAGCGCCAGATAAAAGGCCTGATGTTTTCCCTTTACCCGCTGTTGCAGTGCAGCTTTCAGCAGCGGCATCTCATAGAGCATAAACAGCAGCATCAGGAACACCATGATCCACCATGAGATGACGCCAGGGATTTGCGTCAGAAATGCAGTGACAATGCGCACTATCGCCCCAGCATCCACAAAGGTCAGCAACTGGTCGGGCGTCATACCGATATCAAGCCGGGCAAAGGCCAGCGTCAGCTGTTCAAGCCGTGCCGCCAGCAGCACGGGCGCCTGGCGGCTGAGTTGCATCAAATCGGGCGTCAGCACGGTTAACTTGAGGATAGTGACCACCATGATCAACAGCATCAGCATAATCACCAGCAGTGACGAGACGATGCGCGGTATGCGTTTGTTTTCCAGACGGGTAATCAGGGGATCAAGCATGATGGCCAGTAACATCGCCAGCAGAACCTGATTGATCAGCGGTGCTGCCAGATAAAGGCCGGTCAGAATAATGGTCAGACAGGCGAGGATAAACAGCACGCGTGCCAGTGGCGGCCAGAGGGTGAACCAGCTCAGTCCCATGATTGGGCTCCTTCAGCAAAGATAAGCTGCAGTATAGATGAGGCTTAAGCTTCAGTGCCTTGCGTCAGGTCAGAGGGAGAAAGGCTTGTCTCAGGGCATAAGAGACGATCATCGGTGGCTTCCGGCACTTGTTCAACGCACGAATGCGCGACTAAAAGCTATCCGGATAATTTATTTACGATCCGGATTCAGCCGACGATCAAACCGGAACGGAATAGCCTCAGCCTGTTGAACTATCCGGAAGAACTCGGGATGTTCAGGATTTAACAGATAGTTATATTCTACAGGGGAGAGGGCACTGGGAACACGCAACGCAACAGCATCGCAGGCAGAGCACCAGGCGTCTCCATAGTCAGCCAGTTCTGCCGGTGCGTCTTCATCAGCCCAGTTTGCAGGCAACTCAGTGATATCAGCGGTCTGAATCAACGCATCGGGAACATCGATGCGCAGAAGTGTGAAAGCATCCAGGATGTGTGCTGAGTGCAGATGGACCAGTGTTTCCAGCAAAGTCAGTGATGCTGTTTCAGAAACATAAACCATGGAGATGCCGATGCTGTTCCAGCGGCCGCCCGCCTCTTTTGCGCCAAATCCCGTCCAGGCTGTTGAAAGATACTTTGTCTTGGTCAGCCTGTAGAGAATCAAGAGTAAACTCCGTGCTCCAGGCGCGTGATTAATTTCATGACCTCGTAAGCCCCGGTTTCAGACGCCATCAGTTCTGCGGGCATTTTCCAGCTCAGCGCCCTGTTAGGCTCATTCAACCATTTTTGCGCTTCATCCTTATCACCTTCGAACAGTTCAACTGCGCGATCAATGACACGGATAATACGTACCAGTCGTTCACTTTGTTCAGCGCTGAATTTCGCTTTCACGCTTCGGCTGAACGTCGTGGAGGGTATACCGGACATTTTGCGCAGGTCGTTTTGCGTAATCTTCGCCCAGTTGACGATCAGGTGAGCTACGTTGCCATCAAGGCCTTCATTAATCTGGCCCAGCAGGGCGACACCATCAGCGTTGTTCAGGCCTGCGGCCTGCCATAAGCGTGGCGGCCTGGTTTTGTTCGCAGAAAAGCTGAATGTTTTCATCTGTCACCTCCAATTGGTCATTTAACTATAACCATTTGGTGGGAGGGGCGCAAATTTCAGGATCTGATAAATCAGGAAAACCGGTCACTCTGAACCTTTCAGTGGCATGTGTCAGATCAAGTCGCGACTCACACATATTCATGAGTTTCATTAATGGGTGAACTGGCTGCCGGAAAAGGGGTTACGTCTGCACAAATAGCACTGGCATGGTTGCTGGCACAAAAATCGTGGATTGTTCCCATCCCCGGCACTACTAAACTGCACCGGCTGGATGAAAACCTGGGTGCTGCCGACATCACGCTTTCACAGGACGACGTGCGGCAGATAGAAGAGGCGCTTGAAACGATAGAAATCGTCGGCGAGCGTTACTCCCCTGAGCATCAGGCTCGTGTGGGCCGTTAAGATTCAGGCGGGTCTGCATCGAATTGCAGACCCGCTATTCCGGGTGCTGTTTACGGCTCGGATAACAGAGATAATAACCGGGAAATGCAGGGCACCAATCCTGCAGAATCTGAATTAGCTTTCCGGATTTTACATGCTCCCTGATCGTATCTTCAGGAACACAGGCAATACCAAAACCCGATAATACGGCATCGATTCTTTCTGACAGAAAATTAAACGTGACCTGTCCTTCAACTCTGACACGTAACGATTTTCCTTCCTTCACGAACTTCCAATGATAAAAGTTTTAATTTCGGCCATACGAGAGTTTGAGCTGCATGCTCCCCTGCGGATAAACGGATATTGCCAGAGAGCGTTCCATTGAGTTGAACCTGAAATTCATGCTCCTGCTCAAGATCGGCAATACGTGGCTCAGATAGGCCTGATTACATAACGCGAGATTAAAACGGCGTGCCTGACGTGCCGAACATGTCTGGGCCTATGCCTTTCACGCGCCGTCGAAACGGTGTTTTATCTGAGAAGGTCATGGTGAGGGGCGAGTTCCATTTCCAGGCGAGCCCCAGGCATAAGAAAGCCTTTATCTGGCGGACAAATCAGTCTATCTTTAAGGAAATGATCATTCTCTAATGGTGTTTGTGATGAACGATAACCGTTATAAAGAGCGGGGACGACCGCGGGCGTTTGATACCGATGCGGCACTGGACAGCGCAATGCTGGTATTCCGGCAAAAGGGCTATCACGCCACTTCGATCGGCGATTTGGGCCATGCTATGCAGCTCACTACCGGCAGCATCTATAAAGCTTTTACCGACAAGCGCACGCTGTTTGCAAACGTCTTCGCTCGCTATCTCTCAATGCGTAACAGCAGTTTAGCTGCGCGGCTGGCGCAATGTGAAAATGGCCGTGAGCAACTGGCGGCGCTACTCAATTTTTATGTGGATTCAGTGCGCGATGTCGAAGGTGAGCGCGGCTGTCTGGTGGCTGTCAGCGCCGTGGAGCTGCAAACTCTGGATGAGGAACTTGCCGGAGCCGTCAGCGCGGCGCTGATACGCAACCAGCAGAATCTGCAGCAGATAATCAGCCTGGGTCAGCAGGATGGTTCGGTCAATCCTGCACTGGACAGAGACGCCACCGCTTCGCTAATGCTTTGCATTGTTCTGGGGATGCGGGTCGCCGGTAAAGTTGCTGCGACCCGGCCCGATGCCAGCATCATCCCCCTGGCGCTGAAGTTACTCGACTAAATTTTTTACTCATTAAGGAAGTGATCGTTTCCTTATTATCCGGAGGTTTTATGCACGAATATCCACTCTACCAGCACCACTTTATTAACATTGACTCGCAGCGGCTGCACTACCTCAGCGCAGGCAGTGAACACGCTGAGGCTGTGGTTTTGCTCGCGGGTTTCCCGCAAAGCAGTTATGCCTGGCGGGAGGTTATTCCCTTACTTGCCAGCCGCTTTCATGTGATCGCACCCGACCTGCCAGGGCAGGGTGATTCTGACTTTCCAGCCAGTGGTTACGACACTGACAGCGTGGCAGAGCGCATACTGGCGCTGCTGAACAAGCTGGGTATCGAACGCTTTCATCTGGCCGGGCATGATATCGGGGCGTGGGTCGCCTGGTCACTGGCGGCAGGCCATCCCGAAAAGGTCAGCCGTCTCGCGCTGCTGGATGGCGGCATTCCCGGTATCACGCTGCCTGACTTACTGCCAATGGTGGGTGATAGCGCCTGGAAAACCTGGCATTTTGGATTTCACTGTGTGGATGATTTACCGGAAGCGCTGATCACTGGCAGAGAGGCGATCTACCTGGACTGGTTTTTTAACCGTAAGGCAGCCAATCCACATCGCATAGATGCGGCGGCCCGTCATGAATATCTGCGCGTTTTTCAGCAGCCCGGGGCCTTGCGGGCCGGACTGGCTTTTTACCGCGCTTTTGCACAGTCGGCAGAACAGAATCGACAGCGCGCGTTAAAAGGCAAACTGGCTTTACCGCTGCTGGCTGTCAGTGCCGACCAGGGATCGATACCCGATATGGCCACCCCGCTGCGCACCGTAGCGCATCAGGTAAGCAGTGAAACTGTTCTCAACTGCGGCCATTTTATTCCCGACGAACAACCCGAGAAATTAGCGGAAATACTGGCAGACTTCTTTATTCCCTCTCCGGATAAAAGCGAAATATCACCTCAGTGACAGTAGGGAAAGTAATGTCGTGTGGCGGATTATTAATATTATTGCTGATCCGCTGTTATCTCATACAGGTTTCCAATAAATAGCACTATCTTATTGATTTTTAAGTATGTAGAGCAGGCTGTTGCGCGTTGCTTTCTGTCGCGTGCTGTGAATAAATAAACGGTCATCAACGTCCGTCATCAGGATGAGATTAAAATAGCGGTCGGCAGCAGAGTGCCGATCGCATATTGCCGGGGCTGCTATGAATCAGGAAAAAGCACGACTGGCCGGGGAAATAAAAGCCAGAGTTAATGAACTTGAATCGCAGTTAGTGGCGATTCGACGTGATATCCATGCGCATCCGGAATTAGGCTTTGATACGCTGCGCACCGCCAGTCTGGTCACAGACTATCTGCAGGCGCTGGGGCTCAATCCCCGCACCGGCGTTGGTCGCAGCGGTGTTGTGGTGGATATCGACGGTGCAGAGCCGGGTAAGACGCTGCTGTTGCGCGCCGACATGGACGCGCTGCCAATCCATGAGCAGACCGGTCTGCCGTTTGCCAGCCGCTATCCCGGAAAAATGCACGCCTGTGGGCATGATATTCACACCGCAACGATGCTGGGTGTCGCAACGATCCTGCCGCACTATCGTCAGCAGCTCAAAGGCCGGGTCCGGCTGATATTCCAGCCCGCGGAAGAGACGCCAGAAAGTGGCGCTGAGGCGATGATTGCGGGCGGTGCGGCAGATGGCATCGACTGGGCCGTGACCCTCCATAACAAGCCTGAACTGGCTGCGGGAGAAGTCGCCCTGACGCGCGGGGCCAGCACTGCCTCCAGCGATGAATTCGACGTTACGGTGCATGGCGTATCGACCCACGCGGCACGTCCGCACATGGGCACCGATCCTATCATCGCGACCGTGTATCTCATCAGCCAGCTACAGACCCTCATCTCGCGTGAACGCGATCCCGCTCACTCCGCCGTATTGACCATCGGGCACATTCAGGGTGGTACCACCCACAATATCATTCCCGATAGCTGCCTGTTTCAGGGCACCATCCGTACTAAGTCGCCGGAAGTACGCGCTGCTATGGAAACCTCGTTTAAACGGATGTGCGAAGGGGTGGCGCTGGCGCAAAACGTACGGGTGGAGGTTAACTTCCAGCGTGGCGTGCCGCCTCTGATGAATGACGATCGCCTGATCGATTCACTGGAACAGATTCTGTCGCATCAGTTTGATAAGCCTATCATCGCGCAGCCCAGCGCCAGCTTTGGAGCCGAAGATTTTTCACTGTTCACGGAACGGGTACCGGGCTGCCAGATTCATATTGGATCGGCCACGCCGGGCCGTGACGATCACCTGCATAACTCCGACTATCAGCCGGACGAACGCAGCATTACCGCCGGGACGCAGGCGCTGACCCGCCTTGCAATTGATTTACTCTCTTAATAATAAATAAATGAGGTTTATATGATGATGCGTAACCGCCTGTTCACGGCTTCTCTGACCGTGGCACTGCTCGCCACTTCCGCGTTCAGCCAGGCGAAAGATTTCGGCACCCTGAAGTTTGCGACTGAAGCGGCTTATCCTCCTTTCAACCAGACCACACCGAGTGGCAAAATCGTCGGCTATGAGCCGGATATGGTGGCGGAGCTGGCTAAACGTGCTGGCTTTAAATATGAAATCATCGCCCAGAAATGGTCGGGCATGATCCCAGGTCTTATCGACGGTAAATATGATGCGGTGATCGATGCGGTGACCGTAACGCCAAAACGTGCTGAAGCGATCGATTTTACCCATCAGTACACCGTCAGCGTCTCCAGCTTTGTGACTGCGAAAAAAAGCCCGCTGGCCACGCTGCCAGGCAGCGGCACGATTGTGACGGCGGATGATGACGCCGGCATGAAAAAAGCGATCGACGATCTGAAAACCACCTTCAAAGGGAAAACCATCGCGGTGCAGGTCGCCACCATTCAGGCGGATTTCCTGCAGAAATACCTGGGCGACGTTGCCACTATCCGCACCTATCAGGCGGGTCCTGAAACCTTTGCCGACCTGATGAATGGCCGGGTGGATGCCGTCATGGCGTCTCGTACCAACCTCAACGCCTTTGTGAAAAAACATGCTGAGGCGATCAGCAGCAGCGGCTATGGCTTCTCCGGTGGCGTGCTGGGCGCAGGCTCGGCGATTGGTCTGCGTAAAGGCAACAGTGAGCTGCAGCAGGTGCTGAATCAGGCGCTGGACTCCATGATCAAAGATGGGACGCTGAGCAAACTGTCGATCAAATGGTTTGGCGAAGATGTCGCGCCGAAAGCATAACCGCTGATGCTGATGAATATTGACTGGCAGATACTGGGCTTCGGGGATGAGGGCTGGGGTGGCGTGCTGCTTAACGCCGCCGCCGTCACCGTCAGCGTGTCACTCTGCGCCTGGCTACTGGGTGCGTTGCTGGGCAGCGTGCTCTGCTGGATGCAGATTGCCGGTTCACGCTGGCAGCAGCGACTGGCGGCAGGCTACATCACACTGTTTCGCGGCGTGCCGGAACTGCTGGTGATCTACCTCTTCTACTTCGGTGGACGACAGGTGGTCTCCACCGTGGGCACCGCGCTGGGCTTCCCGGGACCCTTCGATGTGAACGGCTTTGTGGCGGGCGCGATTGCCATCGGGCTGATCTCCGGTGCCTATCAGAGCGGGGTGTTCCGTGGCGCTTTCTACGCCATTCCCGGCGGAACGCTGGAAGCGGCGACCGTGACCGGCATGGGACGGCTGATGATGTTTCGTCGCATTATCGTGCCGCAGGCGTTACGCACTGCGCTGCCCGGCATGGGCAACCAGTGGCAATCGGTGATCAAAGAGTCGGCGCTGGTCTCGGTAACCGGGCTGGTGGAAACGATGAACCAGGTCTCCACCGCAGCCAACTCCACCCAGATGTCCTTTTTCTTCTACAGCGTGGGTGCGGTGATCTACCTGATTATCACCACCTGTTCCGATATGGTTTTCCGCTACGTGGAAAAGTTTGCGATGCGCGGTCAACAGCGCGTGAAGGGGTAAGGAGTCCACGTGGATATCATGTTTTTACAGCAGACGCTGCTGGCGCTGCTGAAAGGATTGCCGCTGACCATCAACCTGGCGCTGCTCTCACTCTTTGGCGGCGGCGTGCTGGCGCTGCTGCTTAACCTGCTGCGCATGACGCGTGTCGGCAGCGTTTTCTGTCGCTTCTACGTCTGGCTATTTCGCGGTACGCCACTGCTGATCCAGATCTTTATGGTCTATTACGGCCTGGGCAGTTTACCGGCGGTGCGGGAAAGCTTGTTCTGGCCGCTGCTGCGCGATCCCTACTGGTGCGGCTTACTGGCGCTGATTCTCAATGATGCCGCCTATACCTCGGAGATCCTGCGCGGCGGGCTGCGTGCCGTCAGTCAGCAGTCGCTGGAAGCCGCTAAAGTCTCAGGCATGTCGTCGTATAAAATCTTTACCCGCATCACCTTACCGATTGCGATTCGACAGGCATTGCCGGCCTACAGCAATGAGATCATCTCGATGATCAAAGCAACGTCGCTGGTCAGCACTATCAGCCTGATGGAGATGACCGGCATTGCCGACTCGATAGTCTCTTCCACTTTCCGGGCGCTGGAGGTGTTCCTGAGCGCGGCGGTGATCTACCTGATACTCACCATGCTGGTCAGCAAAGGCGTATCGATGCTGGAACGACGCTTATCACCTTACTATTTTGGAGCACGCTCATGACCGCACCTACCATTATGCTGAGTCATCTCAGAAAGAGTTATGCGGGACACGAAGTGCTGCACGACATCAGCCTGACCGCGCAGGATGGCGATGTGATATCGCTGATTGGAGCCAGTGGGTCGGGCAAAAGTACGCTGTTACGCTGCATCCCGTTTCTTGAAGTACCACAGGCGGGTGAAATTGCGGTAGGCGAGGTGAACGTTACGCTGGATAACGCCGACGAAAAACTGAGCCGCGAGCAGCGCCGTCGCATCAAGTTGATGCGAATGCAGCTCGGCTTTGTATTTCAGAGCTTCAACCTGTGGCCGCATAAAACGGTGATGCAGAACATCATTGAAGCGCCGGTTCATGTGCAGAAGCGCAGCCATAAAGAGGCGATTGAAGAAGCAGAAGCGCTGCTCCATAAAGTGGGACTCTATGCAAAACGCGACGCCTGGCCGTCGCAGCTTTCCGGCGGACAGCAGCAGCGTGTGGCGATTGCACGGGCGCTGGCGCAGCAGCCGAAAGCGATACTGTTCGATGAGCCAACTTCCGCGCTGGATCCGGAGCTGGTGGGCGAAGTATTGCGGGTGATCCGCAGTCTGGCGGAAGAGGGACGTACCATGATTATCGTCACCCATGAAATGGGCTTTGCGCGTGACGTGTCGAACAAAGCGGTGTTTCTGCACCAGGGAATGATTGAGGAGTCCGGTTCGCCGGAACAGGTGTTTCTCGATCCGATCTCGCCACGCTGCCGCGCCTTTGTGAACAGCCACTTTGAGCGCAATGCAGGCTGAAGCGGCATTCTGATAAGGCTGACGCGCGGAAATTTCATGTTTTGAGATCAGAATACCCCCGGAAGATTTTCCGGGGTTTTTTACATCAGCCAGACCACGTTATCCAGAACGATCAGCGCGATCTTACGCCCGGTCCTGAGACGATGCAGCAGCAGGGCGGCCCGCTTCAACCATTGTCTGCCATTGCTGATAGCTGGGGCGGCTCTGGATTTTTGCATACCACGCTCTCAGGGCGCGACACTCGTCAGGAACAGCAAGATTCACCAAAGCCGCGAAAATCATTCCGCCGGTTACGGCGATATCCGCCATCGAAAACGTATTCCCCGCGACATAAGGCTGCGAGCGTAAAACGCCGTCAAAGTAGTGCATCCCTCTGATGGCCTTTTCACGCATCTTCGCACCCCATTCCGGATTCTGATAGAGCTCCACCTCCGGCCCCAGTCCTGCTGTGGCATGATGGAAATAGACGCTGACCGCATCAAGAAATTCGATCTCAGCCCGTTTGGTCATCATATGGATAACGCCTTTTTCTGCCGGCGTGACGCCAGTCAGAACCGGATTGTCATCCAGCACATCGAGATATTGCGTAATGGCGGTGCATTCAGCGATCAGCGTTCCGTCATTCAGCGCTAGAACCGGCAGTGTTCCTGAATAATTGATCGCTAAAAATTCAGGTTTTTTATGCTCACCTTTCCACAGGTTGACCGGAATAAATTCGACCTCAGAAAGTAATCCCTTTTCCGCCAGGGCAATCCTGACCCGTGCAGGATAAGGGCCATCATACCAGTCATAAATCTTCATCGTGGGGAGTGACGGAACTGCAGATGCATTGTGGATATCAGTCATGATTGAATTACCTACCTGTCAATTGGTAGGTGGATTGTGATGCCGAACTTTTCTCCTGTCAATCCCTGTCTACCAGTTGGCAGGTAAATATTTTCCCCTTATAATGCGTCTCCACCTCCTGAAGGAAAACTGAGTTATGAGCCTGAACGCGCGTGAAGCCATTCTGGCCGCAGCAAAAAGTGCTGCCCAGAATCATGGCTATAACGGGATTAATTTTCGCAGTATCGCTGACGAGGTAGGCATCAAGAATGCCAGTATCTATTATCACTTCGCCAGTAAGGCCAATCTGGGGGCCGCGGTTGCCAGCCGATACTGGCAGGATACGGCTGAGGATTTAAAGACTATACGCGAGCAAAGTGCCTCACCGGATGAAGCGTTGCAGCGCTATCCGCAGATTTTCCGCAAGTCGCTTGAAGATGCCAACCGGCTCTGTCTCTCCAGCTTTATGGCGGCGGAATATGAAGATCTGCCCGAGGAAGTGAAGCGTGAGGTTCAGTGTTTTGTCGATGCGAACGTCAAGTGGCTGACAGAGGTCCTTTGCGAAAAGTCGCCCGATAACGCGGAGAAAAATGCGCAGCGTGCGCTGGCAATTTACACCGCAGTTGCTGGCGCGCAGTTAATAGCCCGCACGCGCCAGGATATAACCATTTATGATAACCTGATTGCGACCTATCAGGAGAGCGGCCTGATTCCGCTGTCACACTGAATTAAAACGACACCGCGCCTGAAAGAGATGCAGGCGTCAGCACTCAGAGCTTCAGGGCTATCAGTGAAAGCAGCAGTGAACATTCAGGGTTAAATTGCACTATGGCGCAAGCCGCCTGCCAGTTGTGTGAACACGTCGATCATCTTTGGCAGCGCCTTTTCCGGCTCGCTGCTGGAAGCGACCCACAGTGCGGCATTCAGCGCCGCGCTGTTCAGCAGATGAGCGGCGGCATCGGCGTCGACCGGCTTCATTATCCCGCTGTCGATAAGACGGGTAATCGTTTCACGCGTGGCTTCCAGGCAGCTGTTCTGGCTGGGCCATTGCGAAGGATCTCCCAGAAAAGCCGGGCCATCGCGCAGCACAATACGTTGCACTTCGGCATCCATTGCCATGCGGATATAGGCGATGCCTTCAGCCACCAGCTTCTCCCACGCATCGCTCACCCCAGACGCTGCCGCTTTAGCCTGCTGGGCCATTTCGCCATCAACCTGTGCGACGACCGCCGCAAGCAGCCCCTTTTTGTCACCAAAATTGTGGTAGAGCGCCCCGCGTGTCAGACCTACGCTGGCCGTCAGTTCATCCATTGATGCGGCGGCAAAGCCTTTTTCGGCAAAGGCTGTGCGTGCTGCTGCAATCAGTTTTGCCCGGTTCTCTTCCATTGTTTCAGCGCGACGTTTAGCGGCCATACACTCTCCTTTCACATACGCGAGGTATATTAATTGACATACGCGGCGTATGTGTGATTAATGTGACATACGCCGCGTATATTAAATCAAACTCGTGTGCGCTGCATCCTGCAATCCCCTAAAGACTATTGAGGAAATTCTATGATCACCCGCGAACCCATTTTTCCTGCCAATCGTCACGCTCTCTATGAGCAGCATGGTTATTCAGCGGCTATCCGCTCAGGCGATCTGCTATTTGTCTCAGGTCAGGTGGGCAGCCGTGCCGACGGCACGCCGGAGCCTGATTTTGCTGCTCAGGTTGAACGGGCATTTGAGAATCTGGCAGCCACGCTCGCTGCGGCTGGGTGTACCTTTGACGATCTGATCGATGTCACCACATTTCACACCGATCCGGAGCATCAGTTCGAAACCATCATGCAGATAAAGCAGCGCGTTTTTCCGCAGCCTCCTTATCCTAACTGGACAGCGGTGGGTGTGACGTGGCTGGCGGGATTTGATTTTGAAATCAAGGTGATTGCGCGCATTCCCGATCAACGGGACCAACGGAGCCTGTCACAGAGTGCATAAAGCGTGAGTGGCAATCTGCCAGGTCTGAAACGGGTAGTAAGGGGATAGCGAACGCGGTCAGCTATCCCGCC
The DNA here is from genome assembly GCF_054056055.1 of Pantoea sp. PvP021. Lineage (NCBI taxonomy): Bacteria > Pseudomonadati > Pseudomonadota > Gammaproteobacteria > Enterobacterales > Erwiniaceae > Pantoea > Pantoea sp. PvP021. Next base: position 275,592 of record NZ_JBSRXX010000002.1, on the reverse strand, counting down.
ATGAACATGGTGGAGGAAGAGGAGATGTTAACCTCCAGGAACATATATCGACATCTTCAGCGAGTGCGCATCATTCGACATAAAACTGGAATAACTAAAGGTTCTCCTCACGCCATCCTTGCCTGTGAGGCACTTTACTCCGGAGACGGGCGCTGCGATGACATGCTGGTTCCACCATTCGCTGAATTCCTGGCACTCGTGCTCAAGCCGGGTAATGAGTGACTGAAAAGCGGGGTTGTGCGCATTTCGATCGTAGTCAGCATGAAACAGACCCAGCATTCTCTGGGCTTCCTGATGCCATGTCTCGCCGAACAGCGTCCGGGCCTCAGAGGTGGTCAGCATGAAAATCAGGATGTTCCTGTCTTCATCGGATAACAGGCTGAAATCTGTGATCAGGTCTGCTGCTGCGCTGTTCCAGACCAGCACGTCCCAGTGTGCGTTGGTAATGTAAGCGGGTTCTGCTAAGCCCTGAATCAGTTTTATCAATCCCTCAGTAATGACCGCGTCGTTGTCGGGAACGGATTTCCTGCGGGTCAGCGACTGCAGATGCAGTACTTCAACTTTATCAAGTTCAAGCGCCCGGCCAAGCGCACTGACAATGCGATCAGAGAGCGTCTCCACCCGTCCCTGTTCGATTTTCGTATACCATTCTGTGCTGACGCCAATCCTGGCCGCGACTTCTTCGCGTCTTAATCCCGGCGTGCGACGCCTTTCACTTGATCGTAATCCCTTGTTATCAGGCTTGATGCGAGCGCGGCGGGAACGCAGGAAATGACTTAATTCACTTTTTGGCTGCATGGGTTAACCTGGTCGTGATTTATACCTGTATAAAACTAGTCTATTCTCGCCGCTGTTAAGGCCTTTTATAGTCACCTTCTCTACATAAGATGAGGGTGAAACTATGAAAGCAGCTGTGCTCGAAGCGTTCGGGAAACCACTCAGCATTCAGGATGTACCGCCACCGATCCTCGGAACAGGGGAGGTGATTGTGGATGTTTTTGCGGCACCGATTCTTTCTTACGCCAGAGAGGTATTCAGTGGCGAAAGAAAATATCTTTTACCCCCACCGGTTATTCCCGGCTGTGGGGCAATTGGTCGGGTACGTGAAACCGGCCCCGATGCGGCCTGGCTTAAACCCGGCGACTGGGTTTTTTGCGATCCGACAGTCCGATCGAGAGATAACGCTCAATCACCTGAAATCGTATTGCAGGGCTGGAGTGCACGAGGTGAGGGCGGGCAAAAAATCCAGCAGTATCATTTGAATGGCAGCTTCGCTGAACAGATTCGTGTTCCCACTGAAAACGCACTGCCAATCGGTAATATCGATCCTGCTGACGCCTCAGCCTGGTGTGCCATCAATACGTTGCTGGTGGCTTATGGCGGTTTGCTGGCCATGGAGCTTAAAGCCGGTGAGAACGTGCTGGTAAGTGGGGCCACCGGTAATTTCGGTAGTTCAGCGGTTCTGGCCGCTATCGCAATGGGTGCCAGTAAAGTCATTGCACCCGGACGCAACCCGCAGGTTTTACAGGATCTCAGGAAACGGTTTGGTTCGCGGATAGAAACCGTCACGCTGAGCGGCATGGCCGATAAAGATATCAGCGCGATGAAAAGCGCGGCGGGTGGGCCAATCGATGCCGTGCTCGACCTGCTCCCGCCTTCAGCTGAGGCATCGGCGGCGCGCAACGCCATTATGTCGGTAAGGCCTTATGGTCGTGCTGTGCTGATGGGAGGCGTTGGCATGCTGGGCGGCGATGATCTGGCACTCCCTTATCCGTGGATCATGCGTAATCTCATCACGATTAAAGGACAGTGGATGTATGAACATGAAGCTGTTTACACACTGGTGGGGCTTATCCGGGCAGGACTGCTGGATCTCAGCCATTACGCAGTAACGGAATTTACACTGAGTGAGATTAATCATGCCATTATTCACGCAGCCGAAAATAGTGGCCCCTTTAAACTGACGGTAGTTCGTCCATAACTTTATGTAATCAACAAAGGTCTCTGCGCCTGGTTCACGCATCAGGGCTTCATGTCGCCCGGAGACCACAGCAAAAAACCGTGCGTCCCTACATCGGGCAATCTGCACCGCAAGATGTCCACCGCCGCCTCCCGCAGCGTTAATCAATACAGTTTCCCCTTTAATGCGACTGGCACGTGGGGAAAGATGCAAAAGATTGGGGGCATCATGGCCGTTTTTCTGGATCAGCGACAAGGGTGTCCCGGGGTCATCGGGACCAGCCAGAAACGACATAATCCACCATCGGCTGGAGTTTCTCTCTCGTTACGCCAGCCTTTGCCTGAACAGCCATGCCCTGCGCTACAGTCATAAGGTATTTCGCTAACATTTCACAATCAGCGGATGAAGAAAGCTCGCCCTCGTGCTTTGCACGTTTGAGCCTCTCAAGTAAAGCCGTCTCCGAGCCAATGCGGCGAGTGATCAATTCCTGGCGAATGGTCTCAGCCCCCTCTGAACATGCCAGAGCGCCATTAATACCGAGACATCCCCGGCATTCACCACCGAGCGTGTGAGTATCCAGCATGCCATTAAGAATGAGTCGCACCGCATCATGAACGTTTGGTTCCTGGAGTGCTCCGGTCATAAAAGCCATATATCTGACTTCATATCTCTCCAGCGCTTTACGGAAAAGGCTCTCTTTGTTTCCAAAGGTGGCGTAAAGACTCGGACGCGCAACGCCCGTCGCACGTGTCAGGTCATCAAAGGAGGTGCCTTCGTAACCGTTTTTCCAGAACACCACCAGGGCTGCTTCTAAAGCGACCTCCGCGTCAAATTCGCGATGTCTTCCCATTTACCCTCCGATTCTATAACGGTCATTATGAAAAAATTGACGGGCTGCGTCCAACTCTGTAGTAATAATACTGTAACGATCAGTATTGAATTTTTTTTGCTGGCGCAGATGATAGCGTTTGGCCCGAAACAGAGAAGGGAAGAGCATGAACGAAGAGCAGCAAAACCAGCGCGTTGCCGTTGTTAAGGACTATTTTCGCAAACTTGACTCGGGCGATTCGTCAATGATGGATCTTCTGACAGACGACATTCAGATCTACTTTCCAAAGTTCGGTGTGGGATACGGAAAAGCTGAAGTGGCTCGCGCCGCTCAGGGAATGATGAGCACCCTGCAAAAGATCGAGCACGACTTCGAGCGGATGAATATTCTGGTTGCGGGCGATCATGTTGTCGTTGAAGGGTTTGAGAGTGGAATCAGCGCTAACGGAACGCCCTGGCCTGTAAAGGATCGCTCTGAAGGCCGTTACTGTAACGTTTTCCAGTTCGATGGGCTTAAAATTAAGCGGCTTCACATCTATACCGATCCCGATTTCGACAGCACGCATGAAGAGCGATTTTTGTGGCCAGCGGTCGGCATGACCCGTTCAGATGACATCTGATTGGTGAAGTGACATGCGTTCAGGATGGATCTCCATGCTGACGCAGCTGCTCACCTGTGCAATCACTATCGAGCTCTTTGCACTCTGGGCGCGGTTCCTGAAGCGTTTAAGCTCATACTCATGTTGAGAAAATCGACGTGCCTGAGAAGATATTTTAAGCGTTTTCTGCGCTCAGCCACAGCGGTATAACTGGGTTGAAATGCGAGCTTCAGGAGCCATCAAGCCCCAGCGTTTCACGACGCAGGAAGGCCCAGTCAATCAGAGCAGTCATTGATGGCCCAAGCGCTTTTCCCAGATCGGTAAGTGAGTACTCAACACGCGGAGGGACTTCGGGATAAACCGTGCGAGTCACGATGCCATCCTTTTCCAGTTGCTTAAGCTGCTGGATCAGCATTTTTTGATTTACGCCCTCAATCCGGCGCTCCAGCTCGGAAAAGCGCAGCGGGCCTTTAGCGGCGAAAAGCTGACAGATAATAATTGTCTTCCATTTACCTTCAATAATCTTCAGCGCTTCGGTGGTAGCCTTAGCCCACACCAGTCGCTGCTCCGGAATATCACAACGCCAGTCTCTTTCCATACTTACCTTCAGGTTAGTAACCCACTATTTTGTCGGTTCTTGTTGTTTATTCAGTGAATATATAGGGTATCTCACTTCAACACAGAATCAGGAGCGAAATATGAAAATCGGCGTAATTGGCACAGGTAATATCGGTGGTACCCTGGCACGGAAGCTCAGTGAAGCGGGGCACAAGGTAAAAATCGCTAATTCACGCGGAGTTGATGGCGTGCGTGGTTTTGCGGGTGAAATTAATGCAGAACCCACAGACATCAGGGGAGCGGTTACAGACGTCGAAGCCGTAATTCTCTCCATTCCGCTGCCGGCACTTAGCAGCCTGCCTGATGGGCTTTTCGATCACCTTCCATCCCATGTCCCGGTGATCGACACCAGCAACTACTATCCTGGCCTGCGCGATGCACCGATTACTGCACTGGATAATGGGCAGACCGAAAGCGAATGGGTTCAGGAGCAAATCGGGCACCCTGTGGTTAAAGCTTTTAATAACATCCTTGCCGACTCGCTCGCCGATCTGGGCCAGCCGCAGGGAAGTCGGGGTCGTCTGGCAGTTGCCGTAGCGGGAGATCATCCTGATGGTGTGCAGACGGCCATGTCACTGATTAACGACACCGGTTTTGATCCTGTGTTCTCTGGGACTATCGCTGAATCATGGCGTCAGCAGCCCTGCACACCTTGTTACTGCTGTGACTGGGAAGCGCCCGTAATGCTGCGAGCTCTGGCGTTGGCCAGAAAGGGCGAAGGGCTGACCCGGCTGCCACAGCTTTATGCCAGTTTCGCGACGCTGGGTGATGCGCCCTCTCATCAGGATATTATTGAAAATAACCGTGCCATAAACTGGCCGGTTTAAATTTCCTGGGAAGAATAATCTGTCTGCGTTGATGATCTGGCTAAGGTGACTGAATATTTCACTGAGTTTTGCATTCCTTGCTGGACTTGTCACGATCACGATGCCGGTGAGGCTTGGCTCGGGTTCGCTTTAATCAATATCAGATAGCCACACTGTGTCGTTCAGGTGAGAGAAATCTCTGAGCAAACCTGACTGTGATAATCGACGGCCAACGGTTTATCCCCCGGCCCTTCTGATTATTCAGATATCGTCCTGTCAGATTAAAGCCCCGTTCCGGGGCTTTATCACTCTCATTTTTGACCCGACTTATTTCTGCATGACGCCACTATATCGTCAGAACTGACATATTCCCGGGTCTGAACACCTGTAATGCCCAGCATGGTTGAGAAAAGGTTGTCCTGAGAATATTTTTGCGTGGTGGCTTGCTGGCTCAGGCACTTGTAGTCCACGGCATAACGCTGCTGGTAATTGGGCGAAAGCCAGATAAGCAGCGGCACGCGAGTCTGGGCTTCAGGCGCGATAGCATAGGGCAGGCCATGCAGATAGACACCTTTCTCTCCCAGCGACTCACCATGATCGGAAAGATAAACCAGGCTTGTCGTAAACTCGTCCTGATGGGCTTTGAGTAATTCAATCGCTTTGTCGACGATATAGTCCGCATACAGGATGGTGTTGTCATAAGTATTAATCAGCTGGTCCTGAGAACACTCCTGAATCTGATTTGTTTCACAGGTGGGCGTGAATTTGCGGAACGCCGGGGGGTAACGATGGTTGTAGGTTGGCCCGTGGCTGCCTATTGTATGCAACACGATAAGACCATTCCCCTGAAGCTGTTTGATATACTCCTCCAGACCATGGAAAAGCACCTCATCATAGCACTCGCCTTTAATACACATTCCCGGAAGATTCAGGGCTGTCATATCCTGATTAGGGATCCTTTCGCAGGCCCCTTTGCATCCCGCATCGTTCTCATTCCATAAAACACTCAGCCCTGCACGCTGAATAATATCCAGTAGCCCCTCCTGATGACTGGCCAGGGCATCATCGTAGTGCTTGCGCGGCATGTTCGAAAACATGCAGGGAACGGAGACCGCCGTGGATGTGCCACAGGAGGAGACGTCAGGAAAATAGACGACGTCATCTTCCGCCAGCAGTGGATTGGTTGGCCGTGAATAACCTCCCAGAGAAAAATTGGCGGCGCGTGACGTTTCACCCACAACCAGAATCGTCAGGTTTTTTTTAGGGCCGTTCAGCATGTGGGGGAGTTGATGCGCATCTTCGCCTATTTTCACCAGGGGAAGATTCGCCCGCTCGCGGTGATTATAGTAAGAGAGCGAGGCGGCAATAAAATTAGACGGACTCAGGGATTTCACCAGCTCGTGATTATTACGAAACAGTGAGGCGTAATCCTTATAAAACAACATGGCTATCACGGCTATCAACACAACAGAAATCACCAGACTTAAAGCGCGCTCAAGCACTCCTTTCCACACCGGAACCGACTTTTTAAACGCGGGCCAGAAGGCAAGTACAGCCATAAAAATGCCGGTAAAAAATATTACCACTATCATCTTAGGCGTCAGCAGCGCCATGCTTTCTGCTGGCGTGGTATCCACCATGTTGGTGATCATTGAACGGTCAAGAATGATGCCATAGTGCTGAATAAAGTACTGAGCCGTGGCAGAGACAAAGATAAATAGTGCAATGGTTATCCTGTCCAGCCAGAGAAATGAGGCAATAGTCACCACAATATTGATGACGCTAAAAGCCACAAGGGGCATGGAGAACAAAAAAAGAATATTTTTAAGCTCATTTAGCGGTATAAGTGAATATGCCTGCCGGTAAAAGGCGAGATTGAGAAAAACCGAGATATAAATTGAGAATAATATAATAAACGTAACGCGGTGCATCACGGGCTGACTGATTGTGAATCGTGGCATAAAGGTATTCCGTAACCTTGAAAAAATTGAGCCAATACAGATTATTTCTGAATTGATTAGTGATAATTAATAAAATTCATGTGCTGTGAACCACAGGTAGAAGAAGCTAATGACTATGATCATAGAAATTACCACTGTAAAACATTCACTTGATGATGGTCTGAGCATGACAGGTGCCTGGGAAAGAAAGGGTTCATAATTGTCAATGTTAAGTAAAAATTAACCTTTTGCTACAGTTTGTGCGGTTAACTTTTCTATTATGTGGTCGGGTTCACACTTTTACGGTGAAGATGCTGAAAAGGATAAGATAGGGGCGTGAGATAATTGAGACGCCAGAGAGCAGCTGTCGCCGAAGATAAGAACAGGCACTCACAGAATAAATTGTGTCAGTACCTGTTGATACTGCTCAGTACAATCTATGAGCCGCTGAATTCCCCAACTGAAAGTGGTGCATCGTAATAGTTAGCATGCGCAGCATTGCTCTACAGGCTTGTCCTTAAGCCTGAGAGATCCAGATTACTCTCCGGCGAGTGCGGTAATAAAGTCACGATAGGTATGCAGTGGGCGGCCAGGCAGGGTGACCAGACGTTCCCGGTCGCCCTCTTGTGGAATCATCCCATCACTGACGTAACGTTCAGCCATCAGCCGCATTTCATACGCCATCCAGCGCGGCATAAACTCCGCCATATTGGCTTCGAATACATCCGGATTATCTCCTCCATAAATTACCGGACGGCCCAGAAGCTGTTGCCAGGCTGCTGCTGCCTCTTCTCCGTTGAGCGTATCCGGCCCCACGAGATTGAGCGTTTCGACCGGTAATTCTTCGCTGGCCTGGTCGCGCCTTATCAGTTCAATTGCCGCCACTTCAGCAATATCCCGTGTATCGACCATTACAGTTACGGATTATCAGACCTCTTTACGGCCCAGATAACGCTCTTTCATCAGTGACAGTTTTATGCCGATATCCAGCGCCGGCGATGGCGGCATAAAACTGGCCTTGCCCAGCGACAGCATATCCGCAATATATGGGTTGTCCTGTTTCATCATGAAATCCGCCAGAAGACTGCCCGCCACGGTCTGTTTTGAAACACCTGCACCGTTACAGCCACTCGCCGTACAGATAAATTTGTTCAGCATGCCCCATTCAGGCGCGCTGTTTCGCGTAACGCTGATGGTGCCGGACCAGGTATGGGTTATCTTCACACTGCCCAGGGTCGGATAGACTTTATGAAATAAGCGCTGATGCAGCTGGGTTGCCTGCCAGGTCTGCGCGGCATTCACCTGACCGCTGAGTGCGGGTATTACGTGCTGGCGAATCAGGAAACGGCGGTCTGTGGTAAAACGGAAGGTTGCACCGGCAATCGCATTAACCGGCGTAAGCCCCCAGCTCTGCATAGGAGGCAGGGTGGCCAGTTGTTCATCCGTCAGCGGATCGGTAATGCTGGCGAAGGTCGCCATTGCAGCCTGCCGCGAAAGCCCGGGTCGCAACTCGGGCGATAATGCGTTGGTGGCCAGCATCACCTTTGGCGTTTTGATGATGCCAAACGGTGTCAGCACTTCAGCCATGCTGCCGTAGCGAATCCCCAGCACTGGCGTGTTATCGAAGCGTTGAACATTTTCAGGTAAAGAGTGGTTTAGCCCGGCGATCAACTGCGCCGGATTAACCAGCACACAGCCAGGTGTGTATATCCCTTTGCTGTAAAAGCGCGTGCCGAGTTTAAGGTAAAGCTCCTCGCTGTCTGACATCTGCCACGGCTCATCCATTAAATCGAGGTGGCTGGCGTACTCTTTTAAAATACGATCACTGCCACGTTCAGCCTGGCAGTGATATTTACCGACCTGTTCCCAGTCGCACTGAAGATGATGCTGAGAAATAACCTGTCCCAGCTGGCGAATGCCTTCCTGAAGCAGGTTACGGTAAGCGTTGGCCTTTTTTAATTCAGCGGTGGAGCTGCCAATATTATGAGGCAGGCCGATAACAAACCCGGAATTACGTGCCGATGCGCTTTCTCGTGTGCTGTGCGCATCGACGATGATAATTTTCAGGTCGGGATTGATTTCAGCCAGGCGGCGCGTAAAGGCAACACCTGCAAATCCCGCGCCGACGATAACCCAGTCGGCAGTGATATCCTCTCGCAGCATGGGCTGCGGCGTAAAACAATGCTCACCCGCAGGCCAGCCCAGTTGATTGTGATTAAATGGTATCGATGCGTAGCGCAATTCCCTGTGCCCTTATCTGAAAAATAAAGCAATTTTATAAGTTAAAGCGGGATATCTGTGCCAGCGGTAATCTGATTATTGTTGATTTCAGACAAGTAAAATTCAGGTGGATGATTTTTGAGTTAACAACCAAAGGTGGCACGAATTTTCGAAGAAGAGATGATAACGCGACTGTTATGTGTTTTATTTGCTGGTGTCAAAGACCGAAACCAGTGATCTGCAAAGCGGTATTCATAAAGCGCGAGCAGGGGAGAGCGAAATGGAACAGGTCGCGCTATTAACTGGCAATTTCGAGTGAGAATCCGCCCGTGAAACCGATGACTGTAAGGCATCAAAGCGTTTTATAGATTTCAGCAATGACCTGCATCGTTGCCTCTTCTATAGTTCCTTCATTGCGACATAAAAACCAGCTGTGGTTAGTCATCTCCTGCTCGAACGCTCTGGTGCAAGCGACATGCTCTTCCAGCCTGTGAATCACTGTACTCCCCAGCCCACGCGATCGTGCCGCGGCTCGTTCCCATGAAATCTCAGGTGCCGTGACCACCCCGACATGCAGATCTGGCGCTCGCACATTGAGCTTAATGTTTCGCTGCAAAATCTCTGCAAAGGGCACCATCCGCCGAAACGCGGCATCAGACGGATACCAGCGATCCATCAGGATAATGCAGTTCCCGGGCTGTTTAGTGAGTACATTCTGTGAAATCCAGGCACGGCTAACGGCAAAGCGTTCACAAATATCCTGTTCAAGATCAACGGAGGGATTTCTGGCGAGCCTGTTAACCAGTGCCATTGTTTCCGCCCTGAAGGGATCGCTTTTTTGCTCGCTAAGTCGGATCACCTTCCTGTTATCTGCTCTTAGCACTTGCGTAATGGACTCCAGCAGAGTGGTTTTACCGGTTCCCTTGGGCCCATCCAGAGAAACAAAAAGCTGACGACTCATGCCTGGAATGAGAAGTGAGGAAAGATTTTTGTGAATCGTGCATCCGGTAAAAACATCTTATTTTCCTGGTTTAATAGCTGAAGTTACATCGTTCTCTGTAGCAGTATGGCATGTCAGCGTGAGCATGATTTTAAACAAACACTGATAAACACGCTGGTAACGGTTCTGACTCACGAGTTTATAGAACAGGATGTTAGTCAGATAAGCTTAATAGTTGAGGCCTGTGCGGTGTAGTTTAAGGGAAGCGTCTGGAAAACGGAAAAGATCGTGCCTGTTCTGCCATTTACCCATTCAAACGCATGTCCTTAATCGCAATAACGAGCCCTCAAAGGCAATCCCCCGGTACGTGCAGGAATCTGGCGAGTAGAAATTATCTATATTATGCTCATAAGCCCTTGTTAAATTGATCCTAATCCAATCCTGCCTAAGGTGGTTAAATGTCTGACGAAAGGGAAATCAAACTGGAGACTGCTTTAAAACTGGCGGCCGATCATCCAGCAGAACGACCTGAGTTTTACCGGGTACTGTTAGATTCATCTCTTTACGTCCTGGGTAGTTCCGGAGGGGCAACGGGTGATGGTGAGGTCGAACTAAAGGCGGGTGAGAATATCTCGATTCAGCACTGGGAAAAACCGGATGGAACGCCTGTCATTCCGGTATTCAGCTCGCTTGCCACCCTGCAGCGGGCCATCAGCCAGGAAAGTAAATACATGAAGTTGCCTGCCAGAGCCTTTTTTGAAATGACGCGGGGAGAGGGTGTGTTTCTTAATCCCAGGTCGGATTACGGAAAGGAGTTTGTGCCGGAAGAAATAGAAGCCATGCTGGCGGAAGGAACGGGTCGCCTGCCGCAGACAAGGGTGGTTGAGGAAGAAACACAGGTATTAGTGGGAGTACCTGCCGTTGTTCCGGACAGGCTTCTGAAAGAGTTATCAGCCTGGTTTGCAAAATGTCCCGGGGTCAGCCGTGCATTCCTGGTTTTAATGCACGACCCGTCAGTCGATGATAAACCGCATTATCTGGTGGGGGTGGAAATGAGCGGTGATGTGCAAGAGGTGATGCGTGGTGCGGGTCTTGTCGCAGCGGATACCTCTCCGGATGGGCAGGCGGTGGATCTGATGCGCCTTGGCCAGAACGACAAAGGTCTGGACTCACATATCAGGTCGCAGTTTACGCCATTCTATGTGCGGAGCATGAAGCAAAAACTAAAGGGCATGTTTGGACGCTGAACGGCTTCTGAATGTTGTCTTGTAACCAGCGTAGTAAATCGGGGGTGACTTTGATCTCCGGTTTCAACAGTGCCAGTGATAGTGACTGAAATAGGTGATCCAGGGCGGATTTATCTATGTCCGCTATGAGTGAGGAGTGGACTTTATGCTTCGGGCTTAATCAGGCGTAACAGAGCGGCCCTGCACATGCGCCTCGTCTATCTGAGTACGTGCGTGAAAGCTCACGGATCAAAGGCTCAGGCCTCGTTAAACCCCTCAATTCGTAAAAATTCTTATCAGCAGTTACCGATCACCGGGTAAATGAAAATCAAAAAGACCCACATTAATTGACGATTAGTGCGCTTATGCACAGGATAATCCCTTTATAACTATACGTTGATTAAACAACATTAATCTTTCTTAATACATTCAATTATCTTTACTATTTGCATGAAAGATGCACTCTTTCCACAGTGTTACAAAGTTGTTTTTCCCTCCGCATTCAGCCCGCTTATAACTTTATGGCGGTAACAAAAATAATACCGTTTATAAAAAGATTATTAAGAGGGATGAATATGAAAACACTGACAAGAAGGCATTTTATGGCTTTTGCGGCAGGAGGAACGGTCGCGCTTGCGGCGGGTCAGGCCATGGCACATGACAACGGCGTAAAGACGTTTCCGGCAGGGAGCGGAGGACGAGATCCCGGACCACATGACCCTATTCGTGAGGCTGAAAGTCCGGACATCGTAAATCCGCCCGTTACCGACAGCGGAACGCTGCCAAACCTTCACTTTTCTTTCAGTGATGCGCACGTACGCAAGGGAAGCGGTGGCTGGACGCGTCAGGTGACGCAGCGGGAGCTGGGCATATCTACGACGATTGCGGGTGTGGACATGCGCCTCAATGCCGGAGGTATTCGCGAACTGCACTGGCATAAAGAGGGGGAGTGGGCTTACTTGACTTATGGCAACGCGCGGATTACCGCTTTTGACGCCAGCGGAGGATGGTTTGTTGATGATATCGCTGCAGGTGACCTATGGTATTTTCCGCCCGGTATTCCCCATTCGATTCAGGGTCTCGGTCCCGACGGCTGTGAATTTTTACTGGCTTTTGACGACGGAAATTTTGATGAGGATAGCACTTTTCTGCTGTCAGACTGGTTAAGGCATATTCCCCCGGAAATTCTCGCCAAAAACTTCAGGGTTCCGGTATCTTCATTTTCTCACCTGCCTTCACCTGATGATGAGTACATTTTTGCCGGCAACGTTCCGGGCAGCCTGGAATCAGACAGTATAAAAGGCGGGGTGAAGTCGAAAATCCGCTTTACCCACAAAATGCTGGCTCAGGATCCGGTACGCGCGCCGGGAGGAACCGTCAGGATCACGGATTCATCCAATTTTCCGGTTTCAAAAACGATTGCTGCCGCACTGGTGGAAATTGAGCCAGGCGGACTGCGCGAGCTGCACTGGCATCCTAACAATGATGAATGGCAGTATTACCTTGAAGGAGAGGGGCGGATGGGGGTCTTTGCATCATCCGGTCAGGCAAGGACTTTTGACTACCGCGCCGGCGATGTGGGATATGTTCCTTTTGCTATGGGACACTACATCGAAAACACCGGTAAGGGACCACTGCGTTTTCTTGAGCTTTTTAAAAGTGATTACTATGCCGATATTTCGCTTAACCAGTGGCTCGCCAGTACACCAGCTGAACTTGTCCGGCAACACCTGCACCTGGATGAAGAGTTTATGAACATGCTTTCACTCAAAAAGAACCCGGTGGTGAAGTAACCGGCTCAGTCGTTACCTGATTAATAAGGATTGACGCTGACCTATTCCTGTTTAAATTAAAGTGTCCGCTTTTAGCATAAAGCGGACACTTATATCGGTAATGCAATATCTCACCTGCCACTTAAAATGGTGCAATAGCATCAGCATTGCTCTTACAGGGATGGGGAAGTCGTTACTCAACTGAGACAGCAGGGCAGTTAAATCATCAGGAAGCATCTGCTATTAACAGGGGACATTTCCAGATTTTACCTGGTAGCCAGACATGAAAACGAAGTTTAGCTTATGTCTATCCAGCATCAACTATTCACTTTTCCTGACGATACGTCGTTGAAGTCAGTAAAGGTTAATTGAGCCGATGCCCGGACTCTTGCAAAGAATGGTACTTTTTATTTTGCCAGCAGAAATAATCTGTTTTCAAAAACGAATATTTAATCTGGCTCTGGTTATGCCCTTTATTGTTGCTACGAATTGCGTTTAATGCGTTGAGTGCCGGCTCTGCCTCAGCACCTTTATTGGCGCTGGCCGTTGCGTGCCTGAAATAAGTAAAGCGTCGCTTTATTTCAAACGGCATTGCCTACTTAATAACTGGTATATAAGGAGATTTCCATGGCATTTTCAGGAACGGGCCGCGCCACGGTCATATCGCTGAAAAGCGGTCACCCATTGTCTCAGTCCACTGAAGGAAAATCACAATCTATTCTGAGCGAACCCGCTCTTATCACGCTGCAAAGCTCACCTTCTCAGATTTCTTCTTTTCAGAAACAGGGTGACGATCTCATTCTTAACCTGCACGAGAGCGATACGCTTCGCTATCAGAATTTCTTTACTGAGGTTGCAGGCCAGCAGAGTAAAATGCTTTTCCAGCAGGGAAGTTTATTTCAGGAGGCACAGTTCAGCACAGACGTTTCCGGCGATGCTCAGACTGTCACCACGCTGACACCTGTCTGGCAATCTCCAGCTTCTGCAACATCTCCAATGCCATTCCCTGCCAGTCCAGAGTCAGATCCCGCGTTATCAGTCGTAGAGTCTTCCCAAAGCCAGATTCTGATCCCGTCAGGCACGCCGTTAAACGGAGCAGCTGTCGCCCTGAGGGCGACGACCAGCGAAGCCGATTCAACCTTAACGCTTACGCCCCAGGTTGAGTCAGCAACAGCTTCAGATGCCCCCGCCACCTCCGACGCTATGAAGGCCAGCCCCATTCCATTACCGGCGCTGACTCTTGATCCGGTTACCGGCGACAATGCGGTCAGTTACCAGGAGGGGATATACGGCATTATCTTCACTGGCTCCGCCGCCCATCTCCCCTCCGGCACGCCGGTTGAACTGACCCTTGACGGCAGAACCTGGCAGGGCAGCGTCTACCAGGATCAGTGGCAGGTTCAGCTCTCTGACAGCGACGTGAAAACTATCAAGGATGGCAACTATACCATTCAGGTCAGTGCAACGGATCTGAATAGAAACAGTACCAGCCTCAGCCAGAATCTGCTGCTGATTACCCACTACAACAGCAGCAACCCGAAAGTCACCGTTAACGACATCACGCTGGCGGATGCGGTCCAGCATGACGGTCAGACCTGGTACGTTATCAGCGGCACGCTTGAAGCGCCGCTGCCGCTTAAGACTTTTGCGGTGCAGGTTTCTGATACCTTCCACTGGAATTATGCCGTGGTAGAGGCAGATGGCAGCTGGCGCGCGGAAATCAGCGCGTCGGAGCTTTCCCAGGGCGGCAACTTCCTGTCGTTTGGCGTGCTGGACGGTGCCGGAAACTGGTTTGAGCAGAGTGGCAATGTCACAGCCGACCTTATTACGCCCGTTGAAGGCGGCAATGGGGTTCCGCCGGTTATCGATGACAATCCAACGGATGGTGGCAATACGCCACCCGCCGATGGTGGCACGCCGATTCCGCCTGTCAGCACGCCCCCTTCTTTAACCATTAACAGTTTTACTGGTGACGGCGTGTTAAGCGCTGAGGAGAAGCTCTCCCCACAGACGTTCAGCGGCACCACAGCGAACCTCGCCGCAGAGAGCACGCTGACCATAATGCTGAACGGTCAGACCTATACCACAACGCCGGCCGCTGACGGCAGCTGGAGTGTTACCCTGCCGTCTGCCGATCTGCAGGTGCTGCCGGTAGGGTCTAACCACATCAGCGTAACCTTTGAAAACAGCGTTGGCGGTACGACCACCGCAAACAAAGTCATTACCGTAGAGGCGTCAGCACCGCCATCAGACGCTATCCCGCCACAGCCGACTATAGACACGCCGTTTGTCGACGGGTTTATGAACGCACATGAACGCTTCGAGCCTGTTACGCTGAGCGGCTCCACTGGTGTGACCGGGGCGGGCCAGAAGATCGATCTGACCATAGATGGTGTTCACTATGCGGGCGCTGTGGACAGTCTGGGCAACTGGCTTGTCTCACTCTCCACCGGGCAGCTGATGGAAGCAGATTTAGCCGAGGGGAGTCATTCCGTTACGCTAACCGCCACCGATCGCTGGGGCCAGTCCGGTATCACGGAGACGACGTTTATTACCGATACGCAGGATCCTCTTGTCACGATTAATACACTGGCAGGGGACGGGGTGATCGACAGTCATGAAATCAGCAGCCCGCTGGTGATCTCCGGCAGAGGCGAAGCCGGCAGCACGATTGAGGTTAGTTTTGGGGCCTCCCACTGGAGCGGCATCGTCGATCAAAATGGCCAGTGGCAGTTCTCAGTTCCCGCGGAAACGCTGCAGGGAATGGAGGAAGGGAGCTACCGTGCCATTGCTGAAACAACCGACGAAGCGGGCAACAAAGGTTATGCCTCAGCAGGTGTGCAAATCTTCGCTACTGAGGCGTTGCCGCAGCTGACCCTTGATCCGATCACCGGCGACAATGCGGTCAGTTACCAGGAGGGGATATACGGGATTATCTTCACCGGCACCGCCGCTCATCTTCCCTCCGGCACGCCGGTTGAACTGACCCTTGACGGCAGAACCTGGCAGGGCAGCGTCTACCAGGATCAGTGGCAGGTTCAGCTCTCTGACAGTGACGTGAAAACTATCAAGGATGGCAACCACACCATTCAGGTCAGTGCAACGGATCTGAATGGAAACAGTACCAGCCTCAGCCAGAATCTGCTGCTGATTACCCACTACAACAGCAGCAACCCGAAAGTCACCGTTAACGACATTACGCTGGCGGATGCGGTACAGCATGACGGTCAGACCTGGTACGTTATCAGCGGCACGCTTGAAGCGCCGCTGCCGCTTAAGACTTTTGCGGTGCAGGTTTCTGATACTTTCCACTGGAATTATGCCGTGGTAGAGGCAGATGGCAGCTGGCGCGCGGAAATCAGCGCGTCGGAGCTTTCCCAGGGCGGCAACTTCCTGTCGTTTGGCGTGCTGGATGGCGCCGGAAACTGGTTTGAACAGAGTGGTCACGTCACAGCGGATCTGACTTCTCCGGTCAGTGATAACAGCGGCGATCCGTTGCCACCGGTCACCCCCGATAATCCCACCGATGGAAGCAATACTACGCCAGTGGTCGATATTCCAGGTCAGCCTGCACCTGAAATTGATACGCCATTTGGTGACGGCTGGCTGAACCGTGCGGAGAAAAAAGAGGGCTCGATGCTGACCGGCACAACGGGCGTCACCGGCAGCGGTCAGACGGTATCGGTGATTATTGGTGGTAAACATCACAATGCGGCAGTAAGCGACGACGGTCACTGGAGCCTGCCACTGGCGCCGGGGACGATGAAAACAGGTTTCGGCAAGGGGCAGCATGACATTGTCGTGACTGCTAGCGACGCGGCTGGCCATACGGCTACGATAACGACCAGCTATCAGGTGGATGTCTGCGCACCCAAAATCGCTTTTACTCACCTCACAGAGGGGCAGCAAATCAACCTTGCCTCCAGCCATGATCAGCATGTATCAGGTACGGGTGAAGCCGGTGATATTGTTACTGTCAGGCCTGGCGACCACCAGTGGCAAACCAGTGTGACCAGCAAAGGCACGTGGGCCGTGCAGCTTGAAACGCTGGACGCACTCACGCCTGAACCGGGCGAGCACAGGATAACCGCAACTATTCGTGATGCTGCCGGAAACGTTAACCTCGTTTCGCAAAACGTCGAGCTTTATATGGCCGAGCCGCAGCCGAAGCTGAGTATTGCAACCGCAGCGCAGGACAACCTGATCAATGCCACAACTGTGATCAGCAGCAACACAGAAGATGGCAGCAATTCGGAAAGCCATAGTGCTATCACACTGGAGCACGCGTCTCTTCATCCTGATATGGCTGACAATCTCCATCTCTCTGGAACAGTAAACAGTGAAACGCTCTCGCTTTTATATTCAAATCTGCACACCAGCCTGAACGGTGCTGCCGATGACGATTCGTTTCAGCTGAATGGTGCGCATGAGGCGTTTGATTTTGCCACGCTTGGGCTGAGATCAGGCAAAGCTGAGGTCATTAATCTGGGCGCTTTCAGCAGTAATAGCGTCAATCTGGGGCAAAAAGAGCCGTTGCCAATGAACGACAATGCGAGTGAGGCGCCGATGATAAAAGACGCGGACGGCAATGTGGTTACGCTAAGTAACATTGAAGGCGGCGTCTGGAGCGAGGATGGGCAGCGTATTAGTAACGGTCAGCAGTACGACCTGTATCACAATGCCTCTGCCAGCCATGAAGGTTCGCTGGCTGATATCCTGATGCAACATAATCTTCACTTACAACTGGCTTAAATCAGATGGCCGGGGCGGATTTTCTTCCCTGGCCATTTTCCGCAATTAAGATTGCCAGTGAAGCGCATACGAGTGCCCAGCGTAGCTATTCTCTAATGGCGTGCGAACCTACGCTGCCGGTATAGGGAAGACTGACGTCAGGCTAATTTCCGCTATGAGCGAAAAGCGGAACATTAAAAATAATGACATTGCTCAGACCCCATGTCCGCAGCTGACTAAAGTGAAAATAAAATGAACAAAAGCAGTCTTAAAGCGTTTTCCCTGTTACGTGTTCTGACGTTGACGTGTGTGCCCATGTTTTTACTGGGTTGCGCCAGTGCACTTTGCCCTTTTGGCACCACTGAAGGCACGGTACCGGACTTTAAAAATAGTTACTGGAGATCCACAGATAAAAAACCGGCTAAGACTAATGAACAAGTCCTGGAGGAATGCACCCATGCTGCCGATGCTGAGGAGCAACGCCTTTCGCAGATCTATCTGCAGATGTGTAAATCCGGACGTTTAACTGCAGAAAATCAACGCTTTGCACAGAGATTACTGGGCAATCCACTCTATTCTGGCCTGGAACCAGCAAAAGCCGTCCCCCAGCATCAATCAGATGATTCAGTTAAAGCTCAGCTGAAATGGTCGATGTCTTATAGCGATAATCCTCAGGAGTTCAAAGAAAATTGTGGCTCTTACATTGAAAATAACGCAGCGGAACGGTCCAGCACCATGCTGGGTTTACAGGCGGGCCGTTACAAAGAGCAGGTTTTTAAACAGTGCATGGCAGAAAACCATATGGCGCTCATTGTACCAAGGACTGAATTCAGTCAATGCAAGTCGATAGGGTGGTAAGCAACCACAGGCCTGACCTCTAAACCAGGCAAAATATAATGTGTCCGCTAAAACTCATCATCTATTTATGTCTGTAAACCGGGTTCATTAGCCGTGCCCAGCACACCGGGGTTTTTAAACCTGCGCCACCAGACAAGTAAGCATGGGAAGATGAGAAAATGATTACACTGAAGATTTACGCTCCGTACCCCAAAGAAACAGTGTTATGTGGGCAGATATAAAATTAAATGCGGGCTATGCTGCAGAATGCATGATCCCGGAAAAGCATTAATTATGTTGAATAGCGTTCATGCCAGGCGGCGCGCTTGCCGTTTACCTTCGGTCTGCACTATCTGATGTGATACCAGGATAGCGGTTAAAGGGAATAACACATGAAGTCAAACCATAGTATCTTTGTCAGGATAGGGTTAATTACTGGAGTGTTTCTGATTTTTATTTTCTTAAAATATATTTTCGATGCAAGTCGGCCAATGCAAAGCGATGTGCGTGGCAGGCCTGTCCTTAATGTCTGTAGCGAATCTGTTCATGGTAAATTTAACCAGAATGGTGAGAGAGATAACTTATTTCAGGTAAGTCAGCAATGTTCAAATGATATACGGCCTGTTTTCAGTAACTATGTATCCATTAAGAACAATATTTACTGGGTGAGTAAAATTAATTACGAACACTCTCCCTGCATTACTGGGACGGGCGATACTTCAGGTTTAATTTATAACATCACTTCCTGGGGTTGCTTAACAGCAAAGCCCATGCAGGTCAATAAAATAGAAAAGCGCGATCTTTATTTAGTGGCTAAATACTCCTCTACGTTTCGACCGGTTAATTACGTTAAGACTACCCGGCCATACTGGCAATCGGAACAATTAGCGAGCTACGCGCAAGATGAATCGTCTGTATATTTCCGTAGCGAGAAGATAAAAGAGGTTAACCCGGAAGATTTCCAGGTTATTTTTCCATTTGGAAAGGATGATAAATGGCGTATTTACAATGTCTTCAAAAGTAATGGCTCAACCTATGTCGGTGGCTATAATGTTGGTGATTTAGATCTGAGTAAATTTCATCTTCTTTCTGTTGTCTCCTGTCCGGAGCATGGGCTCACCAGATGCACGGGATATAGCAATCCAGATACCTTTTTTCGTGCGGGAAACTGGGGGCGCGGAGTGATTGGTCACATCGGGAATGATGTCATCTTTTTACAGCCTGAAGTGATCAGTCGCTTCTCAAATATGGCTTCACCAGACATGTTTATGTTTGCGTCATCCGATCGTATTTATCTGTATACTTACAGTAAATTTTACGAAGTGGTTGAAGGTGAGACAGGATTACAAAAGAAACTTGTCGAGATGGATAAACAGTATTTCGAGCAGAATCCATGATTATCTGGCAGGCAAAATGTGATCACGTGCTGCCACGTAAACATTATCTAATTAACATCCAGGTGAGTCTGTAATTGAAACTGCTCTCAGGGGGGTGGAAAACATCCGAATTCCGACACCCTGGACTCACCTGTTTCTATATGTCTGGCTGAAAAATGATACCATTAGTTCTTTTCATTAACGGTCCTGCTGCCCCGATCCTGATTGATATGATACGCATCAATCCCAGTAAACCAGATAAGCAAGTGCGGCAGCTGAACAGAAGGCATAGGGGCTTAAAAGCAAAATATCCGAATAAGGCGTTTCACATATCCTGATAACAGGCCATGCCAGTACAACCAGCCACATGAAGAGCGCAGAGCACACGATAAAAAAGCTCCCCTTCAGGGCAGCGTCAGGATAAAATCGCTTTGAAATCATCGCTAATGGCATGCCGATTATCATTGAGCCCATCGTGGTGCCAATAATACTCACCATAACGATGAAAAAATAAGTAAAAATTAAACCCATTACGGGTGTACTGCTTTTTCCCAAGGAAAGATAGGTTAAAACCAGTAATGAACCCACGACACTACTAAATATTGCTGATATCACAGATATCCTAATCCAGTTGTCGTCAATAATATTCGGCATAATTTTCTCTATGTCTGAGCAGCTATATTGATGCAGCTTACTCGCTTAAATTTTCGGCACGGGCTTGATCGCAAAACAGGCTTCCGGCACAGCATCCTTTTGCTGACCTGTGACGGGCATCCGGCAATAAGGACATTAAGGCCGCCTGTCAGGGTATTTAGCGCCAGGCCAGTGAGCGTCTCGCATCCTTAAGGCTGAATCGCTTTACCCTGCTCATCAAGCAGATCCGTCAGGAGAGCCGTTCCATCGCTTCCCACCCGAAATGCCCCGTAACGCGCCTGGGCGAATCTGTCGGCATGACCTTCCTGAAAGAAATAAGCGTTAGTACCGACGGTCAGCGAGCCATAATGTTGATGGTATTTTACCCGTAGCTGATTCGGCTGCAGAGGTTCACCCTGATCAAAACGGGCCTGAGTCGCATGACGCTGCGCATCGAGGTCAACAATCAGGGTTCCGCTGGTGGGCAGGCATGACGCTGACAGGGTCGCGCCACAGGACTCAGCCTGTTGATACAACGTCAGTTCCAGTGGGCGGGTGAGGGCATAATTCAGCGCCATGTAATCACCCTGCATCAGGGATCGCGGGTCAACCGGGGCAAGAGGTAAAATCATGACCGCGCCTTGCTTCAGCAACTGCTCTTTTTGCCAGATACTGACATTGACGGCTATCAGCGCCAGCGCTATCACAGCGCCAGCCAGCCATCGGCTCTGTTTATGCATTTTCACTGGCACCTCCGATTTGTGCAGGTAATACTTTTTTGACTCCCCATGCCAGCCCCAGTAAAACCAGACCGCTGACCAGCAGCAGCAGGGATTTCTGCAGCAGAATTACCTCCAGGAAGTAATACCAGCCAATGACATACAGCACAATGAAACTGCCACTGACCACCAGCAACCCCAGACTTCCCTGATAACGTGCCATCAGAATTAACCACAATCCCAGCCCTATACCCGGTGCATAGAGGGCGGCAGCCCCGCAGATAAGTGCAGCGGGCAGCGTGATAATCGAAAACAGCGGCTGGCTATGCCTTTTCTGACTGAGCGCACTCAGCACTAAGCCAGCCGCGATCCCTGGGCCAGTCGCAGACTGAAGCGTGGAAAATTGCGATGCTGACCAGAGGAAATCCGTTAGATACGCCGCGTTTATCCCGAGGAAACTCAGCAACATCAGACCACACGGGATGCCATACAGCAGAGGATGTACCGCGTCAGCATACGGCCCTGCCTGTAAACTCAACTGATGACTGACAGTCCACGTCCACAAAAATATGACCGCCGCCACCAGTACGGACACAACAAGGCGTGCAGCCATCGGAGACAGGCAGATCCGGGCCAGAGAGTAGCCTGCCAGCACCAGGAAAAAGGTCAGGGCAGTGATGGCCATAAACCGATAAGTGCGGTCGGGCATAGCCATCGCCATTGCGGCCAGGATCGGCAAGGCAGTCAGTGAACTCAGCATAATAAAGCTGACGTCATTGCTCTGGATTTGCAGCAGAACGCCGGTTATCAGCCCGCACGTAGCCGCAATCGCCCATGCCAGCCCGAGGTGATGTTTACCGTCACGCTGACTGCTTAACAGGCCACGCGCAATGGCGGCAAGCAGCAGCGAAGGAATAATAAGGGTGGCAGCATTCGGGTCTTCCAGCAGATCAGTGGCATAGAGCATCAGTATCATCAGTAACAGAATGATGATCGCTGCCACCCAGCCCCCGACGCTTAGCGCCAGCCTCAGATACCAGGGCAGGTCGGATGCGTGACCGCGCTGCTTAATTTCCTCAACCTGCGAGGCGCTCAGCAAACCCTGCTGACGCAAAGTGTCTGTCAGTAAGGTCAGCCTGGCCAGAGCCAGATCGATTGGCCCCTTTTCAACCAGTTTGCGTTGCCATTTCAGCAGAATTGAACCATTTACCGCCACCCAGAACGCCATCAGGATGCCGGTCAAAAACAGATCACCCGTATCGTAGGCTAAAAGAAATAACTGCATAATTAGCGCACAGCCAACCAAGGTCAGGCTGGCAATGCCCAGCGTCAGCATGCAGAGATCCTGATAGCGGTAACGGTACAGGTAATAACCTGCCAGCAGGGTGATCACCCAACCGCCCGTGATGTAAGGAAGGTGGTCACCGCCGCCCCAGTCAGAGAGGTTCCCGGCCACAATGGCGGTCAGCTGAAGCAGTAAAAATCCCGCCATGACTCGCGAGAACCAGCGGCTTGCCAGCCAGCTCTCGGGCTGATGCGTTATCGCGCGCCACGCCAGCGCTTCCCTGACAATCAGGCAGGCTGCCAGCAACGCCAGATATGCGTAGAGCACAGTGGTCGGGAGCCTGGCTAAACTGTCAGACGCGGCGAGATCCAGCAGTGACGACGGCAGGGTGTTGTAATAGAGCTGGAACGCCAGGTTAGCGACCAGCCAGCTGCAAAACCAAAGGCTGTTTTGCCGGGCAATCAGCGCCAGCGGCAGAAGAACGTATAACCAGGCCCGGAATAGCTCCCAGCTGTCAGCACCGGTCTGATAAATCTGTCCATACAGCGCAAAAAGGGCACCGAAGCTTAGCCCTGTCGCCAGTAATGCGTTGCGTGCCAGCGTGCTGTACCAGCGCCACCAGACAATCACCGCTAGCGCGACGATCAACAGCTCGGCCAGGGCAAATTTCGCCATTTTCGGCAGCCAGCCCCAGTTCCAGGCAATAAAGAACACCGCTCCGGCAACCAGAGACAGTAATCCCAGACAGGAAAGAACCGGGATAAGAAACTGACGCCACTGAGCATCTGACGGTCTGATTCCACAGAAAGCAAAGATACGCTGGCAGGTCTCCGGGGTCAGGCTTCCTCCTTTCAGCAGGCGTGCGATCTGGCGACAAAGATACTCTGCCGTCCGTGACGGCATCCCGGTGATGCCATCGGGTGCAAGCTCCCTCATTCTTTCCCTGCCTCTGTTAGCGGTATGACTTTGATGATG
The DNA here is from genome assembly GCF_054056055.1 of Pantoea sp. PvP021. Taxonomy (NCBI): domain Bacteria; kingdom Pseudomonadati; phylum Pseudomonadota; class Gammaproteobacteria; order Enterobacterales; family Erwiniaceae; genus Pantoea; species Pantoea sp. PvP021. The sequence continues at coordinate 252,127 of NZ_JBSRXX010000002.1, read as the reverse complement.
AAGTTAACGGCTGTTCTTCCCTGCGATCAATCCGCGTGTCGGTCAGTGACGCTCTGCTGAGCGGCCGATAATTTTGCTGAACAAATGTAAACATCTTTTCCAGGATATAACAGCGTAAATCAAAGGCGAGGGGGGAACTCTGCGCAATCTGCCGCATTATTGTGATCAAATGGTGTCGCGGCCGTATTTGTGCTGCGTGAACATGACATCCGCCCCCGACGAACGCGATCTCCGCAGGCAGGCTTTACTGCTGTACTCTCAGAGGTACCGCATCACCCGCATTGCTGAAAGGTAAGAAGCGTAAAGATTATCGGGTGACCGAGCAGGGGACGCTTACGGTTGATGATAAGTTGATTGCCACGACTATTGGCCAGAAGCCGCTAAAGAAACCGCAGTCGGACAGCAAATTGTGGATTGTTAGCTGCCTGAACCGCTGAAATAAACGATTTCCTGAACCGAGGTTTCACCCCTTTATCGCAGGTGATGATGAGACACGGCGTAATACTTTTACCCTGGCCCGTCGCGCATTGATTCAAAGGGGTGAGTTCCTGAGTGGAAAAGCGCATACGCTACCGGACGCCGCGCCGTATTGGGCGAGCGTGCAGAAAACCGCCCATTCGCTGAATCGGATTGCGGGCAGTTGCTATGCTGGCAGAGGTCCAAAGGCGCGGTATGAATCCACCAGTGAATCAAAAAGCGAGATATCTGAGCGACTTCTGGCGATAAGCTGGGCACCAGCAATGGCCGTGAAAATTGCACGTGCTCTGGATTCACTCTCACCTGAATCGCACACCTTCGCAGCCACCAGCAGTTTGTTCAGCCATGCAATGTTCACATCAGCAAACTTCTGTATTTCTGCATTCATTTCAGGAGGTAAGGTCTCTTTTTCAGCGCCCATGAAACTGCCCAGGCAGAGACGATTTTCGGCCTCAAGTGATCTTCGGAAGATTTCAGGAAAGCGACGCAGCGCGTCAATGGGTGATGGGCTTTCTGATTCGATCATCTCGAGTGCGAGCGCACCGTCCTCCCAGTATCGTCTGGCAACGGCAATACCCAACTCGGCTTTGCCTGGAAAATAGTAGTAAATACTCGCCGCTTTGATACCCACATCCTGCGCGAGGTCGCGGAAATTCAAACCGTTATAGCCCTGAGATTGGGCAATTTTCCTGGCCGCCTGCAAAATGGCTTCCCTGGTGTTGACGCTCATCTTGATGCCTTTGGTATTGGGATGATCTCTTAAATAGAGAACGCTAATTTACAGCAAACGCTTACCGGGTGACAGGGTGATTGCCATGGAAAACAGTAAGTTCAATGCATCCAGGGTGCTCAGGCAGACGTCATTGCATCATGGTTTAGCAAGTAACATCGACAGCCGACGCTATCATAAGCACTCTGGTCACCGGGAAAGTCAGTAGATAACGAACCCGGCGTACCGGAGTTTACATCGAGTGGTGCTATTACCGGGCTGGCGAATCCAGCTCAGGAATGCCGCTGTTGCGATCGGCGTAGGCCGCCTGGAAGGCAGGACGTTTTGTCCAGCGCTGCCAGTACGCATCTAAGAACTCAAAACGCTCGTCCAGTGGAGTGGCATTGACCGGGAATTTCGAGAAGGCGATCGCGGTCGCCAGAGTAATATCCGAGAAGGTCGGGGCATCGCCGCCGAGCAGCCATTCGCGGCCGTCTGAAAGATGGCGATTAACCAGCGCGGCGTGAGCCAAAGCTTCTTTACGGCAGTGTTCACCCCAGGCCTCATTTTTGGTCAATTCCAGCTTGAAGCCGAGGCCGGTGTGCAACACGTGGAACGCTGTAACGATGCGGTACAGGATATGCACCCACACCCGGTTATCCCACATATTATCCAGCCCCTGTTCCAGTGCTGTTTCTCCCATAATCTTGCGGCCCGGATACTCCTGATCAAGATAGCGAACGATGGCAGCCGTTTCAGAAATATAACTCCCGTCAGCCAGTTCAAGGGTAGGCGTTTCGCCCCACGGATTCATATTCAAATGTCGCCAGCCACGCTGCTCTCCTCCAGGGGACATGTCATAGATGGTCTCGGCAAACTGGTCAGCGATGCCCTTTTCGTGCATGAAAAGCCGCAGGCGCTGTGGATTAGGAAAGGCCGAAGGTGATGTAAAAAGCTGAAGTTTAGCAGTCATGGTCGATCCTACAGGTTGATGGTTGGGGTATCTAACTAACGTTAGGTAGGCAAACATTAGCGGGCAAATCAACACACGTCAACACCGGTCTAACACTTGTTAGGTTAATTTTTCGGTGATCTTCATGCTTGATACGATATTTCAGCGGAGGCATAGCTGAAGGAGGGGGACAATGACGCCGGAGGGTTGAAAAATGCAAATGAGTGGAGAGGTTCGATTCAAGCGGGTTTTCAGGTGAGTTGCATTTTTGCAATTACTGTCGACTGGTTGCCATTCGGGCTGCTGGCCAACAGGAAGAGCCGGCTGATAGTCCGGAAGCGCAAGGGCCACGGGGTGAGGTAGTAGCGGTTAGATCAGCCCATGAAGCCGACTGGTGTCGGCATCATCACTGGTCACAAAAATGAGCGGCCGCTGTGAGCGAGAAGCGGTCGTCAAAATGATAGCGGCAGGGACGTTCTGCCATAATAAATATAACAACCCGCTCGCGAACCCTTTATGGTGTTGATTTTTCAGACAGAGTTGCAGGGCAGCATAAAACCCCCGGTTTTTACTGCAACCAGTCTATCCACGTTTTACTTTTTTAATTGCCATTTTTACTAACCAATAAATGGCTAAAGCGTAAAACGCGATAACGGTCAAAAGGGAAAAGAACGTAACCGGATCCGTACCGGCTTCGTATACGTCATCCTGATAACTGCTGAAAATTTGGTGAGAATGTTCAACGAGCCACGCCGTCAGCGGATAGAGTGGCATCCCGTAACGCGACACCATAAAGGCCACAATAAAGCAGACGAAAAAACCCGCTGCTTTTCTAGCGAATTTTGCAGTTTGCAAAGTTACTTTCTCCCTGAACGTCAACGTAGCCGTATGCCATCAAGCTGTTTCGCGAACCCGGCACGCGGATTGTTTTTCTCCGGAGCAGCGCCTGTCTTACCGTATAGAAATCAGTACGCCGCACGAAGGTGATACACCCTTCACTTTCTCCGGAGCCGTCTGGCCGAAGAGGATGCAGGCGGAAGCCGCCGCGGGCAACGCCATTGATGAAGATGGAATCACTCATCGTTTTCGAATCAAAGAGCGCAAACCACTCTGAATGATTTGAGTTGTTCCAGGTGTCGACGGCCCATCCTCTGATCCGGTTAGCGATACTGCCTTCAGGACGCGGAACAATCCAGTAGCGCCCGACCGGAATGGCACTGTTAGGCTTGTAGGTACAGTTTGGATCATTGGTATAAGGCTTTTGGCCGGAAAAGACCGGGAAGGTACCCACGCCGTAAACGTGCAGCTTTGCCTCGCCGCCGCCCTTTGTCAGATCGTCGTAGGTCATTCTCATTAACTGCATTAAACGCTCCCTGTAGGTTATAAGGCATGCCAATGAACCGGGCAATGCTACCATTCCTTAATAGAGAAGTTAACGGGCAGGCGGGCGCTTGACAGCCAGAGTTCATCTCATGCGAACCAGACAGCCTTATTTATTATAAGACTACTTGCCGCACCCCGTAAGAGGCCTTCGGCGCGATCCTTCAGCACAAATACTGACGTCCGCTTATGGCACAAAGCGGACGTTACTGGCTCAATTACAGTTATTTTCATGCATCCCTGGTCAACGGTCAGTAATGTACCAGACCGCCATCTACCGCATACTGGCTGCCGGTAACATAGGATGCGTCATCGGACAGGAGAAATAGTGCAACTGCCGCGGCCTCTTCCGCTGTTCCTGCGCGACCCAAAGGAACCTGGCTTACCACAAAATCTTCAAACTGCTGACGCGACTCCTCTGGCATAAAGTGCCTGAAGTTGGTTTCAATCGGACCTGGCACCAAAGTGTTGGCGCGGATACCGCGTTCAGCCAGCGCTGATGCCCAGCTTTTGACCATAGCGATAACCGCGCCTTTCGTTGCTGCATAAAGGCTTGTCATCGCCGCACCTTCATATACAGATGAAGATGAAGTAACCAGAACGGATGCGCCTGAATTAAGTGATTTGGAGAGGGCTGCCAGCTGTAGCATCGGGCCGCGCACATTAGCATTCATCATTCGATTAAAAGAATCTGCCGTTACAGATTCGGGAGAGCTTACCTCTGCGAAGCCAGCATTAAGCCATAATCCATCAAGGGTACCCCAGCCACTAATCGCTTCCTGCAGCGCATTTATGTCAGTTTCGCCTGCAGCATCGCTTTTCATAACAAGCGATGTCGCAGGAAGCATGCTGCGTGCACGTTCCAGCCTTTCTTCATTTAGCCCCGTAATAGCTACATGACCACCTTCCGTGACAATACGCTGAGCGCCTGCCAGCCCCATTCCACTCGTACCACCAGTGATCAATATACGTTTACCCTGAAACCTGCCCATGCTTACTCCCTTTATTTGGCTTTGGAATCAGCATTTACCTTACGTAAGAAAAACACTATTCGTCATCTGTTTCATTACGCAACGATGGCATTGCTTCTTGAATGTCCGCTTCTGGCAAAAAGCGGTCTGAAACGCGGCCCCATGCCTCCAGTGCGTTTTAACCTGCCACAACCCGTCAAAACAGAGGTGCGCTTGTTAGCCGAGCTCAATATCGACTGGCGGGCCTGCTACTGCAGTCAATCGAGCGGTTCAGGCATTGACTGTACCTTTTTCAGGAAATCCACAAAAGCGCGCAGAGGTGCTGACATAAAGCGGCTGGGAAAGTAGAGCCAGGGACCTTCAAATTCGGGCCACCACTCCGGAAGCACAGGCAGCAGTTCACCCGTCGTAAAGCAGGGCTGCAGCCAGTTTTCAAAGACGGCGATAATGCCCTGACCCTTTTTTGCCAGCTCAATTGCGCCTGATGCGCCATTGACACCGATAGTCAGGCGACCAGCAGGGTTGACGCTGACGGTTTCTCCTTTGCGTTCAAATTCCCAGGGAATCAGCGCGCCGCTGGAATACTTAAGGCGGATGCAGTGATGTTCGGCCAATGCCGTCGGGTGAACGGGGAGACCGCGCGAAGCAAGGTAGTCGGGTGCCGCCGCGAGAGCCAGACGCTGGCGGCGAGGGCCGACAGGAACGGCAACACTGTCCCGGGCCAGATGTTCGCCATAGCGTATGCCTGCATCGCAGCCTTCCGCCGTGGCATCAACAAGGCGATCGTCCACCATAATCTCCACCCGCAGCAACGGATGGCGATCGAGAAATTGCTCAAGCAGGGGCGGAAGAATATCGACCATCACCGCACCCGTCACGTTCAGCCTGAGTAGCCCGCGCACCTCCCGTTGAGAACTTGCCACGTCATTCATCACCGATCTCATTTCGCTCAGCAGAGGTGCCATGCGCTCGGCCAGCATCCGGCCTGCTTCGGTGGGCGTTACGCTGCGGGTTGTGCGGATAAACAGCGGAACGCCCAGGCTGACTTCCAGCGCGGTAATCCTCTCACTGACCGTTGAGGGTGCCAGGCCTAACGTTTTAGCCGCGGCCCGGAAACCCTGACCCCTGAAGACGGCAAGAAATATCGCGACATCATCCATCTCAACTTCCGTTACTGTTCGCTTTTCCGAACAGCGTATTCGTATTGCGGCCTCTTATCAAACAGCTCTGAGAGATTTATAACTCAGATACACCTGCATAAATCACTGAGGCAACAACATGAAGAAGAGAACGGTTTTAATTACCGGCGCAAACAAGAGTATTGGTTTTGAAACGGCCAGACTGATGGGGAAACTGGGATTTAATGTCTGGCTGGGTTGCCGCGATGGGGGGCGCGGTCAGGATGCTGTCAGCCGGTTGCTGTCGGAAGGCATTAAAGTGCGGCTGGCTATCATTGACGTGACAGACCAGGAAAGTGTTGATGCGGCCGTCGGGCAGATAAAGTCAGAAGATGGAAAACTAGATGTGCTGATCAATAATGCGGGTATTCCCGGAACCTGGCCCATCGCGCCTGAGTCGCAGAGCATCAGCGATATTATGACGGTGTATAACACCAACGTTTTCGGCGTCATCAGAGTAACGCAGGCTTTTCTGCCGCTGCTCAAACTGGGTGAGGAACCCCGGATTATCATGGTCAGCAGCGGGCTGGGATCGCTGGAATGGATATCTGACAAGGCGCATCCCTACTCTCAGGTAGCGGCACTGGGCTATACCAGTTCAAAAACGGCATTAAATGGCGTTACGGTGGCATTTGCCAATTCACTGTCTGAGTATGGCATCAGCGTAAACGCAGTTGACCCGGGATATACGGCCACCGATTTTAACGGACATACCGGTTATCGAACTGTATCCCAGGCGGCCAGGGGGATCGTCTGGCTCGCTGCTGAAGCATCCCAGACAATCACCGCAGGATTCTTTTTAGATGGAGAGTGCGCACCCTGGTGAATCTCGTCTAATAAAGCATTCCACCTGCCTGGATGGGGCAGGTTGGTTGACGGGTGTGGGCAGAACGCCTGGCGTGTCGTGCGCAGTCGGTTCTAAAATATGTCCGAATCATCCTGAAGGAAAATAAGCGGCTCAATGTTTCTTAGCGCATCTGAATGTAATTAATGGCCGCCTCAGGCACGGATCGTACAGAAAATTAGGTCATAAGGTCCGCTTTGAACGAAAGCGGACCCAAACCTACAGGCTGGTCATCAGCCGGGGTAGTTTCTGAAGTTAAACGGCAGTTTTACAGAAGATGACAACAGATAACGATGACCGAATAAATTTATCTGAAAGGCGGGCACGCCAGGAGCGAGATACACACACACACTGGATTTACTGCCCTGTAAATACACATACTGCCCAATTATGGCTGTTCATGTGAACCAGGCGCCAGCTTCCCATATCCAGACAACATTGCCGTAGCTTCATCCATCCGTTGTCTATCAAGTTTATAGAACACCCAGTTCTTGATACGTTTCGATGTCACAATCCCAGCTTTAGCAAGAATTTGCAGATGGCCTGTCACGGTGGGCTGACTCAGACCAATTTTTTCGGTGATAAATCCGACACACACACCATCCTTAACCAGATCGCCGTCCTGCTGCACCGGAAAATGTGACTCTGGATCGGACAGCCATTCAACAATCACGAGCCGATGCTCATTACCAAGGGCACGAAAAATATCGGCCATTAATGTCTTTGAGTTGTGCATATAGCCAATCGCCTATATAGTCATTTTCTTATATAACTTTAGGGGCATACTATGACAAACCACAGACAAAGGCTAACAGACAGTGTCACGCTGAAAGATATTTATGCCGCTTCCGGGCGAATTAAATCAACAGTATGCAAAACTCCACTGGAGCCTTCCCACTCGCTGTCTGCTCTTGTCGGGACGGAGGTCAGGCTTAAGATGGAAAATCTTCAGCATACCGGTAGCTTTAAGCTGAGAGGTGCTGCAAACGTTCTTGCCAGTCTTAATGCAGACCAGCGACGTGCCGGCGTCATCGCTCCGACGGCAGGGAATCATGGTTTAGGGCTTGCCTGTGCGGGACATGCGGCAGGCATACCCGTATCCATATTCTTACCGTTTTCAGCAGACCCGATTAAGGTTTCTGCGATGAAGAGTTATGGTGCGCAGGTTACGTTTTTTGACAACATTGAAGACGCAAGGCAGGAAGCCATTGTTGCAGCGCAACAGTCCGGCGCAACGTTCGTCTCAGCCTATAATAATCAGCAGATGATTGCCGGAGGCGGCACCGTCGGTCTGGAAATCATGGAAGACTGGCCAGACGCTGACGTTATTCTCGTGAACATTGGCGGCGGCGGGCTGGCCTCCGGTATCGCAACAGCCATCAAGGGCATAAACCCTGCAGCCGAAGTGTGGGCAGTGCAGAGTGAAGCAAGCCCGACGTTTGAGCGCTGGAAAGAAGCTGGTGAGGCGATCCCAGTGGAAATATCGTCGTCAATCGCCGAAGGCATAAGTGGCTATATAGAGCCTGAAGCGATGACCTGGCCACTCATACGCGATCGCGTCGATCGTGTTCTTCTGGTTTCAGAAGTCGAAATTAAAGCAGCGATGCTGTTAATGCTTAATCTGCACAGCCATGTTGTAGAGCCTTCAGGCGTACCCGCAGTTGCGGCAGCCATCCGTTATGCAAAAGAACTGAGCGGGCGTAAAATTGTCTGCGTGGTGAGCGGTAGAAACATATCGGGCTCCCGCTATCTCAAATTAGTTAATGAGGCGTCACTATGAAGAAACAGAGCGGAGTTAAGGTCGGCTGAGCTCTTATTGCACAACGTTCTTATCATAACGGCTTCATTCATTACGCAGGCTTTGAGGTAGTGCCGCCTTTGACGGCCTGCCGTTTAACAGCCTTTTCGCTTAAAATTCTATGGTTCGTTTAAGGGAATGTCAGGCATCATCATCAAAAAATATTTTTGTCATACAAGGAGTAAGACTAATGAATATAAATATAAGAACAGCCCGGGCTTCTGATGTTGATAGTATTTTCGAAGTCAGAACCTCAGTGCTCGAGAATTATTTGAGTCGTGAAGAAATGCGTCAGCTGGGGATCACCGAAAGCGTCGTGGCCGATATGATTGAAAAGAGTCTTTGCGCCTGGGTTGCGGCTGAAAACGACAAAACAGTCGGCTTTTCAATGATTTTGCCGGATGAAGGCTGTCTTTTTGCGGCCTTTGTTCTCCCGGAATATGAAGGCCAGGGGATAGGTCGCAGGCTGGTTTTTCTCGCCGAGCAGGAATTATTCAAACATCATGAGATTGCCTGGCTGGAAACCGATAAAAATAGTCGCGCGGCGAAATTTTACATGCAGCTCGGCTGGGGTAATAAAAAAGAGATTAACGATACCGATATCAAACTGGAGAAGCATCGCAGCGTGTAATCCACTGCCATTTTCATAAACGTCTGCCTCTGGCACAAAGCGGACGTTTAGCCAAAATAACATCTTTGCTGTCAGCAAGACCGATTGGGTGGCCTGGCGAAAACGCTTTAATCATTAATCGTCCGTTCTCAGAGCGATTTTATTACGTCGGCTTACATTCCCAGACTGGCCAGCAGGTCGTCCACATCATCCTGACTGGCAGGAGTCTCTGGTGCGGAGGAAGGTTTAGACGGCGCAGTGCGCTCGGCGGTGCTGTGTGAGCCGGTATTATCGCGGATGACCTGTATCAGCTGCTGCTCAGCCTGATTCAGCACGGCCATCATAGCCTGCACAATCTGTCCTGTGAGGTCCCGGAAGCCCTGTGACATCATAATCGCGTGTAACTGCTGTTGCGTCAGACCCGTGACGCGGGGGACATCATTCAGCAAGGCAACGGTATCTGCCGCTAATGCCTGGGTCTGTTCTTTGTCTGACAGCGTACCGGAAGTGGCATCCCAGCGTTGCGAGAGTTTCTCCGCTTTTTCTCCCAGATCGGTTTGCAGAGGCTGCGTGATTTCCACGCTGTTGATTACGCCCTCTGCTGCTTCGCGGGTCATTGTGACGACATAACCCAGCCTTTCACGGGCGTTTGGGATGCTTCCCGCCACATCGGCGATGGTTTTATCAAGCCCCAGCTGTTGCAGACTGTCGCGAAGCTGCCGCAGGATGAAGCCAGCACGCGCCGTAATTTCGCCAATTTCCTGATGCTTACTATGGGTGTCGGATGGTGACATGGATGTTGTTTCCTGCGTACAGAGTTTCGAGACCTGAGGTTATCGGCAGCTCGCGGCGGTTTTTTAAATTTCCTGAGGTTTTTACTCGTGTAAAAAGTGACATGATGTGAATGAGACACCATAGAGCTAACGACATCAGGGTTGTAAAAGGCAGAAAGTGTTGCGCGCAGGCCCTGTTTTTTCAGCCGGAGGGGGTAGTCAGGTATAGAGCTGAATGTGTGCGGGTTAATGACTGTTATGAGCGAAAAAAGGGGCGTATTACCCACTTCTGAAACGTTTACGCGAGGGCAGGCAGTATCTTATTTATCATGTAATTTCTTCGTCTTAATTAATCCGCCAACGAATAACATTTTGTCCAGTTGTAGTTAACCCTCGCCAGTTTTAATTCTCCATCTACATCCCCAAAATTAATGGTCTGACGTTCAAAAATAAACTCACGCACGGGTGCAGGTAAAAAATCAGCGCCGTAGCGCAGAATCGTGCTGTGCCAGAAGGGTGCCGGTAATGGGCTGCCGGTATGACGCATCAGCAACTCATTTTTCCAGTGCGAATCCAGAACTTTTTCGCAGAATGAGTGGCGCATGGCTATTGCCGAACTATCAGGGATCCCCGCAAGCAATAACTGACTGGGCAATGCAACTAACCGCAGATCTCTGATAACAATTTTTAACGCATCAAATCCGCTCCAGATATTCGTCAATTCATCGATTTTTTCGGGCAATGGCTCGTTTTCGTTATAGAGCGGCAGAGTCAGGGGCAGGAAGGTAAAATGGAAACCCTGTGTGGGCAGAATATCGGCAAGGGGATCATCCTTTGTGAGCTGCTGTAATTCACAAATAAGACGTGAGACATCAAAGGTCACCGGCGGCTGAATGCCCGCTGCAAGAGCCAGCCTTACAGGATCGTAGTAGTTCCCCTCTTTAACAGTCCCAACTCCTGCATTTTCCGACCAGATGGAGACGGTGTGCTCGCTGGCAGAGCGATACAAGCTTTCCAGATTTATCGATTTCATTACAGACCTTTGGCATTGGTATGAACAGAGGCGATTCGTCATCCATGCGATTTCAGCCCATAACTGTTCAGAAGTATCCCTGTGGCTAATCGTGAACACATTACCATACGCTCAACGCCTGCTCTGGCATAAAGCGGACATGTGCGGTGCCGGGTTTGCCTGAAAAGCATTGCGACCTTCCCGCTCTGCCCCTAAACGGACAACCAGAGGACAGATCAGGACAACAGATGCCTGACGTATAGAATCGATCAACTCTCTCTGATATTGATGATGTCGATGGCGTTAAATCACTTCTGTTGAGAGAGCTAAAATGAATTTTTATTGCAGTAAGGAATTTACCGGTTCGAAGGCCTGGGACTCACAGCATATTGCCAGCTTCGATAATGTCAGCGTGAAACTTCACTGGACCGATCAGCCTTATAAGTGGCACATCAACGATGGTCAGGAGGTTTTTGCTGTCATGGATGGGTGTGTTGAAATGCAATATAAAGAGCAGGGCGAAGTTAAAAGCCGTGTACTCAACGCCGGTGATATTTTTTATGCCAGTGAAGGGACAGAACATATCGCGCGTCCACAGGGCGTCGCCCGCGTGCTGGTGATTGAAAAAGAGGGATCGGTTTAATTAAGTTGTGATTCATTATCTGGCTAAGCCAACAAGCCAGTGACAAAACGGGCGATCTCTTCTCCCAGATTGAGAAGAAAGGCGTCGCGTGATGGGTGGGTGTCAGTGATATGCGGCGGCAGGATGTTCATGAAGGTGAAATGCCCGGCATCTTTAACCACGCAAAGTTTTGTCTCAGTTCGATTATCTAATTCTTCTTTGATGAATAGCGCTTGCGATGGCGGTGTCAGGGTGTCTTTCTCGCCAGTCCAGATCCTGACAGGTACTTTCACGGAGGCGAGGGCCGAGGGTGCTCTGAAAAAATCCGCAGGTGGCGCTAACAGCACCAGTTGATTCAAATCCTGTCTGCCTGCATATGTCACCTTCTCTCTGGTGCGAGTCCAGGCCGTCGCCCCGGCGTGCATCAACAGAATCACGGTGCCGAGTGAGTGCCCGACGCCGGTAATCGAGGCATAATGTTGACAAAACGCATCGCGGGCGAGGGCCAGCCTTTGGCTGCGTTCCAGTAAGTCAGCCTTTGAGGGCGTGGAAGAGGTTAACCGTTCGAAATGGGGCGCTACAACTGAAATACCATTGCGGCTAAAGGTCTGCAGAAGCTCAAGATGACGCAATGGACTTCCGCCAGCACCTGCTGCAAAAAGGATACACTGGCTGGCCTCATTCACCTTCAATAACGTGACGTCAAAATTCCTGTCGGCATGCCTGATGACAGAGGTTTCCCCCCTGGTGTTGTTAATCATAAAGCCGACTCCCCGCTAAAAGGTCAGTCTGGAGATACTAACCCGTTCCCGGTGAAACGATAAATTTCAGTCCGCTTCTGGCTCCAGACTACCGTTACGCAAGGCGCCAGCAGCAGATCAAGGATCGGTTATTCATACTCTGGCCTCAGGCCACCAATCTGTCCGCGCTTACTGCGTCGCCTCTGCCCGTAATGCCGCCTGCACAGCACGGCGCGCACTGATATTTGCTCTGTACGCCACCAGCGCAGGCCAGCGATCCAGTTCAATGCTGAAGAACTTACACCAGCCCAGTACGGTGAAAAGGTAGGCGTCAGCAACGCTGAATGATGGCCCCATCAAAAACGCTTTTTCGGCGAGCGTGTCCTGCAGAAAGTCGAACCGCCGGAAGAGCTTTTCACGAAACAGTGACAGGACAGCGTCGGGCAGTGCCTGGTTAAACAACAGAGCGGAACCCGCGTGGATTTCACTGGTAATGAAGTTCAGCCACTCCTGCAGTCGAACACGCGCCCAGCTGCCTGCTGGCGGTGCCAGCCCGCTTTCCGGCCTCAGGTCGGCGAGGTACTGCACAATCGCCGGCCCTTCAGTCAATATCTGCCCGTCGTCCAGTTCCAGTGCAGCAACATAGCCCTTGGGGTTGATAAGGCGAAAGTCGCGTCCGTCAGAGGTGAGCTTGCTCCTGTTGTCCACTTTAACCAGCTCAAACTCCAGTGCGAGCTCACGCAGCACGATATGGGGTGACAGCGAACAGGTATCCGGGGCGTAATAAAGTTTCATGTCTTCTCCGTTAACATTGAAAGCGATGTGAGATTCTCTTTGTCGTTACGGAACAGACTGTGCTTAACGCAGAGAATTCTGTAAAATTAATGCTTCAAAAGTTAACTATTAGATGGACTACTGATAACCATGATGAATCTTCTGCACTGGCGCTTGCTGGTGGCGGTGGCCGATGCCAGTAATATTTCGCGTGCTGCTGAAACGACAGGCATGACACAGTCCGGTGCCAGTCAGGCTATCGCCCAGTTAGAATCGTCACTCGGGTTCCCGGTATTCGTGCGTGAGCGCCGGCACATCGGTGTTACCGCGCTGGGAGAGCAGGTCATTGAACATGCCAGGATTATGCTGTCGCAGCTCAGCGCGATCCGCGTGCTGGCTGATGAGAGCCGGGGTTTAAAAAGCGGACGCATCCGGCTTGCCAGCTTTCCCTCTGTGACGTCCACACTCCTGCCTGGGCTGTTGCGTAACTTCAGGCGTCTGCATCCGGGCATGGAGGTGGTGGTGCTGGAAGGGACGGATGAAGAAGTTGAGGAGTGGCTTGCAGCGGACACCGTTGAGCTGGGGGTGGTAATGAACCCGGCACCCGGACGTGCTGATGTGATACTGGGACAGGACGCATGGGTCGCCGTCATGCCAGCCAGCGCTCCGCACATCGGTCAGTCAGGCGCGAACGGTATAACCCTGCAGGAACTGGCAGACCAGCCCTTTGTGCTTGCAACAGGCGGATGCGTCGTTAATGGCAAAAGCCTGATGGAACAGTCAGGATTCCACCTCTCTGACGTGCGCGTAAAGGTCCGCGACTGGATCAGCGCCTGCATGCTGGTGCGTGAAGGTATGGGTGTCGCGCTGGTGCCGGAATCAGCCCTGCCAGCGGAACGTCGCGGCCTGTCAGTGATGCCGGTCATCCCGCCTCTGCACCGTGAATTCGGGCTGGTCTGTTCGCCTTCCGGAAAAGCTTCTGGCGTGACGCAGGCACTCCTGAACGGGCTACGTAAAGGACAGGGTAATATCTCCGGATAATCCCACTGCACCGCTGACTTTATCTGCCGTTACCCGATCATAAACAGCAGAATGGCTGGCCGGGAAAGAGAGGTCTGCAGACTCTCCCGCCCGCGATCCTTTCTCAACTCACGTCTTAACGCTTTGCCGCATAAGGTGATCGGGACGAATAACGGTTTTCTGACGTGGCGGAACAAGCCTGAATCATCGGGATGGCTCAGAATTCGCGTAACTGGTCGAACAGCTGATACAACCGCGGCTGATCCACAAGCGTGGCGCCTTGCTCGCCCAGTTTCTGCTCCAGCGGGTTCAGAACATCGCACAGCACACTGTAGATCTCCTCACGCTCGACCGTCTCAATCGCCTTTGAACGCCGGTCGATGAGATTAAAGGCTTCGGTGTAGGCGGTTACAGCGGCGGTTAACAGGCTCGCCACATCCATGCTGCTATCGATGTTGTTCGTGGCAGCCCGCAGGTTTTTGTAAGCCAGCGCTGCTTTTTTGGCATAAGTGGCCGAAATATGTTCGCGTCCATCCCAGTCCCGGAACGGATTGTGCAGATTCTCAGCCAGCCATTCCGGCTTGCGTGCTTTACTCAGCGAGAGATCCAACCCCTGAGTTGTCGCCTTTTTATAAGCGGCTCTGACAGAGCTGACCACGTCAAGCGGGACGCTGGTCATCCACAGGCATGAGAGATTGGGCAACGCTTCTGGTGAGGGAAAGTCAGCCGCGCTGAAGCCAAACAGGTCGAAGAAGGTCAGCATCTGCAACTGTGGCAGTGCGGCAATACGATGCATATTGCTGGCTACGCCGGGATTTCCCCAGATGCGCAGCTCAGTTAAACAGGTAAAGCGCTCAACGACTGACGCCAGGTCAATCTCTTTAACGCCTGTCAGTGACAATGCCCTGAGCCGGTCAATACCCTGCAGCACAGGCAAAGCTTGAGAGCATTGCAGGCACAGGTTGCGCCCTTCCTGATCAGCCTCTACCTGAAAGCCTGAAGAAGGCGTTGCGGTGAGTGACAGCAGGGAGAGATCAGGATTCAGCCGCACGCAGCTGACGCCTTCAGGGTGCAGAATAAAACGCGACAGACGGGTCGCCCCGACATCGATTTCGCTGACGACAGCGGATTGCCAGTGCAACTCATTAATGAAGTCATGCTGCTGTATATAGGCCATCAGTTCCGGGGTGCCATGGCGGGTTTCGATGGTCATCAGGCAGGGCAGGCGATCCAGTTCAGAGAGATCGGTCAGGGTTTGCAGGAGGTGGTCATTGATACGGGTGGTGTCCTGGCGAAGTGTCTGGCCGCCGATAACCACGTTGTGCGCGCCTGAAGCAGCCTTGAACCGCGCACGGCTGGCCGGGTCGATCTTCTCCCAGTTTCGCTGTCGAACAAGACTGTCTCCCACGTCCCAGCCGAACTTGTAGGCGTTTACTTCCTGATCTGCCAGCGGCGGCAGGTTGGCAATTAATACATGTCCCGGTGGGACATTGGCAGAGACATAACCGTGATCGAAGCTGTCGTTGACAAAATAGTAGCTACAGCGCAAAGGCCGCATACGGCTGGCTTCCGCCCTGTCAGGCAAATGATCACCTGCCCAGTCGAGCTGGAGTATGGCTGCAAGGACTTTGCCTCTGGCATTAGCAGGCTGCTGGAGGTGTGTCACCTGACAGGCGACGTACTGCTGCAACTGCGGGGAAAACACGCTGTAGATATCGCCGACCTTTGCTTGCACTCTCGCTCCTCTCAGTCAAAAATTTTACAGTCAGAAAATCTGATATAGCGCGCATCCTGCTCAGGGGTGCGCTTTGCCACGGATCTCAGATCCATCCAGCACACTAGCCTGGCATAACGTTTTAACGAAATGCTGGCGCGTGAACATTTTTATTTTTTTCGCGGCAGGTGACAGCGTCAGTCGGGTTGCACGCAGCAGCCCGACTGACGAAGCCTGCCCGGAGGCATGCGGGGCAGGTATTCAGCTTACAGGCGGTTACCGGCCTCAACCAGTTCGTTATAGGATTTTAAAACACGCATCGGTGAACCCGATACCATCCAGCCTGAATTGCCGCTTCCTTTCAGCAGACTCTGCTCACCCGTGCTGTAAGGTGTTTTATCGCGAATCCGACGCATGCGATCCTTGCAGTCTTTCAGGAAGGTTCCGGCATTATCCTGGAAGATGGACCAGGTTAATGGCTTGCCCGCTTCGCTGGCCGTTGCCTTTTCTGCCTCACTCAGCAGCGTACTGTAAGCATCAATCGCTTTTGTCATCTCTGCCACGTCGGGAGCGGAAGAGGTAAACAGGGTCGCCAGCGGTTTGGCCTGTGTGACTAATGCCAGGCGGTAGTAGCGACTATGACGGCCCTCAGACTTTTCAATCTCAACGAGTTGCGCAGCAACGACCTCATTATTCTCTTTTTCAACTTCGGCACCGAACTGGTCGCTGGATTTCATAAAGCTGTTAAACGCCTTCATGAGTGGCGGATGCATTTGTTTGGCTTTCGCGAAGCCATCATCCTTGTAATCTTCCTGACTGTAGTAAAGATGAGCCTGCGAAACCAGCGGCTGCAATGTCGTTAAATCTGCCAGATACTGTGTTGCTGCAGCATCCAGCGCCGGTAACGTCGGTTTAGCCTTCGATGCCTGGTTGATGGCTTTAGTGCAGCTCTCCAGTTCATAAGGCGTGACCTCGCCCAGTACGTTGACGCTGCGCTCTTTGCCGGTTGGCCCCTTTTCAGCATTCGCCATCCAGCTCACATAGCGCAGGGCACTATCGCGAACCGATCCATCCGTAGTGTTAAAGCAACCCACATAGGCGTTTAATTTTGTGGTGAGTTGCGCAGCGCTATCCTCCGCAACAGCCTGGGGTTGACTCTGAGGGGCGGGTTTTGCATCCGCTTTGTCACTGTTGTCACATGCTGCCAACGGCAGCACAAGGGCAGTCAACAGCATCCCGGGTATCATGGCCCTGCTTGCTCTTTTAAACACAATCGTTCCTTTATTTATGTGGTCAGAAATAGAGATTGAAAATAAATGTTCGCATTGGCTCCCTTTTCAGCTGCGAGGAGGGAGCCGATGACAAACGGGTTATGCGCTTTGCGTCGCTGCCGCCGTTTCTTCTTTCAGCAACGCCCTGACTGTCTGATGACGATGCCAGTAATAGCCGAGGGTGTTTTTAAAGGCTTCAATCTCCTTTTTCAGGCCCGGCAGAGGGATCTCACTGCGTTTTTTTCCCTGCGAGTTTGGCTGCACATGTTGCACGTAGAGCTTATCCCGGCCGAAGCTACGAATGACGTTGATGTTTTTAACGTTATCCCACTCCAGCACTTCGCCGGTTTTCGGCGACACGATGCCCTGCCAGGTGATGACGATCTGCGAGCCATCTTTCAGGGTATAAGGAACATTGGGGAAATGCTTCAGCACCAGCGCGGTTTCCATTTCACCGTCAGGCTGATAGCGCCAGGCCAGGCTCTCTTCATGCACAGAAGAGAAGTCGCGCTCATATTTCTGCCACAACTGCTGTTCAATCTCGTTGGCAACCGGCATTAGATCGACCCAGCTCTGGGCCGGGAAATCGGCGGCGATCGCTGCATAGTCAGCTTCGTTAATCTCATACCCTACGTTGCGCATCCTTTCCGCCAGCGGCGGGTGTGAATCAAACGGGTGCGGCACATTCTGCTCACGGATGACGCTGATAAAGTCCGGAGAGGCGACATGTTCTGGCAGACCGGCAGCAATAGCTTTACTGATCCCCAGTTCATTTTCGTGCAGCGTCTGATTATTAAAGAAGTTTCGTTCAACTTCATTCCGGTAGCTGGCATACGCAGATACTTTGATCAGTGATTCGATAATCGCGGCAGGGGAGACCAGCGTTGATGCATTGCGATCCGCGACAAACTCACGTTCACGGCTGTTACGCTGCCACGCCAGTTCAAAAAGCATGCGATAAAGATAGAGCGGATAGAAGACGATCAGCGTGGCCACATTCTGACCCATCAGCTGCATATAGAGATCAAACCGATGCAGTTTCGGTCCCAGTAATGCGCCGGAGGCGGTGTCGCCTTCATGCAGGTGGGTCAGCTCATGGACCATCACGCCATCAGCCTGCGCAACGGTGAGCTGACGCAGGAGCGGAATACTGACATAGAGCTTACGGCCGGTGAGCGGATTCCCATTCACGTTCAGCGGAGCTTCAGTCACATAGAAGTTGGTGTCGATACCCGCAACAATATGATCGGGTGGCGTGGTGCCCACTCTGGCGGCCAGCATATCAATCTGTGACCAGAGTGCCGGTGCCGCTTCGCGGGTCACGACTTCGCCTTCAATACTCTCTTCCGGTGGGAGTTTTTTGAAGATGCCTTTAATCATGTAATACATACCGGCCAGCACCAGCAGTCCTACTGCCATCACCAGTTTGGGATAGTAGGTTTGCGTGAAGAAGGCGGTGCCCCAGAATGAGAGCCATACCAGCATGCCGCCCTGCACCATGACTTCCAGCGAACAGGCCAGCATCAGGAACTTGCGGGCCAGCGCCAGACTGATAACCTGTCCCTGGCGGCTTTTAAAGGCCAGCGCACTGAACAGTAACACCATCAGCAGGACAGCGCCGCTGCCGATCAGTGTCCAGAATGCCACTTTATCCATCATGTAGAACTGCCACAGTTCGGAGTGCGGTTCGCAGACGGCGTTTTTGTAATCCTGCAGATTTTCATCTACCGGGCCGCAGACACTGGAAGGCGGGTTCTGCTGCAGAAACGCCTGTAGTTTGTCCGTATCCTGATGTTGTTCCCGCGCATCGTCCATGAAGAACTGCGTGTATTGCTGATCAAGTTGTTTGTTGCCATATTCAGCAAAAAACAGGGTAATGACAGGGACGAGAAACAGTGTGAACAGCAGCCAGAAAAATACCTTTAGATAACCCTTTTTCAATTCCGTTAATGTATTCAAAATAATAACATCCTGCATGTCTATGAAAGGGAGAAGCTGCTGCTATCAGGAAATTCCGAAAAGAATATCCTGGCCCCGGTTAAACGGTGCGGAAACATTTATGCGAGCTTCACGATATTATAATTATTGCAGAGCGATTATAAGCCAGCCTGAACCCGTTTTGAAAAGGTATAGACGGATATTTTCGGCGATTTTTTCCTTTTCCGTCAGGTTATTTTTCTGGCGGCTTCCGGTGGTTCTGCCACGACAGCACTAATTTGAGTTAGTGCTCATCACTTATTCTGTCCGATCTCCTGACCGAGGGCTAATCCCCGCCATCTGTCTGCATCCGATACACCATAATCCTATATTTTACCATCAGAGCGGTGCGAAAAAATTACCAGCGCATCCCTTTGAAGGGATTCCAGCCGTTATCGCCTTTTTTCTCTTTCAGGTAATAACTGTAATTGGTGCTCATGCCGTACAGGGCATTAAAGCCATAGCCCAGGCCAATCTGAAGATACCGTGGAAATTCCATGCCCGCTATCGCTAAGGCGATGATCAAAATAGTATAAACAACTACCATAATTAAAATCAGCATGATGTTCTTCTTCCACAGGCCGAGTACGAACAGATAAATCGGGCCGAAAAGGAAGGCAATTAAATTCATGTTCACTTTTAATTTTTGCCTGAAAGGCAGTTGTTTCAATGCCTGTCTGAAGCCTGGTGTACTGGGAGCACCATGAAGGTCGAAAAAATCAAAGCGGGTCTGCCATTTCGCACTGTACTCTTTAGTTGCGTTTACTTTATTATGATTTTCAATAGGTTGATTCATGGTTGCCTCAATATCCTGCGCAGAAAACTACAGAGACCGACACTGTTACAGACGGGTGACAGCCGCATGAATGGTGCTCATCGACCGCCAGAACAGCGCATACGAATTTTAAAAACAGGGAAGCCGCGTTAATTCGCACCAAAATAATATCGGTACGGTACAAATAGCCATGCTACACACTGGGTGCGCTATTATCTGCACGGGTGCCGAATTCAGGTTAAACAACAATATTTGAAAATAAATCCATCAGAATCAGTAATGTGAAACTTGCACAGGCCGGACATCTCCTGTGGTGGATGTAATTGATATTAGCACCAAAGAAAATATCGCCACAATGATAAAAATATGTTAATTTTCAAAAAAATATTCCTCGTTCCTCACACCTTAGAAGGATATAAAGATGATCGCATGGAGCGGAGTGGGTTTTTTCGTCGCAGTATTAATTTCTGCCGCCTACCTCCTGTGTAAATGGCTGTTAGATATTTATTACTACGACGGTTTCTTTGTCGCCCATCTATGGGCGACAGGGGCTACGCTGATCGTTTCTGCCCTTTTTTGTGCGGCCTTTGTCTGGGTGCTTCGGCAGGAAAAATGGCTGGACTCCCTTGCACAAGCAACGAAAAGCCAGCCAATGATGGCCCCCGAAAAAACCCACAACTTCTTTTTTATTCCCGTTCTCTACTGGCCGATTATTCTGTTTCTGCTCGGCTCAGGGATCTGTATTTACGACCTGACCCGATAACACTTCACATCACTGATACAGGCCATACTGATGCTGTATCAGCGAAATGGAAATATCATCAATACGAAGGAGTTCATGGTGAAATTAAGAAAATCATTAAACATTATGGGTGCGATCTGCCTGGCAACTGCCATCGGGGCTACTTCTCTGATGGCATCAGCCGCTGAGACAGCACCAGCTGCAAACACGCAGACTCAGACGATCTCTTTGCTGGATGGCAAACAGACGTTCAAACTGCAGGGCTATGAAAAGCAGCCTGTGCCGGGCGGCGGACCAGGCACCATGTATGTGAACAAGCAGGAAAAACGCGTATTGATCATTGGCGAAGAAGAGATCCCATTGATTGCGCGCGGTGGCAGTGACGCTGATTTTCTTGAAGGCGGGAAGTCTATCAAAGACAAGCAGAAGCAGGCTTCACCTTCTTATACGGTGATCAGTGAGAAAACTGAAAATACCAACGGTTTGCCGGTCTATCATATTGAAGCCACCGACAAAATGGGTGGCAACGATGTGCAACAGGCGACGCTGCTGGCGGTCGCCAACAAGAAATTCACCGTTATTCAGGTGATTTCAAACCACAAAGACAAGGCTGGCCACCTGAAAGCAGTAAACAATATCCTCGGTAAGTAAGGCCTCAGTCGATAAGCCCGGTTAGCTGATCGACCCGGATAAGGGGTTGCCGGTGGGGTTCATGAGTTTACTCAGAACTCACCTGCAATGCCTTGTCTGAACAATGCTCAGGCTGACGCGTCTGCGCGTCATCACGGCTTGCCCGCAAACCCCTTTCCTGACCTCTTTCTTCAGGCGTTATGCCAGACCTGAAAACAGAAAAGGCCGTCTCCGGCCTCTCGTTAACGCTCTGCAAACATCTACTTCAGGCTGCGCGAACCTGCGGCATCGCTATATCCGCGCTGATACGAGCACCTTCAGCATCAAACACCATGCAGTGGTGCGGATGGAAGGTGGGGCGCAGCGTCTGATAAGGACGGAAATGCACATCGCCGGGCAGCAGCATCTTGAAGCCGTCGTGGCCGTGGCTCTGACCAAACAGATAGGTGTTGTTGCCAAGTCGCTCAACCACTTCGCAGTGGAAATTGATATTCAGTGGCGCATCGCCGTTGATCTGCAACTGCTCCGGCCGGATACCCAGCGTGATCTCATCACCAGGCTGCAACTGGCGGATGGGCGAGGGGAGCTGCAGCCGATGCTCGCCGTCATTGATCAGGGCGACCAGGCCAGCAGGGCCGCACTGCTCCACGCGCGCAGGCAGGAAGTTCATCTTAGGTGAGCCGATAAAACCGGCGACAAAGCGGTTAATCGGGTTGTAATAGAGCGCCATCGGTGAACCCACCTGTTCAACCTTGCCGTAGTTCATGACCACAATCTTATCGGCCAGCGTCATCGCTTCCGTCTGATCGTGCGTCACATAGACCATGGTGGTTTTCAGCTCCTGGTGCAGCTTCGCAATGTGCAGCCTCATATCGACACGCAGCTCCGCATCCAGGTTCGATAAGGGCTCATCAAACATAAACACCCGGGGATTTCGCACGATTGCGCGACCAATGGCGACACGCTGACGCTGACCGCCGGAAAGCTGCTTTGGTTTACGATCCAGCAGATGCGCAAGCTGTAGCGTCTTCGCCACCATCTCTACCTGATGCTGAATCTGCGCTTTCGGCACGCCGTTCACCTTCAGTCCGTAACCGATATTTTCCGCCACCGTCATATGCGGGTAAAGCGCATAAGACTGAAACACCATTGCCACTCCGCGGTGCGAGGGTGCGACATCATTCATGATCTCATCACCAATCAAAATCTCACCGTCACTGATCTCTTCCAGCCCGGCGATCAGCCGCAGCAGTGTGGATTTACCGCAGCCTGACGGACCGACGAAGACCGCAAACTCACCGGCCTCAATATCAAGCGCGATATTTTTCAGCGTTTCTGTTTTACCAAAGCGTTTGGTGACGTTTCTCAATCTGATGCTGGACATGCTGATCCTCATGGCAAGGGATTTGGCGGCTGAAATGTATGACGTATAACAGTTTGTCTTTTTACACGTCAGCCCTGATGGTGCCTGCGCTGACTATATCGTTCCGCCAGAGTGCGCCCTACCGCTGATTTTGATTTCTGTAATAGCGATCACACATTGATGCGAACGGGCTGGAGCGCGGTACGCATTCCGCGTAGCGTATGGCTCAAATGCGATACGTTATTCACACTTCATATGCTCAATAATTCCTTGTTCAGCATGTGCCTGAAAAAAAATATCAGCAAATGACAGCTTAAAATGTCATACCTTCACATGAGGCCAGTAATGAAAATCAAAATCAGCGTTACGCTACTTCTTTCCGCATTGATGCTTAATCAATCCGCCTGGGCCGCTCAGCAACTTACCGTCTGGGAAGACATTAAAAAATCAGACGGCATCAAAACGGCGATCGCCGATTTTCAGAAACAGTTCGGCGTTGAAGTAAAAGTTCAGGAGATGCCGTTTGCACAGCAGATTGAGAAGCTGCGTCTTGATGGCCCGGCGGGTATTGGCCCGGATGTCCTGGTGATCCCTAATGACCAGCTCGGCAGCGCGGTCGTACAGGGATTACTGGCACCGCTGAAAATAGATGCGGCAGAGCAGAGCGCTTACACCCCCTCAGCAATGGCGGCTTTCACACAGAACAGTGTGGTCTACGGCGTACCCAAAGCGGTGGAAACGCTGGTGCTGATCTACAACAAAGATCTGCTGCCGTCGCCGCTGAAAACGCTGGAGGAATACCGTGCCTTCTCCCAGAAGCAGCGTGAGGCGAAGCAGTATGGCCTGCTCGCTAAGTTTGACCAGATTTATTACAGCTGGGGCGTGATGGCTCCGATGGGCTCTTACATCTTTGGCAAAGACGCCAAAGGCGCCATTAACACTCAGGATATTGGTCTGAACACCCCAGGCAGCGTGGAAGCGGTGACTTATCTCAAGCGCTTCTTCAGTGAAGGATTGCTGCCAGGCGGCATCATGGGCGACAACGGTCTCAACGCCATCGACTCGCTGTTTACCGAGAAAAAAGCGGCGGCGGTGATCAATGGGCCGTGGGCATTCCAGCCTTATCAGGCTGCCGGAATCAACTATGGCGTTGCACCGCTGCCGCTGTTGCCTAACGGTAAGCCGATGAGTTCCTTCCTGGGCGTAAAAGGCTACGTGGTCTCTACCTGGAGCAAAGATCAGCCGCTGGCGCAGAAGTTCCTCACCTTCATCAACCAGCCGCAGTACGTGAAAGAGCGTTATCAGAAAACCCAGGAGATCCCACCGGTCACCGCGCTGATGAACGATCCGATTATCAAAGATGATGAGAAGGCTAACGCGGTCGCGGTGCAGGCGGCGCGTGCGTCAGCGATGCCAGGCGTGCCGGAAATGCAGGAAGTATGGGGGCCAGCCAATGCTGCCCTTGAGCTGAGCGTATCCGGCAAGCAGGAGCCAAAAGCGGCACTGGATAATGCAGTGAAGCAGATCACCATGCAGATTGAAGCGATGCAGGCCAGCAACCAGTAATGCAGGTTCACGGGATAACCGTACAGGATAAGGATCAGGGTGTGGCTATATCTTCCGATGAAAATCTGGTGACGGCTAAGCGTCCGCGTCGTCATGCGACCACCGGTGCGCTGTTGGCACTGCTGCCTGGCTTCGGCCAGTTTTACCACCGCCAGTGGGCTAAAGGGCTCTGTTTTCTGATTTTGCTCAGCAGTTTTACCGGCGTCTTCCACGATTTTCTGCGTGAGGGATTCTGGGGGGTCTATACGCTGGGCGAATCGGTGCCGCGTGATAACTCCATTTTTCTGCTGGCAGAGGGCATTATCAGCGTACTGATTGCCGCCTTCGGCGTGGCGGTCTGGGGAGTGTCAATGCGCGACGCCTGGATCAATGGCGTCAGGCGCGACAAGGGTCAGCAGCTGAACAGCGTGCGCCAGCAGTATCAGTTACTGCTGCGCGATGGCTTCCCCTATCTGATGATTTCACCAGGCTTTATTCTGCTGGTGTTTGTAGTGGTGTTTCCGATTCTGTTCGGTTTCGCCATCGCCTTCACCAACTACAACCTCTATCACACGCCACCGGCGAAGCTGGTGGACTGGGTGGGGTTCAAAAACTTCATCAACATTTTTACCCTGTCGATCTGGCGCTCCACCTTCTTTGACGTGCTGCAATGGACGGTGGTCTGGACACTGCTCGCTACCACGCTGCAGTGCACCGTGGGCGTCATGCTGGCGATTCTGGTCAATCAGAAGGACCTGCGCTTTAAGCCGCTGATCCGCACCATCTTTATCCTGCCGTGGGCGGTGCCGGGCTTCGTCACCATTCTGGTCTTCGCCGGAATGTTCAACGACAGCTTTGGGGTGATCAACAACGCTATTCTCGACTTCTTTGGCATTGCACCTAAAGCGTGGATGACCGATCCGTTCTGGACCAAAACCGCGCTGATTATGATGCAGACCTGGCTCGGTTTCCCGTTTGTGTTTGCGATGACTACCGGCGTCCTGCAGGCAATCCCTGACGATCTCTATGAGGCGGCGATCATGGACGGTGCCAGCGCCTGGACGCGGCTGAAAACCATCACGCTGCCGCTGGTGCTCTACGCCATTGCGCCGATCATCATCACGCAATACACCTTCAACTTTAATAATTTCAACATCATCTATCTGTTTAACAACGGCGGTCCGGCGGTGGCGGGGTCGAATGCCGGAGGAACCGATATCCTGGTGTCGTGGATCTACAAGCTCACCATGTCGTCGTCGCAATATGCTATCGCCGCCACTATCACCATTTTGCTGTCGATTTTCGTGGTAGGTCTGGCGCTGTGGCAGTTCCGCGCGACCCGGTCGTTTAAACAAGATGAGATGGCGTAAGGAAGCAGTTATGGCGAAGTCCGGCAGTATTAAACGCGAAAGGTGGATACGCCTGTCGCTGACCTGGCTGGTGGTGCTGGCCGTCTCGACCATCATTATCTATCCGCTGGTCTGGACAGTAGGAGCATCACTGAATGCAGGTAACAGCCTGCTCAGCAGTTCGATCATTCCGGAGAATGCGTCGCTGCAGCACTACCGCGACCTGTTCAATGGCACGGTGCCTTACCTGACGTGGTACTGGAATTCGATGAAAATCAGTTTCCTGACCATGGTGCTGACGTTGATCAGCGTCAGCTGTACCGCCTACGCTTTTTCCCGTTTTCGGTTCAAGGGGCGGCAGAACGGACTAATGCTGTTTCTGTTGTTACAGATGATCCCGCAGTTTTCGGCGCTGATCGCGATTTTCGTGCTGTCGCAGCTGCTGGGGTTGATCAACAGCCATCTGGCGCTGGTGCTGATCTACGTTGGCGGGATGATCCCGATGAACACCTGGCTGATGAAGGGGTATCTCGACTCGATTCCCAAAGATCTGGATGAGTCGGCGCGCATGGACGGTGCGGGCAACTTCCGCATCTTTGTTGAGATCATTATGCCGCTGTCGAAGCCGATCCTGGCGGTAGTGGCGCTGTTCTCCTTCACCGGCCCGCTGGGTGATTTCATCCTCTCCAGCACCATTCTGCGAACGCCAGAGCAGTTCACGCTGCCGATTGGCCTCTATAACCTGGTGTCGCAAAAAATGGGCGCCAGTTACACCACCTATGCCGCCGGTGCCGTGCTGATAGCCGTGCCGGTGGCGGTGTTCTATCTGGCCCTGCAGAAATACTTCGTTTCTGGCCTGGCCTCAGGCAGTACTAAAGGATAAATCATGACGCCAAAAACATTGATTCTCGCCCTGGCGCTGGCCTGGGCGACACCGCTGCTCGCCGCCGATCAGCCTGTCATCGGCTCTGCCGGGCCGTGGCCAGCCGATTTTATCAAAGGTGCGGATATCTCATCGCTGGCCGAACTGGAGAAGCAGGGTGCGAAATTCTACAACGCAGATAACCAGCAGCAGGATGCCATCGCCATCCTGAAAGCCAGCGGCATCAACACCATACGGCTGCGGTTGTGGGTGGATCCCCGCGACGGCAGCGGTCAGACCTACGGTGGTGGCGGCAACGATCTGGCGACCACGCTGGCGCTGGCGAAGCGCGTTAAAGCGGCGGGCCTGAAGCTACTGCTGGATATCCACTACAGCGATTTCTGGACTGATCCAGGCAAGCAGTTCAAGCCCAAAGCCTGGCAGTCGCTGCCTTTTCCGCAGCTGGAAACCCAGGTTCATGACTACACCCGCGACACCATCGCCCGTTTCAAAGCGGAAGGTGTGATGCCGGATATCGTGCAGATTGGCAATGAACTTAACGGTGGCATGCTCTGGCCGGAAGGCAAAAGCTGGGGCCAGAACGGCGGTGAGTTTGATCGGCTGGCCGGTCTGCTGAAAGCCGGGATCAGCGGGGTTCGCGAGAACCTCAGCGACCCGCATCAGGTGAAGATCATGCTGCACCTGGCTGAGGGCACAAAGAACGACATGTTCCGCTGGTGGTTCGACGAGATCGTTAAGCGTGATGTGCCATTCGATGTGATTGGCCTGTCGATGTACACCTACTGGAACGGCCCCATCAGCGCCCTGAAAGCCAACATGGATGATATCTCCCGGCGCTATGACAAAGACGTGATGGTGGTGGAGGCAGCCTACGGCTACACGCTGGAAAACTGCGATAGCGCGGAGAACAGTTTCCAGGCCAAAGAGGAGCAGGCGGGCGGCTATCCCGGCAGCGTAGCAGGCCAGGCGGCCTATCTGCATGACCTGATTAAAGCGGTGCTGGCGGTGCCGGACCATCGCGGCAAGGGTGTCGTCTACTGGGAACCGGCGTGGATCCCTGCGCCCGGCAATACCTGGGCGACGCCCGCTGGCATGAAATATATCCACGACGAATGGAAACAGGGTAACGCCCGCGAAAACCAGGCGCTGTTTGACTGTCACGGCAAGGCGCTGCCTTCGCTGCAGGTTTTTCATTAACCATTAGCGCAAATGCTGATGTCTACCTCTGAGGAACAGGTATGAATAAATTTCCCCCGCTCAGCGCCCGGGTTAACCGGCTGCTGCATGGTGCTGACTACAATCCGGAACAGTGGGCGCACCAGCCGGGCATTATTGATGACGACGTCATGATGATGAAGCAGGCGAACTGCAACGTTATGTCGGTGGGTATTTTCAGCTGGGCGAAGCTGGAGCCGGAGGAGGGGCGCTATGAATTTGGCTGGCTGGATGAGGTGATTGATACGCTCTGGCTGCAGGGGATTTCTGTGTTTCTTGCTACCCCAAGTGGGGCCAGGCCAGCCTGGATGTCGCAGGCTTACCCGGAGGTACTGCGTGTGGGGCGCGATCGCGTGCCGGCCCTGCATGGTGGCCGTCATAACCACTGCATGACCTCGCCGGTGTATCGCCAGAAAGTGCAGGCGATGAACAGCCGGCTGGCGGCGCGCTATGCGCATCATCCGGCGGTGCTCGGCTGGCATATTTCCAATGAGTATGGCGGAGAATGTCATTGTGATCGCTGTCAGCAGGCGTTTCGCGGCTGGTTGCAGCGCCGTTATGAGACGCTGGAGAACCTGAATCTCGCCTGGTGGAGTGATTTCTGGAGTCATACCTACAGCGACTGGTCACAGATTGTGTCGCCAGCGCCACAGGGTGAGATGTCGATTCACGGTCTGAATCTGGACTGGCGGCGGTTTATGACCGATCAGGTTACTGACTTCTGTCGTGAGGAGATTAAACCGCTGAAGCAGGCCAATCCCGATCTGCCTGCGACCACCAATTTTATGGAATATTTCTACGACTACGATTACTGGAAGCTGGCACCGGTGCTCGATTTTATCTCCTGGGATAGCTACCCGATGTGGCATAACGAGAAGGATGAGACCACGCTCGCCTGTTATACCGCGATGTACCACGATTTGATGCGCACCCTGAAGCAGGGCAAGCCTTTCGTGTTGATGGAGTCGACGCCGAGCGCCACCAACTGGCAGCCGACCAGCAAGCTGAAGAAGCCGGGGATGCATATTCTGTCGTCACTGCAGGCGGTGGCCCATGGTGCGGACGCGGTGCAATATTTTCAGTGGCGCAAGAGCCGGGGTTCGGTCGAGAAGTTTCATGGCGCAGTAGTCGATCATGTGGGTCATCTTGATACGCGCACCGGTCGTGAAGTGAGTGAGCTGGGCCGGATGCTGGCCGCGATGACGCCGGTGATGGGCAGCCGGGTTGAGGCGCGGGTGGCGATTATTTTCGACTGGGAGAGTCGCTGGGCGATGGATAATGCGCAGGGGCCGCGCAATCTCGGACTGCATTATGAGCGCACAGTGAACGAGCACTATCGTGCTTTCTGGGAGCAGGGCGTGGCGGTGGATGTGATTAACGGCGACTGCGATCTCAGTGGTTACGATCTGGTGATTGCGCCGATGCTGTATATGGTGCGGGAGGGTTTTGCGGCGCGGGTGGAGCAGCATCTTGAGCGGGGCGGGCATTTCGTTGCCAGCTACTGGAGCGGCATCGTGAATGAGAGCGATCTGTGTTATCCCGGTGGCTTCCCGGGGCCGTTGCGGCCGTTGCTTGGCATCTGGTCAGAAGAGATCGATAGTCTGACTGATGAGGAGTTCAATGGCGTACGCGGGGTGCGCGGCAATGAGCTGGGTCTGAGCGGGCCTTATCAGGCGCGAGAGCTTTGCGAGCATATTCATCTGGAAGGGGCAACGGCGCTGGCCAGCTATGAGAGCGATTTTTATGCCGGTACCCCGGCGGTGACGGTGAATCGCGTGGGTCAGGGCAAAGCCTGGTATATCGCGTCGCGTAATGATCTGTCGTTCCAGCGGGATTTTTATGGTGCGTTGATTAAGCAGCTGGCGTTGCCGCGCGCGCTGGCGATTGATCTGCCACCGGGCGTGGTTGTTCAGCGGCGCACTGATGGCGAACAGGCGTTTCTTTTTGTGCAGAATTTTACCTGTCAGGTGCAGCAGCTGTCGTTGCCTGCTGGGCTCAGCGATTTGATCGATGGCTCGGTTGTGGGGGGATCGCTGCTGCTGGCGCCGTGGGGATGTCGCGTTCTGAGTGTGCCGCTAACTGAAGGCACAAGCCTTTAAAGTTAGTTGAATGCCGCTCGATGGCAGGGTGAGGGTTAGCTCAGGGTGCAAATGCCCACATCGTTTAGAGTCTGGGCGTTGTTTGTGGCAGGAGGTTGCCGGAACTGTTGATATGGAGCAGCTTGATTAAGTTTGCTGGCAGTCTGAGCACTGGCTCAGGGGGCATATGCCTTCCGCAAAGACGCAAAAGATGGCATCCCTGCCAGCTCAGCACGGGCCATCCCTGGCCCGTGATGCTTTGCTCCAGGCATATGCCCCCATCGCTTTGAGTTTGGGCATTGTCTGTGGCAGGAGGGTGCGGGAACTGTGGATAATGAGCAGGTTTGGTTAAATTTGTTGGCAGGCTGAGCTTTGAGCATAGGAGTTATGTGTGTGAAGTTCTGCCGTGGCTTTAATTGCGGACTTTGTGGCGGAGGAATAGGGTTTGAGGGCAGGAAGAGTGTATTTTCTGTGAGTGCCCTGAAGCCAGTCCCCCTCGTTTTCGTTTATCAGTCGTGAGTGGCGGGCATCAGCCCGCCTTTTTATTATCTGGAGGAGAACAACATGGTGAGTCTGAAATCGTTTAAGCAATATTTCAGTCGGCAGCCGCTGACGGCGGAAGAGGTTGAGATTGACAGTGCGCTGCTGGAGCGTCTTGTAGAGTGCTTTGGCGGGCGTGAAAATATTCAGCAGGTGGACGCCTGTTTAACCCGGCTGCGGGTGAAAGTGACATCGCTGAGGGCGGTAGATACGGCAGGATTACAGAAGGCGGGGGCGATTGGCGTGGTGATTCTGGGGCAGGAAGTTCATGCCATCTTTGGTACGCAATCCGATCAGCTGCGTCAGTTGCTGGAAGCCCGATTCTTTAAGCCGCTTCAGCCGGAGTAAAAAAAATGGATAACCGTCGCCGGTTATCCAAATAAGCCCCTGCATAAGAGCTTAACAATGATCACAATGAGGAGACTGCTTGGTTACCACCAGGCTTCGACCTGTACGCCGAAGTTCCAGGTGTTGTTACTGGTGTTGTCCTGGAAACTGTGTCCGTCTTCTGAGTCATTCAGGTAAGAGGCAAACAGACGCAGTTCCGGGCGTGACATAAATTCGGGACCGGCTGCAAGACCCAGCGCCAGCGTATATTTCTGACCCGCCTGTTTGTAGTCGCTGCCCACTTTGTTCTCATCTTTCTGCCAGAAACTACCCACTTCGCCGATGCCGCGGACATACTGTGTGAACTGATACTGACCACGACCCACCAGCGACAGCAGGGTGCTTTTGCTGGTCTGCGCGGTGACGTCATCCGCTGAACCCCAGGTAAAGACCTGATTCAGGGAGAACTTGTCGGTGATTGGCAGCAGGCCGGTATTGATTACGCGGTAGCCGGTGGCATCGCGGGTATCGTTCCACATGTCATACCAGCCACCGCCCTGTGAAATCATGTTTTGTGCCAGGCCTTTATTGGCGTACTGGAATACCAGTTTCTGATAGCCGCCCCACATATCCTGACTGATTTCACTGGTGAGCATAACGCCGTTTTCCGCATCATACAGGCCGCCATACTCTTCCTGCTTTTTAGTGGTGTTCGGCATGGCGTAATCAATACCAAACTCGGTCCAGGCGCCGCTCCACGGTTTCCAGCCAGCATACCTAAGATCAAGGTAGTTAATGTTGACGTCGTTATCGCCATCCACCCGGTAATCGACGTCATTGGCATCGCCACGGATCCAGGCAAAGGAGATCGCGCCCGGGCCCAGAGTGTAATTTTCGATACCCGCACCGGAGCCGGAGATATTCCAGTATTTGGTATCAATGATGTGCAAATCGTGACGCTGGTAGTAACGTTTACCGCCCCAGATCACCGCATTCTTGTCACCCGGCACCAGCCCTTTGATCTGCAGATTAAGCTGACGCAAACCAAACTGCGCATCGTCACCGAAGGTGGTTTCGTTATCGTTAGAACCGTCGGAGAACATGCTGACCATGGTGTCGACGTAAAAACTGACGTCATCCTTTTTGTAGACTTCGCTGCCCAGCTCAACCTCGCCGTAGGTGTCGGCTTCATTGCCGAGACGGCCAATCTTGTTCTTTTGATACTCTTCAATACCGCCATCCTGCGATACGCCAACGCCACCACGCAGATAGCCATGGAAATCAATGTTGTCGATAGCAGCATAGAGCGTCGGGGAGGTCAGGGCCGCAGCAAGCGCCACAGCAGCAGTACGTAACCTTGTTTCCATGTTATCCTCAATTTTATTTGTAATACGTTCACATGACAGCGGCAGTTAACGCTTTTTGTCAGATGAGTGACAAACAAAATCGCGATAATGTGTGATGTGGTGCAAATAAAGTGGCGGTATTTGTAACGATTAGTGAATCAGATCACCAAATCTCGTGATGTGAAGGTATGACTTTTACTTTTTATTTGCGCAATGTGACTGCGGTAACCTGGCTTATTCGGCTGCTGTGATACCATTCCGCCATCGGTAATCAGGGATGCGAATTATGAAATCAAAAAATGCCACCTTAGAGGATGTCGCCCGCCATGCTGGCGTCTCTTATCAGACGGTTTCGCGGGTTTTGAATAAGTCGGCAAACGTCTCAGAATCAACGCGGCGCAAGGTGGAGAACTCTATTGAAACCCTGCGCTACGTGCCAAACAGACTGGCGCAACAGCTGGTGGGTAAGCAGAGCACAACGCTGGGTCTGGTGACCACATCGCTGGCGTTGCATGCTCCTTCGCAGGTGGCCGCTGCGGTTAAACGATATGCCAATGCCGCTGACTATCAGGTGCTGATCGCTATGATTGATGAGAACGTCAATCAAAGTCTGCAGAACTGTATCAATGAGCTGAAGTCGCAGCGCGTGGATAAGGTGATTATCAACGTCCCGCTGGAGAGCAGTGATGCGGAGCAGATCGTGCAGGAGAACGACGATATCCTGTGCCTGTTTCTTGATGTTGATCCCTACAGCGCGGTGTTTAACGTTTCGTTTAACCCGGCTGACGGTACCCGTGCCAGTGTCAAATATCTCTATGAGCAGGGGCATCGGGAATTTGCTCTGCTGGCCGGGCCAGAGGAGTCGGTTTCTGCCAATCTGCGGTTAAAGAGCTGGCTGGATACGCTGGAGAGCTATCGTCTGAAGCCGGTCAGCGTCAGCCACGGTAACTGGGATGCGCAAAGTGGTTACAACGGCGTGCTGCAACTGCTGCGTGAAGCGCCGGAGTTCAGCGCGCTGCTGGTGGGAAATGATCAGATGGCACTGGGAGTGCTGAGCGCGCTGCATCAGCGCGGTGTAGCGGTGCCGGGGCAGATTTCGGTGATTGGCTACGATGACACCTATGAAAGTGCCTTCTTCCATCCGGCGCTGACCACGGTGTCGCTCGATCTTGATTTACAGGGCAAAGAGGCCGTTGCGCGTCTGTTGTTAGCCAGTGAGCAGGATGAGCAGCGTTCCTCTTCTATCCTTCCGGCAAAACTGGTGGTACGCAGCTCGACGGGTATCGCCGGTCAGCAGCAGCGTGATCTGAAGCAGATTGCTGAGCAGCTGCGGCTGCTCGCCAGTCGCCTTGAGTAGCAGAACACCGCAAGCAGATAAAAAAAGCATAAGAACGCGCCGCTGCTATGCTCAGATCAGGATAACGATTCTGCACGTCGGAAAAATTATCCGATCACTAAATCGGTCAGTGAACGGGCATTCTGCTTCGCGGTAATGCAGCCGACACGTTCAGCCCGGTTTCTCTACTCTCAGGGAGTGACATTATGCTGTGGCTTGAACAGGGGCTTTACCTCAGGATTGAAGAGTTAGCGCATGGCCCCAGGCCACTGCCGCTTTCCAGCGGTTTTACCCCGCAGACGGCTTATCGCGCGCTGGGCTGTTTTAACCCCTCTGAAACATCAGATGCTTACTACATTCTTTCAAATGACCGCGATGAAATATGGTTCATCTGTAACCGTCATCTGAGAACCGTTTTCCTTGATGCCAGCAACACGGCGTTTCGGGTGAAAATGCAGGAGCCAGCAGAGAGTCTGCCGGTACTCGCTGCTGCACCCGATGGTCAAATCGTCTCATTTGAGCGCTCTGTCTGATGTAGCCTGTTACGCATCAGATAATAAAAAAGCCGCCATCGCTGGCGGCCCTGATTACGTTTAAGTCGATGCGTTATCTGTAAATCTGCCAGTAACGTTTTTTAACTCGCCGTGGCGGTCTTGATTGCCGGGCGCTGGGGCAGTATCACCAGAAGAGCGATGATGATTAGCGCCAGTGTCAGCGAGGCACCGTAGCGGCTTAGCGCGAGTCCGCCTGAGGCAAGGGGTTTGTCCAGAAAGTCGCCGACCACGGCACCCAGTGGTCGGGTCAGGATAAAGGCCGCCCAGAAGAGCCCCGTACGCGAAAGTGATGTAAAGCGACTGGCCGCCCAGATGATTGCCAGCGCGCCAACAAACAGCAGGATCCCGCCATCGTAGCCCAGCCCTTCAGTGTCCGCCGTCCAGTCACCTAAGGCCGTGCCCAGGGTTTGTGAAAACATAATAGTGACCCAGTAAAAACTCTCTGTGACGCCGTTGCTCACTGAACTGACCGCAACCGTACCGCAGGTGATTTTCCACAGGAAAAGCGAGAGGATAAGCAGGGTGCTCAGCAGCACGGTGCCCCCTAAATATCCTATGCCCAGTGAGCGATCGGCAAAGTCTGCCATCGTCGTGCCAACGGTGGTTGTGGCCACCACGGTGAACCAGTAAATCCATTTGTTGAGACTGTGGCGATTTATCTGCACCACCACCGCGACCAGAAAGATGATGGCGAAGATCAATGTCCCGGTCAGGTAACCGAGATTCATCGACATGGTCACCGCATCGCCGCCGGTTTCACCCAGGGTAGTCGCAGCGATTTTGGTTAACCAGAAAGCCGCGGTAACGGCCGGAACTTTACTGAGAGAGTGAGAAGCTGTGTTGTTATTTTGCATAGGGTGATACTCCGGAACAGCCCAACATGGGCTAATACAGAGACGAGGTTATAAGATTAATCTTAAGAAAAGGTTAAGCTAAAAAAACTATGACAGGAATTTTGATCACAGCTTGTCACTCGCTAAGCCGGCATTTACCCTATGATTTAATGTAATATTTGCCCTGTCGGAGTGCAGTGTTTGGGCTGTTTTGCCTGTTAACCTATAAGAATTAATTCTGAGTTACTCTGTTTTCTTCTTAATTTTCAGGCGATGCAACGAGTGATAGCCCGGCGGCTTAATCAGGTAAAAATTGCAGAAAAAGTAGCATCAGGGCGTGCGAGCCATGCCGGGGCAGTATTGCCCTGATAATCAGCATCGGGGCAGGGTGGATGGCATAGCAACCCCGACGCTCTTATCCGGATATCACCAGTTTTGTCTGGTGGGAGAAACGATCAGGTCGTTGACGGTAACGTTCTGCGGCTGATTAAGTGCATACACCACCGCATTAGCCACATCCTGTGGGCTGATGGCTAATTTATTGAGTTCCTGAGCCACTTTACGGCCCTGAGGATCGCCGACTTTATCGGCCCAGCCGGTATTGATTACGCCAGGGCTGATGGTATTGACGCGTATCCCGTTATTAACTCCTAAGTCTTTGCGCATCGATTCTGTCATGGCATGGACGAAGAATTTTGTTGCACTGTAAACCCCTGCACCCGCATCCACCTGATGACCTGCAACCGATGCCATATTCAGGATCTGTCCCTCATTTTTCTTCAGCATAACGGGTAACACAGAGGCAATGGCGTTCAGATAGCCTTTGATATTGACGTCGACCATTTTGTTCCACTCTTCCCAGGCAACGTCACTCCAGCTTGAGAAAAGCATCAGGCCCGCATTGTTAATCAGTATGTCTATGGAGCCGAAGGTGTCACTGGCGAACTTCACCAGCGCCTGGGTTTCTTCCAGACGCGTAACATCGGTTACCAGGCCGACAGCGCGTCCCCCTTCAGCTTCAATCTGGCGTACCAGCGTATCAAGGCCGTTCTGGTCCAGTGCTGCCGCCACAATATTCACGCCATGACGCGCAAGTTCAAGCGAGGTAGCCGCACCAATCCCGGAGGATGCACCTGTAATAATGGCTGTTTTCTGTTGCAGGTAATTCATTTTTAAATCTCCTTCTGGTGAAAGGGGCGGGTAGTCACCCGCCATAAACCGTTATCAGTAGCTGGCTTCCGGCCAGTCGGTATAACCCTCTGCACCACCGCCGTAATAGGCTTCTTTCGGCGCGATGGTCAGCGCGGCACCGTAACGCAGACGCTTAACCAGATCCGGGTTGGAGATGAACAGGCGTCCAAAGGCAACCGCATCAATAATTCCGGCGTTGCGGCGGCTGATGGCCATCTCAAGGTCATAGTTGTTATTGCCAATAAACGGACCGTTGAACTGTGCGCTCAGCGCGTCCATGTCCACATCGGCAGGCACATCACGAGAGGTGGCCGTCGCGCCTTCAACGAAGTGCAGATAAGCCAGGTTGAACCGGTTAAGTTGCTGAATGAGGTAGCCGTACATCGCCATAACATTGCTGTCTGGCGGGGTGTTACCGGCATCAGGCGTGACCGGAGAGAGGCGGATACCGACTTTGTCATTGCCCCAGATGTTGATGATGGCTTCTGTCACTTCCAGCGTCAGGCGGGCGCGGTTTTCAATAGAGCCACCGTAGGCGTCAGTACGGTGATTGGTGGAATCACGCAGGAACTGATCGAGCAGGTAACTGTTGGCGGAGTGCACCTCAACGCCGTCAAAACCGGCACGCAGGGCATTTTCAGCTGCACGTTTGTATTGCTCAATTATGCCGGGGATTTCTTCTGTTTCCAGCGCCCGCGGCGTCGATACCGGCACAAAACCGTTTACGGTATAAGTCTGTCCCTCCGCTTTGATGGCAGATGGCGCAACCGGACGCTGGCCCTCAGGCTGCAGTTCCACGCTTGAAAAACGGCCCACGTGCCATAACTGGCAGACGATTTTGCCGCCTTTAGCGTGAACCGCATCAGTGACTTTTTTCCATCCAGCCACCTGCTCTTCGCTCCATATCCCCGGCGTAGCGGCATAGCCGCGTCCCTGCGGAGAGATGTTGGTGGCTTCAGAAATAATCAGGCCAGCCCCGGCACGCTGTGCATAGTAGGTAGCATGGAGTTCATCAGGCACACCCTCTTCACCGTAACGGCTACGCGTGACCGGTGCCATGACAATGCGGTTTGACAGCTGAAGGCTGCCCATCGAAACAGGTGAGAATAAATCGGTACGGGTACTGTTGTCAGTCATATAAACCTCTTAATAGTTGACCGGTCGTCTAGTAAATGGATAAAAAAAACCGGCTACCCAAGTAGCCGTGTTGTTGCGTTCATTGCCTGACTGAACGCTTTGTCAGGATCGTGGATTTTCGCCATCAGGGAAGCCCCCAGCCAGAGCTGATAGAGTTCTTCTGCCAGTTCAGTGGCATCCGTTACGGCGGGCAGGGAGCCATCTTCCTGACCGAGCCGGAGGCAGGCGGCAATTTTGAGCACAATTTCATGGGTGCCCGTTGCCAGCACATGCCGCATGTTATCGTACTGGTCGCAGACTTCCGCCCCCAGCTTGACCACGAGACATTTACTTTCAGGCAGGTCTGCGCCCTGGGTGGTTTTCCAGAAGGTAAAATAGCGCAGCAGTCGCTCTCTCGCCGTTCCTGTTCCGCCTAGCTGATGCTCTACTTCCAGCAAATAGTTGCTGAAGTAGTGCTCCAGCAGCGCCTCTGCAAACGCTTCCTTCGACGGAAAGTAGTAATAGAACGAGCCTTTTGGGATATCCGCCGCTTTTACAATCTCGGAAATCCCGACGGCGCTGTAGCCCTTATGAGTAATGATCGCCCTGGCCACATCAATGATGTGCTGCCGCATATCTGTCACGTTTCTTTTCATAATGTGCACACTCTAGTTAAAAACTGACCGGTCGTCTAGTAACTTTTAACCTGTTTCATGCTATCTGTTTCTGATTGTGAGCGGGTGAAGCAGTCGGGTGGCGTGCTGGCCGATCAATTTCAGGCTCTGAAGCGTCGCACCGTCTTTCGCCTCTATCGACATGCCTTCCAGCAGCGTATTCAGAACGGTAGCCAGCGCGACGGTGTTGGTATCTGCGGGCAGTTGCTTCTCCTGAACCGCTCTGACCAGCCTTTTTTCAAACAGATCTTTTCCTTCCTGCCTGAGAACGCTAACCGCCCTGACAACATCCGTCGATTCTGCTGAAACATTGATGGCTGCCAGCACCACCATGCAGCCGCAGGGCGCTGAAGGGGAGAGCAGAATATCGGCTGCTTCGCTAAAGAAACCGTCAATCGCTTCACCAATATCCTGCGTCTCCTCAAGCCGCAGCCAGGTCGCTTTCCAGTACTTCGTTTCGTAGTAGTTCACGGCCTCCAGAAAAAGTTTTGCCTTGTTGCCAAAGGCGGAATAGAGGCTGGGTGGGTTGATTTCCATGGCGGCGCAAAGTTCGGCAACCGATGCCGGCTCAAAACCTTTGCGCCAGAACAGATCCAGCGCCTTCAGCAACGCTTTATCACGGTCAAAGCTTCGTGGCCGGCCTTTCGGCTTTTCAGTGGCAGCAGGCTGGTCAGGTATTTTCATAGACGGCCTCAATCATTCTCTTGACATATTACATAGTGATCACTATACAATAATACTATTACGTAGTGCTCACTACAGAATTAAATCGACACAGTGGCTCGCCTTTTATCCCGCCTGCGCTCCCCCGGCAGGCTGCTGTCGCGCTGAGTCGGTACATGTCTGTGTCAGAAAATATCACCCAAAAGCGGGGTGTCTGAAGGGATACCTTATTAATCAGAACGGAGAGAAAACAGATGAATAACACGACCTATGTACAGGACTATAACGCCATCGTGGCAGTGCTGAATCAGTATAACGAGGGAGGAAAGCAGGCGAAAAGTGAGCTCATGAAGCCCGCTTTCAGCGACAGGGCGACCATTTTTGGTCTCGACAGTGACGGCAACCTCAGCGGCGGTCCAATTCAGGGATTGTTTGACACCATCGACACCGCATTCCGTCCTTCACCCGAAGCAAAAGCGGCTATCGTGCGTGTAGATATTGTTGGGTCTGCCGCCAGTGCCCGCATCGACACTGACGACATTTCTGGTTTCCGTTTCACTGATTTTTTTAACCTGCTGAAAGTGAACGATCGCTGGACCGTGGTCAGCAAGATCTATCACACACATACGGCAGACTGATCCAGGTCTGGTCAGCTGACCGTTGCAGCCTGCGTTTGCTGCGGGCTGCAAAAAGGTATTGAGACGACTAAAACAGTAAGGTGATTTTACGCCTGATTATCCGGTTGCTATTAATCAACATAATCATACCCCAGCGCTTTTGGCAGAGGTGGCATCATTAAAGATTCTGGCCCGATCGGCCGATAAACACTGGCTCATACTTCTGACACTGAATCCCGGGTTCGCTCACTTTTGTGCGGGCAGGGCGGCACCTCAGCAGCTGCAGACGGATAAGCGCAGCGTCAGCCGCCGTCAATGGCGGGTATTCTCGCAATGGTGAACCTGTCTCCGGATCCTCCTTCAGCTACAGGCGGACATTAACGGTTATAATCAGGTCTGTAGCGACGAGTATTGAGCCTGTTTAATATCGTCAGCTACGTCGGAGTCGGCCGCCATGAACACAATGATCAAACCCTCTTTTACCGCTGTCTGGTCTACAGATGCCCAGGGTATCTGCGTCGCCAGTCAGGAAAGCCCTGCTGGTCTGATGCCTGAACTGAAGGGTGTGACGCTGAGTTCATGGCTGAGACTGGCACAGGCCGACGACGATGCAAAGATCGCGCTGCAACTGACCGCAGCGCTTGATTTCCTGACGCCTTTTCATATTGAAGTGCCGATCCATTGTCTGGATGGCAAGACGCGTCGGGTTATTGTATCTGGCCTGCCGGATCGCCAGCCTGGTACGTCCCGTCTGCAGTATAACGGCTTCATTCTGGATGTGACCGGACAGCGTAAAGCGCTGGAAGATGCGCTGCGCACGGCGGCAGAGTATCGTCTGTTAATTGAAAACAGCACCGATCTGATTGCCCATTGCGACGCGGATGGCCGGTACGTTTCAATCTCGCCCTCTTATAGCGAAATGATTGGCTGGACAGCCGAAGAAGTTGTCGGTCAGCTGGTGGTGGATTTCCTGCATCCCGATGACCGCGGCCCCGCTTCTGAAGCACTGGCCTGCATCTTCAACGGAGGAGTACTGCCGGACGTCGTTGAGGTGCGCAAGCTGCATCGTGACGGCCACTATATCATTCTGGGCACCAAAGCCTGTGGCGTCATCAATCCCTCTACCGGCAAAAATATTGGTGCAGTTCTGGTGTCGCGCGACATTACGCGAGACAAAGAGAGGATGCGCAATCTGGAGAAGCTGGCAACGCTGGACACGCTGACCGGGCTGCATAATCGTACCTGGATCAACGACCAGGTCGGGCGCATGCTGGCGAAGGTGGATGATGAGGCCTACACGACGGTGATGTTTATCGATCTGAATGGCTTTAAAGCGGTGAACGATTTGATGGGCCACGCGACAGGGGATGCCTTGCTGCAGCAGGTCAGTGAACGGCTGCAACGCTGTATGCGTCCGGGCGACTCACTGGCGCGACTGGGCGGAGATGAATTTGTTGTGGCGGCAAAGTGCAGAAATCGCGATACAGCCGCTGCCATTGCCCTGCGTATTATTGAAAGTCTGCACGCGCCATTCGCCATTGATAATATGGATGTGCGCATTGGCGCGGCTATCGGTATCAGCCTTGCCCGCTTTGGGACGGCATCGGCCAAAATATTATTCGAAAACGCGGATAAAGCGATGTACCAGGCCAAAGCCCGACGTGATGGGTCGTATCAGTTTTTTGAGTCAGAAGAGCCTTAGTCGATGCATATGATTGCTGGTATGACCTTCCGGATTTGAAGGTAATGGATCTTACGTTTAACGCTTTGCCGCCTGTTCCCGCAAGGATACATTTCCTGAACGCCTGATTAACCCGCCTAATATTCTGAAACCGCGCGCCACAGCAGAAAGATTTTCTGTTTCAGGCTCAAAAAGAAGTCTGTAGCTGATGACCAACATCTATGTGCGAGACAGGCTACTGAATTCATTCAAACGTCTGTGATGAACTGGCCTGAGTGACTTCGCGGAACTCCGCTTACGGCAATTCATTGCGTCAGTTTATTATTTCTGTTGGTTTTTCACTTTCGGGAGACCAGTAACCCCCACTGCCATGATAGGTTTCAGCTCCCAGCACGAACGAGGTTCCGCAATGATTACATGCAAAATGGTAATCAACGATATCGCCCCAAATCATCTGTTCAGCACATTCAGAAAAGGTGTACTGATTCCAGTTATTGATGGTTGAAACTTCGGAAATGATCTCTTCTTTAACTGCGTTCTGTGCAATACGTATTGCCAGGCTCAACTGACGAGGTTCCCGTATAATGTATTTAACACATAGATCCTGACAGAACTCACAACTCACTCTGTAAAACCTCTCTTTTATCTGAATGTTCAGGTGTAGAGCTATCGCAGGACACTGTTTTGCACTTTATATCCCACCTGAAGGGACAGTCGCTTTCACTTCAAAAAGTTTAAATGTGTTCTTTAGTACTCATTGTATTCATTGTGAGGCAGAACGCCGGTCCATGATTTCTTTCACGTAATGCTCAATAACAATGTGATGTTCATGGCTTATCTGAGAAATGAATGTTTGCAGGAAATCGGGTGTGGAGTGAAGGGTATTTGTGACCAGTTTATCGAAGTCTTTCTGGGTGAAGTGGTCATAGCCTTTTAGCGTCGAACGCTGGAGCAAGGTATGCGCAGTAATTTCGAGCACGGCACGTCTGTAATCATCGGAAAGCAGAATATCCAGATCGTGCCGGCTGATCTCAAAGGCAAATTCATAGCTGATAAAACCAGAATCGACAGGCAATGAGTAGGTCAGTTTACCTTCCTCCTGTGTCACATGAGGTTCGTATCCGTCACCCATGAGGCGAACTGATTGCATATTAATCCTCCTTCTATTTCAGCCCTGAGTTGTTACTTCAGCAGATTAAAACCACCGATATCGATATTATTCCGCTTCTGACGACGAGCGCAAATACTCACAACATCAGATCGTTTGATAGCGTAAGTTCCCGGTTGTTCACCTGTTCGCTAACGGCAAAACTGACAAAGTGGTATGCCTGTTACGGAGGGTCATGTCAACCGTGAGCAGTGAGCTAAAGTTTTCCAGGTGACTTTATGAGCCGGTCGCCTCTCCCCGCTATTTTTGAGACAAAAAATAGCAGAGAGGAGGTCATCGCTTACACGTCCTGGAAAAAAGCATCAGGCGATGCTTCTGAAAGGGTCTTTAGCGACCAGCCCACACCGCTGGTTTTCTTGTCTGCCACGGATAGGCGCTTTCAAGCTGACCCGCCTGTGCCAGCAATAAGTTCTCCTGATTAAATCCTGCACAGAACTGCATGCCAATCGGCAGATTATGGGAAGAAAGGAAGCCCAGAGGAACAGACATCGCGGGGGTTACGCACACGTTCGCCAGCGCAGTAAACGGTGACTGATTGAAAACGTGATGTTAGCGCATCGACTGGCTGCTTTGAGCGAAAAGCGGACATTGGCCATGTGCTAAAGAAGAAAATTGCGTGGTGTTAATTCCAGAATGGAACGAAATGCAGCGGTAAATGCAGCCGGACATGAGAAGCCCAGTTGGTAGGAGACCTGCTTAATTGAGATGCCATTGGCGAGGAGATCTAATGACGCACAAATTCTTGCTCTTTGCTTCCAGGTTCTGAAGCTGAAGCCCGTATCCTTAATAAACATTCGCGAGAAGGTGCGTTCAGACATATTGGCAATATGGGCCAGATCGCTTAGAGACGCTTCCCAGCGGTGACTGACCAGTAACTCTTTGGTTGCCCTGTTTAAGCGCTCATCATGCGGCATAGGTAGCTCCGCGGTCAAAGGCTTTGCCTCACTGAGAATTTCTAAAATTAACAGCGCCATTTTACGCTGGCTCGGTCCAGTGTAGTCGGCATTGAAAAGCCCGGCTATCAGCTCTTTCACCAGTGCGGTGGCTGTAATCACATGCACCTGACGACTCTTAGTAAAATTCAGGCATTCTTCAATAAGACTGCTACTGAAATAAATGGCCCGTAAGTCGGTGTGGGATAGCAGATTGTAGCTGTGAATCTGCAGAGGCGGTAGCCATAATGCCCGCTGAGGGGGGATCACCCAACGATTGCCCTCTGTTTCGACCAACATAACGCCCCTGGTAGCAAATAATAGCTGTCCTTCAATATGATGATGAGGAGGATCGGTCTCTCCGCGTTGATAGCTGATGGCGGTGCTAGACCATCCCGTCGCTTCATCATGTCTTGGCGCTTTATCTATGCTACCTGGCATTTCAAATTTAGTTCCTGCAGTTATCTTAGTTGGACTCACCCGATTCATAACATCCCGACAGGGTGAAACTTGAAAAATTAAGGTTAACATAAGCATTACAGGAGCATATTTAAATGCACGTGCATTTCATCATCCATGAAAGTTTTGAGGCTCCCGGCGCTTATGAGTCCTGGGCCATAGGCAAAGGTAATCACGTCACCTATTCACGAGTTTATGAAGGTGAGGCTCTACCGTCCAGCGTGGATGACATCGATTTTTTGATTGTTATGGGCGGTCCACAGGACCCGGCAACCACCCCTGAAGAGTGCCCGCATTTTGATGCAAAGGCTGAGCAGGCGGTCATCGCATCCGCTGTGCGCGCAGGTAAAGCCGTTATTGGCATCTGCCTGGGTTCCCAGCTCATTGGTGAGGCGCTCGGTGCTTCTTTTGCACACAGCCCGGAAAAAGAGATCGGCAAGTTTCCTGTCTCTCTGACGCAGGCAGGGCAACAGCATGAGCTGTTTTCACATTTCGGACACACGCTTGAGGTCGGTCACTGGCATAACGATATGCCTGGGCTGACGCCTGACGCCACGGTCATCGCCCACAGTGAAGGGTGCCCGCGTCAGATCGTCGCCTACAGCGATCTGGTGTTCGGTTTCCAGTGCCACATGGAGCTGACACCGGAAGTAGTCGAACTGCTTATTGCCCACTCCGAGAAGGATCTGGGCCGGGCGGGTGAATACCGCTTTGTCCATACGCCTGCACAACTGCGTGCACATGATTACCGGGAGATGAACCAGGCTCTGTTCACATTCCTGGACAAACTGGCCGGGCGTTACAACCAGAGCCATCAATGATCGTCTTTTGCGCAGATTATCCTGCTCAAAAGAGGCAATTCTGAAACTAACAGTGCAGGTAACACTATGACTGAATCGCCAGCCGCCCTTCTGACGATAGCCGGCGCTATCCTGGTAGGCGCCATGAGTCCCGGGCCAAGCTTCATCATGATAGTACGTACTGCCGTAGTCTCATCTCGCCTCAGTGCGCTGTCCGCCGCCGCAGGCATGGGCGTGGGATGCATGATTTTCTCAGTCATTGCGCTGGCCGGGCTGCACTCTCTGCTGGAGCTGGTTCCCTGGCTGTATGCCGCGCTTAAAACCGCCGGTGGGGTTTACCTTCTCTGGCTTGGCTGTGCATGCTTTTCAGAACGGGCAACAGCCTGGATCTGAGCCTGGGAGGCGAAAACGCACACCGTCCGGGCCGCGCGTTTCTTACCGGTATGGCGACTCAGCTCAGTAATCCGAATACAGCAATTGTATTTGGCAGTATTTTTGCTGCGCTGCTCAGTCAGCATATCTCGCCCTATCTTTATCTTTTGTTGCCCGGTATGGCGTTCTTCATTGATGCAGTCTGGTATGGCCTGGTGGCATGGCTGTTATCGGCTGAAAAGCCACGTCTCACCTATATGAAATACAAATCCCGGCTGGATAAAGCGAGTGGGCTGGTGATGGGGTATCTGGGGATCCGGCTCCTTCTGAGATGATCTCTGTCAGTGTTGACCTCTCTCTCTGTTCTTAAGTTAACTGTGAGCAAAATTACTTTGAAAGCCCTTTTACGCAATG
The DNA here is from genome assembly GCF_054056055.1 of Pantoea sp. PvP021. Classification (NCBI taxonomy): domain Bacteria; kingdom Pseudomonadati; phylum Pseudomonadota; class Gammaproteobacteria; order Enterobacterales; family Erwiniaceae; genus Pantoea; species Pantoea sp. PvP021. The sequence continues at coordinate 207,702 of NZ_JBSRXX010000002.1, read as the reverse complement.
TCAGTTTTATCGCTGGTTTCATGCTGGCATGTTACCTCCCCGCTGCAGTTGCTGCTGGCACGGTGGCGTGTTCATCTTCACAAAAACTGTCTGAATGCATTAAGCAGGTCGCCGGTGGCGGCACGGTACTGCTCGGTAAAGGTACCTGGTTTCAGGACAGCAGCCTGTTGCTGAGCAGCAATGTGGCACTTCAAGGCACGGGGCCGGGGACAGTTATCACCTGGAGTCCTGCGGTGAGGAGCACCATTAATGCGCCGCTGCTCTATACCACTGCCGCCAGCCACGTCACGATAAAGGATGTGAAACTGGTCGGCACCATTGACCAACGGTCTGACAGTCAGGATTTGAGGAGTAATCAGATTGGTCTCTTTTTTAACTGCAGAGGAGACCCGACCGCCGGTGAAAAAACCGGCTGTAATGATATTACTCTTCAGAACGTTGAAGTGGAGAACAGCAGCGATGGGATCCATATCAAAGGCGCCAGTCATGTCACGGCGACGGATCTGAAGTTGCATAACAATGGCAACACTGAGAATGACTATTTTCACAATATCTACCTTCGCCGCGTCGCAGATGTTCGTCTAATCCAGACCGGAAAAAACAGCGGAGGTTATTATGCCAGCCCACGCGGGCACGGCATTCGGGGTTCGCACCTGATCAACGTTTATATGAGCGATCTGGAGGTGCATGACAATGCCGATTACGGTATCCATATGGATACCGTCTTTAATGTCAGACTGCATAACATGCACGTTTATCACAATTGCCTCAGCGGTAAGCCTGCCTGCCAGCAGATACAATGCTTTGGCCCTCAGTGTGATGTTCATCTCAATGCGCCGGCTGAACCAGCGTCCATAACCTCCCAATAATTTTTGTCCGCTTTTGGCACAAAGCGAGCATTGATGGCAGTAGGAAGTATGAGAGTGCCATTGTCATACTGGACACAATCATAATTCTGTCCTGACTATGCAGATTGAAATCACTGGAAGAATCATGAATATCCAACTCACAAGCGTCACCCCGGACAGCCCAGGATTTACTGAGTTAAGATCGCAGAGCATGGCTGAAGGGTTTAACATGTTACACCGACTGGAAGACAACTGGCTTAGCGGACATAACCGCTTTGACAGACCCGGAGAAAAACTAATTGGGGCTTCTGTAGATGGATTAATCATTGGCGTGTGTGGACTCAACATCGACCCGTTTACACTAAAAACTGGCATCGGACGTCTGCGACATCTCTATGTAGACTCAGGATGGAGAAAAAGGCAGGTTGGCAGCGCTCTGCTCAGAGAGACACTTAAGAATTCTGGCCACTGGTTTGATTTTATCAACACAAACGCTCCTCCATCGGCATTCACATTCTATGAACGAGCTGGCTTTGTTGCTTTGACTGGCATAGAAAAAGTCACGCACCATCTCTGTCTCAGAGACCCAGTGCGTTGATATAGTCACGTCCTGGATAGGCCGCATATCCTGTCCAGTGAACCGCTTTTCAGGAACGCCTGCCGGGATACAGCACTGACATAACCAAACCACTTTCAGGCAAATCAGAGCAATTACAGGTAAATCCGCGCCGCTCTGGACACACTGCGTTTCTGACCAGGCATGCAGAACGGCTGCTTAAACTTCTTCAGGAAATCAAAGGAACTGACTGGCAGCTTTGAGCGAAGAGCGGACATCAGGTTAGCCGGTATTATGGGTGCCGCCTGTAATTTTCCCGGACAGACTTCTGTAGTTTTTAATGGTCGCACTGGAAAGGCTTGCTGCCGTATCTACGATGACAAAGCTGAAAGTGTTTTCAGTTATCAGGGGACTAAGATCTGTACAGGCAATAAGGAGAGCCTTTACCTTAAGAATTGCCACTACAGACATTAAATTCATCCACTCTGACTGTACACCAGAGTCATGAAAACCTTTCTTTTTAACCCGTCCAATTAGCGATGTGGTCATCTCACGAAGCAGAGGTGAATCAATAATCTCTTTGCCAGAAGCTTCTATCCGCTCCTGATAAAAACTCGCTTCCAGTGTAGGTTCCGTAGCCAGTACAGCAATCCTGGTTGCTTCTGCAGGCAGTGACTCAAGTGCACTGTCTGCGATATGCAGAAGTGGAATAGCGAAGCTCACCGCCTTCATTTCGGCAAAGTAGCAGTGCGCAAGATTACAGGGAACAGCTATCAGACTCACTTTGGCCCTGACGAGTTCGGCAATACCCTGCTGCAGGGTTGCGATCATCGCATTATCATCAACTTTCTTGCCAGGCCAGAAAGGTGTCGGCAACGAGATAATATGCATTTTAGGAAAATCCATATCATATTTCGCTCCGTACCCGATGTGACACTCTGTCACCAGCATATCAACGAAGGGGGCTGTGGAGCGGGGTCCCATTCCTGCAAGCACACCTATAGAAACAGTCATTGTCAGTGCCTCCTTTTAAGATCTTCTTTCCGCTTAACAAATTATAGCTAAGTTGCCTGCAAAATTACTGACGAACGGAATGAACATGCGGGAGGTCACTCAGAAAGGTGCAGGTGAACTGCCGCAATTGATCAACATATCATGATGCGGAGAGAGCAGGCTTCAGGCACAAAGCGGACCTACGCTCCGGAAGGTCCGCTATGAGCGAGGAGCAGACGTTTCACTTATGGCAACTGAATGTTCTAATACGTTAAACATAACTTCACTGTTGCGGATCATTGCTCATAAGCTTATAAAATCAGAAACCTATATGGAAATGAAGGCACTATGAACATTTCAATCAGAAAGTTACTGCCGCTAGAATGGGATCATGCTTACAGTCTGATTTCACAGCTACGGAACATTTCCAAAGAAAAATTTATCGAAAGCGTCAGAATTCAGACGTTGAACGGTTATGAACTTGTTGGCGCATTTGGCAATGAAAAAATGCTTGGCTTGATGGGTTTCCGTCCCGTTCATACTCTGGCCAGAGGATCACATCTCCATATTGATGATTTGATCGTAGATGAGGCTTTAAGAAGCACAGGGATAGGGAAAAAATTGCTGGATTTTGCCACCACTGAATCAGAAAGCAGGGATATGAACTTCGTGTTCCTTGATGCCCGACAGCAGGCGATACCGTTTTATGAACGGAATGGCTTTGTGGCTCACACATCACCTTCAATGAAAAAGCCTCTCCGATAAAACCAGATAGCCTGTTCATAGGTGGTGGTGCGGACATTATAACTTTGCATCTACACCCTTTAGCAACATAAAAACATGAAGTTAAGGAAGTTTTTTGCACATAAAAACACTCAACGGATCTGTTGCATAAGGTGGGAATGAATTGCATATCTCATAACCGCATCTACGATAAAGTGCTATAGCCGCTTGCTGGTGAATCCCTGTTTCAAGCTGCAATAGGCTCAAATTCTTTTCTGAAGCAATCGTCTCGATTGCGCTGACTATCTGTTCTCCGAGCTTCCTACGCCGATATTCCGGTCGAATATAAACCCGCTTAATCTCAGCTGAGCCATTTTCATGAAATAGCAAAGCACCACAACCTGCAGGTAAGCCACCTTCATCACGTACGATAATGCACCGGAGCTGCTCATCAGTAACTGTTGAAAGATCCAGGCAGTGATTACTTTCTGCAGGATATAGTGCGTTCTGAAAGGCATCGAGTTCGCTTACCAGCCACAGTAGGTCAGAATCACTTTTATCTACTTCTGAAATGCTAAACATTCGCTATCCTGGATTCAGTTTTAACTACTGAATCTAACATAATGTTCCATCTATGACGGCCTTCAGTATTTTACATAGGAGTGCATGTGAAACATCCGCTCCTGGCGCAAAGCGGACTGACGGCAGGCCAGGGTCCACTATGAGCGAGAAGCATAAGTCGCTGCTGCGTAAGCCGGAATAGAGCTTTGGTGGTGCGGCGGGCGAGAAGAATAGTCCGCATTCAAAAAGCTTTCTCAATGGCGTCAAAAAGTTCTTCGACGATTTGACTCGCTAAGCGGAAACGCTGCGGTAAACATAAAAAGCTCCTGCTGTGCAGGGGCTTTTTTTATTGCTGTACTATTCAGCAAAACGTATCCGTTAGGGGGTACTTAAAAATTTTTCTCATGTTTCCGCTTTCGTTGTCGATAACCTGATTGCTGGTTGAGTGATGATTTCACTCAGCATTTTTTTCATTTCAGGCGATAAGGATATTTATGAACAAGCTTTGTGTTGCGGCGTTGTTGGCTCTGAGTTTAACCGGCTGTGCGCAGCAGACTTTCGTAATGAAACAGAATCAAGTTGGCGCGGCGACGAAAACCACCAGCCAGCCGTTCTTTGTTTCAGGTATCGGTCAGCGTAAGAGCATTGATGCGGCGCAGGTGTGCGGCGGCCAGGAAAAAGTTAACCGGGTTGAAGTGCAGCAGACGTTTGTTAATGGCTTACTGAGCGTGGTGACGTTTGGTATCTACACGCCACGTGAAGCGCGCGTTTATTGCGCCATCTGATAATGCCTCAGGCCGGTTCGCCGGCCTAATCCTGCGCCTGTTATTAAATCGCATTAGTATATTGTAACTATTAAATTCTGCTCTCGCACCGCTGCGCGGCTCGCCTGCTGACGACGATATCCGAAACGAGTTCAGGCAACGTCGTCCAGCCTGGTAAAAGCAGTGGTAAGCTGTTGATGCGTGTCAGTCCGCTTTGAGCGAGTAACAGACATTGCAAAAAGCGTGCTGTAAGGATTAACAGGGAGCAGGTCAGTCGCCTTCATCACTTATACGCATAAAAAGATCAAGCCTAAGGCATGCATCTGCGCGGGCATCCAGATGCGGTTTTCTCACCTCCTCCAGCTAACTCCTCCACACGCCGACTTCAATAATGACGTCGCGTAGCCCCGCACCGGTTAAATCTGACGATAGAGAAAGTAATGTTTTCACTGATGATTTGTCCTAAAATCATGATCATTGAGTAAAAACGATGGCTGCAATCAGACTCATAGCATCATAAGCCGTGAAACAGTCAATCTGCATTTCAATTATTTCTACAAAATGAGGTCAAATTGAGGCCTTTAAGACAAGCTGCTACGGAGTGACTGGCATGAGTGAGTTAGTGACAATGGCCTTGAGGATCCCACCTGATGACGAATAAACAGGGTGTTTTGATTGTTAACCTTGGAACACCAAAAGAACCAACGCCTGTTGCAGTAAAGAAATTTTTATCTAAATTTCTGCATGACTACAGAGTGGTCGACTTACCAAGAATCATTTGGTGCCCCATTCTACATGGCGTGATTATCCCATTACGTGCAAGGCGAGTGGCGAAATTATATTCTTCGATTTGGATGGAGGAAGGCTCCCCTCTCATGGTTTACAGCGTCAGGCAAGCCCGTGCGCTTGAAGAAGTGACAGGTATGTCCGTCGAGCTGGGGATGAGTTATGGCGAGCCGAGTATAGGTGGTGCAATTGACAGGCTATTGGAAAAAGGCGTCGACAAAATTATCGTTATTCCTTTGTATCCCCAGTTTTCATCTTCGACCGTTTCTTCTGTTTGGGATAGCGTGAGCCGTCACCTGCAGATAATGAAGAACCGGTATACACCCTCCATAAATTTCATCAATGACTATGCCGATCACCCTGCCTACATTGAAGCGTTAAGAGCATCCGTTCAGGCATCTTTCGAAGCTAACGGCGTTCCAGATGCATTGTTAATTTCATATCATGGTATACCGGTAAGGTTTGTCAAAGAGGGGGACCGATACCAGGAAAGATGTGAGTTAACGACAAAATTACTCATTGAAGCAATCAATATGCCGTCACTGAAAATATTGATGACGTTCCAGTCAAGATTCGGCAGAGAGCCATGGTTAACGCCTTTTACTGATGAGACAATTAAAAATCTACCGAATGAAGGAATAAAAAGCCTGCAGGTAATCAGCCCGGGGTTTGCATCAGACTGTTTAGAAACGCTTGAGGAGCTTGATGAGCAGAACAGGGAGATTTTTATGCATGCGGGTGGTACATCGTTTACTTACATACCGGCGCTTAATGATAAACCGATTCATATCGAGATGCTGCGACAACTTGTGAACCTTAATCGGTTTCAGGGATGATTTTCACACTCTTGTGAGCGGATGTTGCAGGTGTCAACATTCATAGTGAAAGCAGAAGTGGGCCCTCCCGGACATGTATGTGATACGTGCCGGGGCGGCGTTATAGGGGCCGCCTGGAAACCCGCTACTCCAGCTGCAAGCAACTGTCTTGTACGAGGGTATGAGTCGGAGATTATTCGTGGGCAAGTTAGCTATGAGCGAGGAGCGGACGTTTAGTATTTACGGGTACGCCTGCGCTGGCGCACCCGGTTACACTCAGGGCTTCCAGCGGCGCAGAGAGGTATGGTCTTCATACGGCAGCTTTGAAGGTAAAGAAATTAGTTCAATGACGCTACCCCACGGCGTGCGGCCGTAACAGAAAAAGTTATTCTCTCCCACCTCAGTTGGAAACATCAGGGGCTGAGGAGAAGTAAACATTTTCCCGCCAGCCTGCTCGAACAGGCTGATAGCCTCGTTGATGTCATCAACGTAAACAGCAAAATGCTGCAGGCCATAATCGCTGGGTCGCACGGGCTGACTTTGCTCTGGCCCCTTCATTTCAAAAAGTTCCAGTCCCGGGCCGTGCTTCAGCTTCATCATTCTGACCGTGGTAATTTTCGTTCCCGGGAACAGGTTCAGAATATTTTCCGTTTCTTCGCCTTTTACGTCATCGTCTGAAGGCGAGACGGAGTCATAAATAACTTCTGCACCAAAGGCGTCAGAAAAGAAGCGGGTAGCCTCATCAATATCAGAAACGGTAATGCCGACGTGGTCCATACCGCGAATAACGTTGGTAGACATAGTTTTCTCCCTGTGGTTGTTCAGATGTGAGTAATGTTATTAATCAGCCCTGGCGGGCCGCCATTGTCGCGAGCGCACTAAGCTGAGCCGAAATATGGTCACGGGTGTCCGCATCCGTTATGCGGCCGGATTTCGGATCAAGCCGGGATGAGGCCTGTCCAATCATGACCTCTGGCTTGTTAAGCACTCTGCCGTCGAGAAAGACCAGAATCTGACGCAGGTGATACTGCGCCCTTGCGCCACCTATGGCACCGGGTGACGCAGTAATTATGGCGACGGGCTTACCGGCGACAGGGGTATCCGGAAGACGTGAAAGCCAGTCCAGCGCATTTTTCAGGGCACCCGGCACAGAATAGTTATATTCAGGTGTGACAATAATCAGGCCGTCTGCTGCCGCTATCGCTTGTCCCATTTCCACAACCGATTCAGGAAACCCCTGAGCCTGCAGGTCAGCGTCGTAATGTGGTATTTCCCCGACAGAGCTGAGCGCACTGACATCCACGCCTGCCGGCGCCAGCAGGCTAAGATTGCGGGCTACGACGGCGTTAAAAGAATCCGCGCGAAGACTGCCCAGCAGTGAGACAAATTTCAAAGGTCTTGTCTGTGACATGACTGCTCCCCGTGTTTTTTATATGGATACGCCGACAGATGCCGGCACTTTGTTTTCGAACTGACTTAAGCCTGGTATAGAATTACACATCGATAAACACGCTATGAGTCGCCAGAGAGTCAACTTTATGTCTACCGGGTTTACAGCCGAATCCTTGCGAGGAATCACGACTTTTGTCACAACGGCCAGGTCCAGCAGCTTTACTGAAGCTGCGGAGCAATTGGGCATTACAAAATCTGCCGTCGGAAAAAGCGTGGCGCGGCTTGAGGAGAGGCTGGGAACGCGGCTGTTTCACCGCTCAACCCGTAAGCTAAGCCTGACCAGTGACGGAGAGGCCTATCTCACCAGTTGCCTCTCTGCGCTGGAAATTCTGGACTCGGCTGAAAATACGCTCAGCCGGCGGCAGGACAATCCTGCCGGAACGGTGCGTATAGACATGCCAGCATCATTCGGACGCAATCTGATGATGCCGGTGCTGCTTGAAGTGATGAATCGTTATCCAGCCCTGCGTCTGGTGTTGACCTTTAACGACCGTCTGATTGATCCGGTTGAGGAGGGCGTTGACCTGGTACTGCGCCTGGGCGAACTGCAGAGCACCGATGAGCTGATTGCGCGTCGTCTGAGCCGGCAGCGCCTCATGCTCTGCGCATCTCCCGCTTATGTTGAGCGGCACGGTCAGCCCTTTGATGTCGATGCGCTAAAAAAACACTGCTGCATTATGGGGTACCGGCGGGGGGCACCGCTTGCCTGGCGACTGCGACCAGCCGGGGAGCGGGAAATAAAGTTTATCTCGGCCTCGGCACACCAGATAAGCGACGGAGACGCCATGCTTCAGGCCTGCCTGGCAGGAGCAGGTATTGCCCAGTTTCCTGAATCGATGGTGAACAGCCATATTGATGAGGGCAGGCTTGTTGCTGTTATGCCCGATCATATGCCCGTACCCGTCGGGCTGAACGTTGTCTGGCCCCGGACAAGGCATCTGATCCCCAGGGTCAGGCTTATTGTCGATGAACTGCTGAGTAAGGCCGAAAAAGGATACTTTGGCACGCTTAGGTAGAATTTTTGTCACCACTCAGGCGATTTCAGGGCTGTTTATCAACTCTAAGCAAGCTTATATCCTGTCTGTCCTGCTGCCATCACCGTGTCATGTGCCGGTTTTTTAAACGAAAGCCGGCACGTGTTATGCGCAGCTCAGACAAAAAAATAGGTTAACTGACAGGATATTTGTTATGCCACTTGCTCTCTGGGCGCTGGCGATTGGTGCATTCGGTATCGGTACGACTGAATTCATCATTGCCGGCCTGCTTCCCGTTATTGCCGCTGATTTCAACGTTACTATTCCCGTGGCCGGAAATCTGGCAACGGCTTATGCGCTGGGTGTTTTTGTCGGCGCGCCGGCCCTGATTATTCTGGGCTCAAAAGTGCCCCGAAAAGCCATGCTGGTTTTCCTGATGCTGCTGTTTGTGGCGGGTAACCTCGTTACGGCCTTTGCGCCCACGCTGGGCATTGCCATTCTGGGCAGGATCATCACGTCTCTGACTCACGGCGCCTTCTTTGGTATTGGTTCGATCATTGCTGCCGATATGGTTGCGCCGTCTAAGCGGGTAAGGGCGATTGCATTCATGTTCATGGGACTGACCGTAGCAAATCTTATTGGTGTTCCCGTCGGTACCTGGATCGGGCAGCATCTTTCCTGGCGGGATGCTTTTATGGTTATTGCCGCAATTGGAGTTGTTACGGTTATCAGCGTCGGTATGCTTATCCCGCATCAGCCCCGTCCGGAGAACCATAATTTCGCACACGAGTTTAATGCCTTCCGCAACGTCAATGTTCTGCTGGCGATGGGCATAACGGTCTTTGGGCCGGGTGCTTTTTTTACCTCCATTACCTATATCGCACCCATGATGATCGGGCTGGCCGGATACAGCGAAAGCAGCCTGGCATGGCTGATGCTGCTGTTCGGTCTGGGGCTATTTGTCGGTAACCAGCTGGGCGGCAGATATGCCGATCGCGCGCTGATGCCGATGCTTTACGTCACCCTGGCCGCTCAGGCCGAAGTCCTGCTGGTATTTAACTTTACTGCCCACAGCCAGGTCATGTCAGCGGTCTGTATTTTTCTGATGGCTGCGTTTGGGTTTGCGACCGTGTCCCCCATCCAGAAACTGGTGATGGACAAAGCGCGGACGGCAGGGGCTCCGACGCTGGCTGCAGCCGTTAACATAGGTCTCTTCAATCTCGGTAATGCCCTGGGTGCATGGCTGGGAGGGGCAGTTATAGCGGCCGGCTTTGGTCTTCAGTCGCCTGACTGGGCAGGCGCGATACTCTCGGTTATAGCGCTGATTCTGGCAGTTATATCCGGACTGACTGACAAAACCGGGCATAGCGCTGCTATGCGTTCTGCTTCTCACAGTGAGTAACGTCCGCTTCTGGCCCTGAACAGACGTCGATGAGTTACAGGCGCTGCCAGATGGAGCGGAAAGAAACAGTTTACTGGTAATCCCGTCATTGACAGTGAGATGGTAAAACACCTCACTTAAAGAGCAGCAAGAATGGCGGATTCCATTTTCTCCGGGGTGGTAGTCGGGGCAAAGCGTTTGATCGGTTTGCCGTCGCGCCCGATCAGGAACTTAGTGAAGTTCCACTTAATACGACCACCCAGCACGCCGGGTAATTCATCTTTCAGGTAACGGAAAATCGGGTGCGTTGAGGTGCCATTGACCTCAACTTTCCCGAACATCGGAAAACTCACACCATAGTTGATGTGGCATGTCTGCGCGATTTCTTCGGCACCGCCGGGTTCCTGCTTTCCGAACTGGTTGCAGGGAAAACCCAGCACCACCAGCCCCTGCGCGGCGTACTTTTTATAGAGCGATTCAAGACCTGCGTATTGTGGCGTGAATCCACAATGGCTGGCGGTATTAACCACCAGAACCACCTTGTCAGCGTAGTCGGTCATCGGGATAAGCTGGCCATTCAGACTGGTGGCAGTGAGTTGATAAAAGGGAGACATGTCGCAATCCTCAGAGCAAAAACCGTGTGACGTTAACATTACCACAGAGTGCATAACGAGAGCGGGGTCTGGAAAGCAGATGCTTAGTTAGCAGGTCAGGCATCCTGGCTTCAGGCGCTAACGCCTGAGTTAATGACTATTTCCCACGTCAGGTCTGGTTGTTATTCCTGATGAATTTCAACCACGACTTTACCCTTTGCATGTCCCTGTTCAAGGTAAGCCAGGGCATCTTTTGTGTCTGCAAATGGGAACACCCTGTCGATTACCGGTTTGATGTGTTCTGCTTCTATAAGTTTGCCGATTTGGGTGAGTTGATCGCCATCAGGACGCATAAAGTGAAATGAATAATCCAGACCGCGCTTTTTTGAAAGGCGCATAATTTTGCGACTCATCAGGGCAAAAATCATCCGCAGCAAGATATTCAGCTGCCGGGCTCGCGCGAAATTAACGTCTAATGGACCGACCAGCGAAACAATCTTTCCACCAGGTTTAAGAATCTGCATGGATTTTTCAATGGAATCCCCCCGCAGCGTGCCGAGTACGAGATCGTAGCCACTCAGCACGGTTTCAAATTCCTGCTTTTTATAGTCGACCACTTCTTCTGCGCCCAGCCGACTCACCCACTCTACGTTGGCTGAACTGGTCGTCGTCGCTACCCGGGCGCCAAGATGCTTTGCCAGCTGAATCGCAATAGTGCCAATCCCTCCCGAACCTGCCGGAATAAACACTTTTTGGCCTGGTCGCAGATGTGCTCTCTCTGTAAACGCCTGCCAGGCGGTGAGGCTAACCATCGGCAACGAAGCAGCCTCAATGAAATCCAGATTTTCAGGCTTAATAGCCGCGAGACGTTCAGGAACGCATGCAAAATCGGCGAGTGAACCTGTACCCCTGTCGAAAATGCTGGCGAAGACTTCATCGCCCGGCTTGAAACGTGTCACCCGACTTCCTGTTGCAATCAACACGCCTGACAAATCACTGCCCAGCGTCGCCGGAAGTTTAAAATGCAGAATCGGTTTGAAAATTCCGCCGGGGATAATGTTATCAATGGGATTCAGACCAACGGCATAGACTTTTACCAGGATTTCATCGGCACCGGGGGAAGGGTAATCTACATTTTCAAATCCCAGCTCAGGTGACTTCCCGTAGCGTTTAAACGTAAAGGCTCGCATCGTCCTGGTTTTCATTTGGTGTTTATCCTCTGATGTTTAGCACTGACGTACTTTCAGGTGCCTCTGTTGCTGAGCAAAAAAGCGGCTCCGGGAAGCAACGTAATCAATAATGGAATAAGGTTTTGCCGGTTAATATGCTCATGCCGCCATTAAGACATTCATGGTCGATTTACCGCTTAGCAGAACCCGTAAAAGGTTCTGCTGAGCAGGGCTTGGCTAAAGGGTTTTGTATCGCTCTGCGGCCTCTTCCTGTCGGATGTCCGAGAGCAGGCCCTGACGGGAGGCATCAAGGATATCCCAGCGCTCAGCTTTATGTAATGGCGGAATCGTCACGTGCTCGCGGCGGTCAAAACCCGCCAGAGCGGCGTCAACCAGTTCGCCCACTTCCATCATTTTTGAGGCGTTACTGATGTCGATACCGGCACGATCCCAGATTTCGGTGTACGTACCTGCAGGGAGCACCGCCTGGATATAAATGCCTTTTGAAGAGAGCTCAACGTTCATTCCCTGAGAGAGGAAAAGAACAAAGGCTTTTGTTGCGCCGTAAACCGTCATTGCAAATTCCGGGGCGAGTCCGACTACGGAACTGATATTGACGATCGAACCTTCTCCGGCTTCTGCGAACCGGCGTGCTGCAGCAGTGGCCAGTCTCGTCAGGGCAGTGACGTTAAGCGCGATAAGGCGTTCAATGGAATCAGGCGTCTGCTCGGTAAACGTGCCGGATTGAGCGATACCTGCGTTATTGATAAGAGTGCCTATCCGCGTGTCTTCCCGGAGGCGTGCTTCAACAGCAGCTAAATCACTCGCCAGCATGAGGTCGGCAGGCAGCACATCGACGGAAATATGATTTTCCTGACGCAGCCGTTCAGCAAGCGCCTCTAATTTCAATTTGTCGCGAGCAACCAGAACCAGGTCATGTCCACGACGTGCAAAGCGCTCAGCGTAAACAGCACCAATACCCGTTGATGCGCCTGTAATGAGGACTGAAGTACGAGTCATAGTTTTATCTTCTTAATTTGTTTGATAAAAATCGCCGTTAGCGATATAGGGTTAACCGTGATACCTGAAGAGTGATTAACTGTTACCGCTAAGCGATGGATAGTCGGTGTAGCCCTCCGCACCTCCGCCATACAGTGTTTCAGGATTAAGCGGGGCCAGAGGCGCTCCCGACTTAAGTCTTTCGACAAAATCGGGGTTAGAAATGAAGGGGCGACCGAATGCGAACAAATCGGCTTTGTCCTGTGCAAGATGGTCAGACGCCAGCGCCAGGTCATAGCCATTGTTACCGATGTAGGTGTTTTTAAAGCGGCGACGCAGCGAAGCGTAATCGAACGGTGAGACATCACGGGGACCTCCCGTCGCGCCTTCAACAACATGCAGATAAACGATACCTGAAGCATCAAGTTGCTCTGCCAGGTAGTCATATTGTGGCTGCGGATCGCTGCATGAAATCGCATTAGCAGGTGAGACCGGTGAGATGCGAACGCCCGTCCGCGCTGCGCCGATCTCATCTTTCACGGCCTCCACGACCTCTAATAGCACACGCGCACGATTCTCAACTGAACCGCCATATTCATCGGTGCGCTGATTAGCACCATCTTTCAGGAACTGCTCAAGCAGATAGCCATTCGCACCGTGTATCTCTACACCATCAAAACCTGCGGTAATCGCATTGGCTGATGCCTTTCTGAAATCGGCAACAATGCCTTTTATTTCCTTCAGCTCAAGCGCTCTGGGTTCTGAAACATCAACAAAATGGTTGTTCACGAAGGTTTTGGTTTCAGCACGGATAGCTGACGGCGCGCCTGGTGCGGCACCTTCTGGCTGTAAATCGACATGTGAAATTCGACCTGTGTGCCACAACTGCACAAATATCCGTCCGCCTTTGTCATGTACCGCGTCTGTGACTTTACGCCAGCCCTCAATCTGGGCCTGCGTGTAGATCCCCGGCGTATCCTGATAGCCCTGCGCCTCTGCTGAAATCTGCGTAGCTTCGGTAATCAGTAACCCTGCTGTGGCACGCTGAGCGTAGTAAGTCGCTGCCAGTTCACCTGGCACCAGGCCTGCGCCTGCCCGGTTACGTGTCAGCGGGGCCATCACGATGCGATTCGCAAGCGTGACAGATCCCAGTTCATAGGGCTGAAATAAGGATTGATTTGTCATGGTTATTCCTTTGCGGATTAGCGGGTCAGTAAACTGATTTAATGATGATGATCGTAATCATTAAAGTCAACTGGTTTGATTATGATCATCATCAATGTATACTTAAGCTCAGTTTCAGGAGGAAAAGATGAAAGTGTCAAAAGAGCAGGTTCGCGAAAACAGGAACCGAATCGTTGAAACGGCGTCAGAACTTTTTCGTGAGCGGGGTTACGATGGGGTAGGCGTCGCTGAACTGATGTCAGCCGCAGGGTTAACGCATGGCGGGTTCTATAAGCACTTTGGGTCGAAAGCCGATTTGTTAGCCGAAGCGATGAACTGCGGCTTCGCGCAATCGGCGGAAAAAACTCAGGGTGTGAGTCGGGAAAAGTTCGTTGAATATTACCTTTCCCGCCAGCATCGCGATGATATGGCAAAGGGGTGTGTCATGTCGGCCCTGGGCACCGATGCAGCGCGCCAGTCTGAATCCATCCGCGAGACCTTTGCGGCCGGAATTGAACGACAGCTTGCCCTTTTAGAAACGGAACAGGTCACGCGTGCGGATCTGATCAATACGCTCGCGCATCTTGTGGGTGCCCTGATGCTTTCGCGTGCCTGCCCGGATAATTCCAGGCTTGCTGATGAAATTCTGGAGGTCTGCCGTACGCGTCTGATCAGCCCGGATGCCTGTAAAGATTGAATCGATGCTCTTCCCGTTCAACCTTACTGAAGCCGTTGCGGCATGGACTGAACGCACCAGCCCGCTGGCGTTTTATTATGAACGGCGGGAAAGCGTAATCCGGACTTCCCGTTCCGGATACCATTCCCATCAACGAGCTATCGATCAGTCGGCCATCCACCTGGGACAGTGACGCATCACTCAGCCGTTGTCGCGGAATCCGGGATAAAGGCTCATTCCACCATCGATAAAAAGCGTGGTGCCATGAACGTAATCAGAGAGATCACTGGCAAGCCAGACGACGGCATTCGCCACATCTTCAGCCGCACCGATACGTCCATAAGGAATGAGCTTTAACAGCGCTTTGCCAGCTTCACCCTGGGTGCTTTCCTCGTTGATGGCGGTAGCGATAGCGCCGGGTGCCACTGCATTGACACGAATACGTTCTTCACCCACTTCCTGAGCCAGCGTTTTCATCAGCAAGTCAACGCCGCCTTTTGATGCGGCATAGTTGACGTGTCCGGCCCAGGGAATGAGCTGGTGAACCGAGCTCATATGAATAATCTTACCGACAGCTTTGCTGATGTCCTTGCGATGCTCCTGACGCTTGAACTGCCGCAGCGCAGCACGCGCGCAGAGGAACTGGCCAGTCAGGTTCACGTCCAGAACGGTATTCCAGTCCTCTAGCGTCATCTCAATGGACGGGGCATCTTTCTGCAGTCCTGAGTTCGCCACCAGGATATCCAGCCTGCCAAATTCCCTGATCGTCTGGTCAAAAAGATTCTCTACATCCGCCTCTTTAGAAACGTCTCCTTTTACAGCAATTGCACGGCCTCCATCGGCGCGGATTTTCTCAGCCAGCTCCTCGGCCGGTTCCGCCTGGCTATGGTAGTTAATCACTACACAGGCACCTTCTTTAGCGAGTGCTTCTGCGCAGGCATAGCCGAGACCCGAGCTGGCACCGGTAACCAGCGCAACCTGATTTTTGAGAGAAAAGATCATGAGGCATCCTTATTTCTGTAAATGATGAGCGTCTTAAATCCGGCCGGCATCATCAGGGGAGTGAATATCGATGTATCGCTGACACTACGATGTCCAGCCACCCCCAAACTGATTAATCGGCTAGCCGGATCGGGCGCATGGGCCTGAGTCACTGAATTATAGATGTGAAGTACAGGGTTAGCCGCTAATGCGGTCCTGGTGGATAGTCAGGAAACGTTGAAGCAGGAACATAAGCAGTAAAAAATGGGATATCTGAAAGGCAAAAAAGCAGCTATCAGAAGATAGCTGCTTTTGACGCTCAGGCTTTTCTGGCTGGAATCACTTTTACTATTTATTGCTTATTGCCTGATAAACAGGCCAGAGCTTGATCATTTTCTATCAAGACCACGAGACCGGCCCCCTTTTCCTGAGGCAGAGGAGGTGGTAATGAAAGCTAAAGAGTCTTTACCACCATTCCAGCCGCGGCCAGCATCATGATGGTACCGGCTGAACGGAAAAGGAGTCGTTGCGCTTTAGCGCTGGTCAGGAGATGGCGTATTCTGAGGGCTGCAAAAATAAAAACGGCTCCCACACTCAAAAGGACTAATACGGTAAGCGGAACCAGCAGTCCTCCCCACATCTGAAAAGATACATTATCGAGAGAGATAACCAGAGGCAGTATAGCCAGATAGAAAGCGATGGTTTTAGGGTTGCCAAGCGTTATGGTCAGTCCTGAAAACCAGGCTGATGCCAGTTCTCGTTTTGTTGCTTTTTGATCGATATTTATTGCCTGAGGCTGGTGGCACCAGAACTGCCATGCCAGCAGGCATAGAAAGAGTGAGGTAGCCCAGTTAATCAGCGTAAAGAGAGAGGTAAAGGTATGAGCGATCACCGCCAGACCAAATACCGCCACAGATAAATAAATCAAATCTCCGAGAATGAGACCGGCCAGCATCGTAAAGCCTGTTATTGCGCCCCCACTCACGCTGCGAGCGACTAATGCAGTCATCCCCGGACCCGGAATTGCAGCAGCTAAACCGAGTGCAGCAATATAAGATAGTATTTCAGTAGTTCCTGACATAGTTATTCCTGTTGAAATGCACTTCGGTAAAAGGGAACAGAGTTAGTTGTTCAAAAATGCCTGGTTCTGAGCGATGGTTGTCATATAAAAAGCTTAATTAAGGCTGAAAGATGTGCATCCTTTTTATCAGTTGGTTTAACGTTGAAAGTGCAGGTTCGATTATTCCAAAGCGGATATTGCTGCATTAATTTAACTACGCAGATGACAAGTTTAATTTTCATGTGCGCGCAGTGCTTTATCCGATCCTCTCTTCAAGAGATGATCAGCTCCCGGCATTCTTTAAATTAAATTGGACCATATGCATTAAATCAGGATTCAGTTTTCCCTTATATTGTTTGTAATAACAGGCTGGAAAAGTAAAGATATTATGCAGCAGGAAAGCGGAAAATTGTTACCTATATTATTTACTTAATGCCTGTTTTTAGGTAAAAGTAACCCTAAACCGCCTCCATAAAGAAAGGAATTTCCCCTTATGACGCTCAGTTCGACAGATATGAAAATTCTCGAAATTTTACAGGACGATGCCCGGGTAACTAACCAGGTGCTGGCGGAGAAGATAAACATTTCAGCATCTCCCTGCTGGCGCAAAGTTCGTAAGCTCGAGGAAGATAAAGTGATTCAGGGCTATCGTGCTGTTCTTGACCGCAAGAAAATTGGGCTGGGAGTAATGGTTTTCATTCGGGTCGTCATTGACAGCCATAGCGAAGCGGAGGCCAGAAAATTTGAAGAGGAAGTGACTGCCCTGGAGGATGTGGTTGCCTGTTATAGCATAGGTGGGGATGCTGACTTTCTGCTACAGGTTGTGGCTTCAGATCTGGACTCCTATGCTGATTTTGCAATGTCAGTGGTACGCAGATTGCCAGGAATTAAAGAAATGCAGAGTATGTTTGTGCTTAAAGAGATCAAACCACTCGTTAGTTATCCTATTAAGAAAATCTCTGAGTAGTCTATCGCTGCCGTGATGCCCAGTGACTGATTATCAATTCCGCATAGAGCGGATTTAATGATCAGGCACGCTACCTGCGTTATTCATCGCACAAAACTGTTATCCGGCATGATCTTACACAAGTTAATAGTGGCATAGCGTTAGCGAGCGTGCTGACTCTCCTCATTTTTCTGCTTTAACAACACGAGTATTTGTGATGACTTGATTGTTGATAACGACCAATAGTGCCTTTCAAAACGGAGCAGCCAGCGGCTTAAACTTTAATTCATAGCTTATCTTCAGACTGTGTCAGCTTAAAAGAGACGCTTATTTACATGAAATTATGCCATCAATCTTCCCCCAGCCATAAAGTCCATGCTTTACCGTGACGATAACCGTTGTAACGGGATTTGCCGGTGTAGTTTAAGCTTTAATGTCAGGGCGGGGTTTTCACGATGCCGCGCCCTGACATTCTTTCTCGCGACTGGATGATTTCAGTCGCCGAGCCTATTTAAGGCGTCTCATCAGAAAATCGGGCGCTAATCGCATCACGTTCGTAGCCCTGCGGTTGTGTCAGAATATGGTATAAATCAGGACGGCGACCATGGATCCAGCGACGTCCGGTACTCATTGCAAGCAGACTCAAATCAAGGTCAGCGCTCACCATAAAATCTTCCGCTGCCCAGGTTTCATTAATGATTCTTCCATAAGGATCCAGGATCATTGCATTACCTGTGCGCACCTCATCATCATCTGCACCTACGCCGTTACTGAAGAGAATAAATAATCCGTTGTCATGCGCACGAGCGGGCAGCCATCTCATCAGCCATTCCCGACCATTTGCCCCTTTGAATGCAGCAGTAATTTCTTCCCTTCGCGTTTCCCGCTCCGCCCAGAGCGTCAGCGGAATGGGTTTCATCGCATAAGGACTGCGGGAATCGGTACCGCCTGTCTGATGTGGCGCGAGAAGAATATCTGCACCCAGCAATGCCGTTGCACGCACATTTTCTACCAGATTATTGTCCCAGCAAATGAGGATACCTACTTTTACTCCCCAGGGCGTTTCAAAAACGGTAAAGCGGTCACCGCTGCTGATTGACGGATGTTCAAAAGCGTGGAGTTTGCGATGAGTGTGCATTGAGCCGTCCGGCATACAGGCAACATACGCATTATAGAGGCGGCCATCATCGGCTCTTTCGATAAGCCCGGCGCCAATCAGCATTTGATGTTTCATCGCCAGGGAACGAATCAATGTAAGGGAAGGACTCCCCTCGATCGGCTCGGCGAGAGCAGTTACCTTAGCCGAGGTGAGTTTGGGTACATGCCAGTAGCCGGTAATACACATTTCCGGGAATGTGAGGATTTTCACCTGCTCAATCGCTGCCTGTTCAATAAATTTCTCCATTATCAGCAGATTATAATTTTTGTTATTTGCCTGATGCTGAAATTGCACTGTGGCAGCTTTTAAGGATGTATGTTTGCTCATGGTACTTCTCCGGTAGTAATCGAAACTGAATTACATAACCATTGCTGATAACTGTATAATCAAAACATTTCCGGTTTCGATAACCTTTTGGAATGTAAAAATGAACATCCGCTTGCTTAAGGCCTTTTTGATGCTGGCTGAAAAAAGAAATTATGCTGACGCGGCACGGGCGTTGTTTATTTCGCAACCTGCATTGACCAAGCAGATTAATCTCCTTGAGTCCCTGGTGGAAACGTCACTGTTTACGCGGGGGCGTCATGGAGCCACACTCACGAGCGGTGGCAGATGTCTGCTGCCAGAGGCTGAAAAAGTGGTCAGGCAAACCCGATTATTTATGCATCATGCAGAGCGGGTTTCAAAAGGGATTGAAGGGCATTTAGCCGTGGGGTTCGGTCTCTCAAGTTTTTACCTTGCACCACGCTGTATGGCAGAATTTCGTCGGGAGTGTCCGGGGATAGAGATGTCATTGACAGATCTTCCTTCCTTCCAGCAGTACGAACTTTTGCAAAATGATGAGCTCCAGATCGGTTTTGTCAGAGTTCCGCCTCCTGTAGCGCTGGATTACCTGCCATTGTTTACCGATCGATTGGTTTTGATTGCGCCTGCAAGTTCACCGTCATTGCCTGCTGATGACTGGCTGAAGAAACGCCCTCTGTTGCGACTTCATGCCGGGCGAGGACGGGGTTTAAATGCGCAAATTGACCGCTTTCTTCATGACAACGCGCTTTTCATATCATCTACTCAATTGAGTGATGATATACAAACTATTGTCGCGCTGGTCATCGCGGGCACGGGTGTTGCCCTTGTGCCATACAGTGTTATGCATATTGCACCGCCGGAGCTGGTTATTATTCCGTTAACCGGTGAGTCAATAAGCTGGAAAGTTGGCATTGCCTGGAACGCGAACCACGAGGATATAATCCGTGATAATTTTATTGCCAGTATTAAAAAGGGTATCGCGCTTCATGACGTCTGACCCTCCAGAAACAGGCACTCCTTTTACCATATTGGATAGGGCAGGATTACTGACATAATTCTTAGCACCCTCTTCAGAACAGGGGGATGACACCAAGGAACCCTGGCAACGAATAATTTCCTGTTGCGGATAGGGCTTATCAATACAAACCGTCATTCAAAACGTTCTGCACAGCAGGAATAGCATCCCCGTTTCGCATTATGTATCTGGATATAACTAATCTGAGGATCGGCAAAAAAATGGCCGATGAGATTTTCAGCAAATTTCCCCTCAGCTATATCCGCCTCTTTTAAAAAATGCTTTCCGTCATAGGCCCTTAATGACAGCGTTCTGCTTAGCAGGACTTCAGGTAATTCATTGATGTAAATGCCTTGCCGGGTGCATCCCTCCCATATATAGATTGCATGAGTACCAAAATAGGGCGTGTCGGCAGGCTGATAGATGTGATTAATCAGGAGGGCGCTTTCTCCAACGGGGATATCGCACAATGAGATTCTGTCGGGATAACCCGGATAGCACTCTACCGTTTGTCGTACTGCATGGTGTTTTTTCAGATATTCATCGCTCTGTCCAAAAAGATGAGCAAATTGCCCGGCGTTCAGGCCGGAAATTTTATATTTCATAGTATCCCTCTCTTTTCATCGTAACACCGCGAATAATGACGTTATCGAATACTGTGAGGAGAAACTCGCCGTTATCGGTCAGGGAAATATCAGTGATGTTGTTAAACGAAATTCAGGAGTCGATGCCGATTGTAGAGAAACAGAGCTGATAAAAATGCGTGCACCTGAGTAGCCCGGCAAACTTAATTTTAGCGGTTTCTGTTTTTGCTCACGGTTTATACCGCTACAGGCAGGGTAGCGGATTGTTAACCGGACATTGACTCGGCCGCTTAAGGCGTGTGCAGCCATGAACTTCAGAATCACCATTATCAGATGATTTCGTCCATCCACTCCGCAAACGCGCGCACGGCGGGAGAGAGAAAACGCTGATGCGGATAGAGCATTGTCACCGGCACTGAGGACGGCTGCCAGTCGGCCAGAACCTCGATCAGCCTGCCTTGCTGAAGATGCTCAGCGATCACATTCTCAGCAAGCTGTGCCAGTCCGAAGCCATCAAGACACATTTTGATATAGAGGCCCGTTTCGTTAACGGCTGCATCTCCATTTACCGGGACGGAGATGCTTTCAGTGCCACGCGTGAAACGCAGTTCATTCGTCCGTCTTCCCGTGCTGGAAAAGTAATGGATCGCCCGATGCTGTGCCAACGCTTCAGGCGTCTCAGGGACACCGTACTCGCTGAGATAGTCTTTAGAGGCGCAGGTCACCCAACGAAACCGGCCAAGCGGACGGGAAACCAGCGTGGAGTCCGTTAATTCCCCGGTTCTGATGACGCAATCTACGCCATCGTGAACAAGATTAACCTGTCGGTCACTGACCCCAATCATCAGGTAAATATCCGGATAGCGCCGGTGAAAATCTTTCAGTTTCGGCATAACGATAAAATGGGCGATCCCGCCAGGCATATCCACCCGCAGCCTTCCCTGGGGGCGCCTGACAGATTCGGTCAGGCTGGATTCGGTGTGTTCAATCAACGACAGGATCTCCCGGCACTGCGCCAGATACTGCAAGCCTTCAGGAGTGAGGCTGACGCGCCTTGTCGTCCGGTTAAGCAGACGCACCTGCAGATATTTCTCCAGTGTTTTAATCGTGCTGGTGACGGTGGAAGCGGGCAGTGACAATGTTTCTGCCGCGCGCACAAAGCTTCCGGCTTCAGCGACCCGCGTAAAAATCTGCATAGCCTGGATTCGGTCCATTCTCTGGCTCCCCGCCGGAGGTGCATTTTATTATTCGAGAATTATGAATGATGAAAACATTTTAAGCATCTTTTTCGGGGTAATGGCGTGGCGTATCGTTTCCCTATTCATCAGGAAAGAGGCAGGTTTAATGACCGACTACATCAGAAATATTGTTAACAAACAGAATGTCACTTCACAGGTAACGTTAATTCGTGGCGCGACGATACTGAGCATTGATGAGCACGTCGGTAACATTGAACGCGGTGATATTCTTATCAACGGTTCAACAATTACCGCCGTAGGCCCGAAACTGGATGCGCCGGATGCGCATGTCATGGATGCGACCAATATGATTGCCATGCCGGGAATGGTCGATTCTCATCGTCACGCATGGGAAGGACAACTGCGCCGAATTAACCCAAATGCTACCTGTCTGGACGACTACAGCGATGCCACGCACTTCTCGTTCGCTAAATATTATCGTCCTGCCGATATCTACGTCGGTAACCTGCTGACGGCGCTGGGTGCTATTGACGCTGGCATCACCACGATGATTGATAATTCGCACAACAGCCGTACCGCAGCGCATTCCGATGCCGCCGTCGAGGCCCTGCTTGATTCCGGTATTCGCGCAATCCATGCCTCCGGCGCACCGGTAGCAGGCGAATGGGATAAAGCGCACTGGCCGGGTAACTGGCAGCGCCTGCAGGAGAAGTATTTCACCAAAAGCCCTGAAAGCCTGGTTACTCTTGCGGTCATGGCCCAGCTGGAGCCAGAGTTGTGGACCGAGGCCCGCAGGCTGGGACTGTCGATTGTCACTGAGTTCTTTGGTGCGGAGATGGGGGCTGAACTTAAATCACTGCATCAGCAGGGGCTGCTGGGTCCGGACAATATTTTTAATCACTGCACAGCGCTGCCTGACGAAGGGTGGAAAATTCTGCGCGAAGCCGGTGTCCGGGTAAACGTCTGCCCGCGCTCTGATTCGCACTATGGTATCGAAAGCGGGATGTTCGCTATGGAGGCCGCGCAGCGCCATGGCATCAACCCGGGCCTGAGCGTTGACAACGAAACCTCATACAGCACCGACATGTTTATGGAGATGCGTGTGGCTTTTTACCTGCAGCGGGTGATGGGCATGCACCAGCAGCAGTGCTGCAATTCTGAACATGCGCTGAAAACGCTTCCGGCGGCACAACTCCTTAAAGCCGCGACTCTTGATGGCGCGGGCTGTGCAGGTCTGCAGGATAAAGTGGGCAGTCTGACGCCAGGCAAACAGGCTGATCTGATTCTGATTAACACCCGCGACCTCAACCTCTACCCGTCCGGCAATGCCTTTGGCACGGTGGTTCATGCCGCAGAGCGTAGCAACATCGACACCGTCATGATCGGCGGACGCATCGTCAAACAGAACGGTAAGGTACTGGGCGTAGACAGAGCGCGACTGCGTACTGCCATTGATAATTCGCGTGAGCACCTGTTTACCGCCTCTGGCTACCAGCCTGACATTTTTGCTGACACCTTCCTGGCGCTGTAGCAGGCAGACTGCTGCCCAGTCTGACCTTGCCAGTGATAGCGGGTCCGGCAGTATTTATGGTGGGGAATACTGATTTTACGCAACCGTGCAGCGTTCCGCGTCGACCGGCAACATCAGCGAAAATCTCCGCCTGAAACTGGCCAGCCTGTTTTACGTACGCTGGCGCACTACGGATAATGTCGCGATTGATTAAGATAGTCTCTGCGTGAGACTCTTACGCTTTGTTTTATCAGGTACAACGCATACCCCCCTTAGTGCGAGGCTTTTTACACCCGGATTTTACATCAGGTGTTAAAAGACTCGCTGCCTCATGAAAATTTCCCCGCTTAAATACCTCAACATGAATTCCCTTCATGTTCGTTGAAATTTAATCACTTTTTTTCAACCGGGTGTTGAGGCATAAAGTAAGAATTGTTAATAACTTTGAGTCATATGAATAGTTGTAAAGGGATAGCCACGCTGGATAACCCTTAAATGCAACAACGCATATCAGCGACCAGGATACCCGATAGCGATGAACAACTTAGCCTTTACCCTCAAGCGCATTCGTTTCGACGAAAACTATAATCCTTCGAAAAATACGCGGGCGACGACTAACTTCGCTAATTTAGCGCGCGGCGAAAAACGTCAGGAAAACCTGCACAACGCCCTGGTGATGATCGACAATCGTTTCAACTCTCTGGCGCACTGGGACAATCCAAAGGGCGACCGCTACTCAGTTGAACTTGAGATTATTTCTGCTGAGCTGAATCTTCGTCCCGGAAGCAGCGACGAATCGTTCCCGGCGATTGAGATTTTAAAAACGCATATCGTGGATCATAAAACCGGTGAGCGCACCGAGGGGATTGTCGGCAATAACTTCTCTTCCTATGTGCGTGATTATGATTTCAGCGTTGTTCTGTCAGAACATAACAAAGGTCAGACTGAATTCAGCCTGCCGGATGATTTTGGTCAGCTGCATGGCAACATTTTCAAAAGTTTCGTGAACTCAGCGGTCTATAAAGAGAACTTCAGTAAATCGCCGGTTATCTGCCTGAGTGTATCGAGCAAAAACACCTACGTGCGCACCGGTAATCAGCATCCGGTATTGGGCATTGAATATCAGCAGGATGAACCTTCCCTGACTGATTTCTATTTCGGAAAAATGGGTCTGAAAGTGCGTTTCTTCATGCCGCAGGGCAGTGTTGCGCCGCTGGCTTTCTATTTCCACGGTGACCTGCTCAGCGATTACACCAATCTTGAGCTGATCAGCACCATCAGCACCATGGAAACCTTCCAGAAGATCTATCGCCCTGAAATTTACAACGCGAATTCTGCGGCGGGACAGTGCTATCAGCCCACGCTGCAGCATCAGGATTATTCGTTAACCCGGATTGTTTACGATCGCGAAGAACGCAGCCGCCTGGCCGTCGAACAGGGTAAGTTTACTGAGACGCATTTTATTAAGCCGAATCAGACACTTCTTGCGCAATGGTCTGCTGAATTCGTTCTTTGATTAATTAAATATAGAAGGTCACCTGCTATGAAAACCTTATTACCGACATCTACTGCTGGCAGCTTGCCTAAACCCTCCTGGATTGCGCAGCCAGAGGTGCTCTGGTCACCCTGGAAACTGCAGGATGAAGAGTTAGTCGACGGCAAAAGAGATGCGTTGCGTCTGTGTCTGGACGATCAGGTTCGGGCCGGTATTGATATCGTCAGTGATGGCGAGCAGACCCGTCAGCACTTCGTGACGACGTTTATTGAACACCTCAGCGGTGTGGATTTTGAAAAGCGTGAAGTGGTTCGAATCCGTAATCGCTATGATGCGAGCGTCCCGACCGTGGTGGGTGAAGTCTCACGTCAGAAGCCCGTGTTTGTTGAAGATGCGAAAATCCTGCGTAAGCTGACCGATCGTCCTATTAAGTGGGCGTTGCCGGGTCCGATGACGATGATCGATACCCTTTATGACAATCACTATAAAAGCCGAGAAAAGCTGGCCTGGGAATTCGCAAAGATTCTGAATCAGGAAGCCAAAGAATTAGAAGCCGCTGGCGTGGATATTATTCAGTTTGATGAGCCTGCGTTTAACGTCTTTTTCGATGAGGTGAACGACTGGGGCATCGCCGCGTTAGAGCGCGCCATCGAAGGTCTGAAGTGTGAAACCGCGGTTCATATCTGCTACGGCTACGGCATTAAAGCGAATACAGACTGGAAGAAAACTCTGGGTACAGAGTGGCGTCAGTACGAAGAGGTCTTCCCTAAATTACAGCGTTCAGCTATCGATATTGTCTCACTGGAGTGTCAGAACTCGCGGGTTCCGATGGATCTGATCGAGCTGATTCGCGGTAAAAAAGTCATGGTCGGTGCCATCGACGTGGCAACCCATACCATTGAGACACCTGAAGAAGTGGCGAATACGCTCCGCAAAGCGCTGCAGTTTGTGGATGCTGAAAATCTCTATCCTTCAACCAACTGCGGCATGATTCCACTGCCGCGTCAGGTTGCTAATGGCAAACTGCATGCGTTAAGTGCTGGCGCTGAGATTGTCCGCAGAGAGATTCTGGGGAAATAATCTTTCCCTGAGCAGATTCAGTCCGGCTGGCGATTTGATTCCTGAAAGGCGATCAATAGCTGGACTGAGTGACAATCATCCCTCTGCCAATGGCCGATTTACTCAGGGATTTATGCCCTCTGCCTGCTCAGGCAGGCCGGAGTACGATAACGGCATATCGACAGCCCTGAGTCGTTTTATTTCTGAACACGCAGTCAGCCGGATCGCCCAGTTCCAGACAGTCGCCAGCAGCCATCTCATAGGTGCTGGAACCTGCTTCAAAAGTAAGAGTTCCTTCAATTACCCATATCAGCTGGCGTCTTGAAACATAGGAGATTGCCGGCATCGGCACAGCGGTATTTGCCGGCAGTTCGACACTGACCAGATCGACCGGCATCTCGCCCGGTGAAACGTGGCGACGCAGATAGCCGGTTTCCGGATCCTGCCACACCGGCTGATTTTCATGCCTGACCAGCGTCCCGGTTTGCACTTCGGTCTGAGCAAGCAGCTGAGAGATGGTCATATCAAACGAGCCTGAGAGACGCGCTAACAGAACCGCCGTCGGGCTGCTCTCCCCACGCTCAATCTTATGGATCATCGCCCGTGAAACGCCTGAGTTATCAGCCAGCTCGGTAAGTGACCAGCCGCGTTTTTCCCTTTCCTCTTTTACCTTCTGACCGATGCGGAAGTTCAGGCTGTCTTCTTTGCTGGACTTTTTATCTAACATAATGGATAACTATCATAGTGAACAATTCATCTACTTTAGTGAGTGAGCAAAGGGGTGTCCACCATGATTATCCGTGCGGCTGTAGAAAGCGATGCTGAAATCATCGCAGAGATTTATAACGATGCGGTGCTTAACACCACAGCCATCTGGAATGAAAATCGTATTGATGTGGCTAACCGCATCACGTGGATAAACAGCCGCCAGCAGGCCGGTTTTCCTGTGATTGTGGCGACAGACAAAGATGATACCGTGCTGGGATATGCCTCTTATGGTGACTGGCGTCCCTGGGACGGATATCGTCATACGGTTGAGCATTCGGTTTATGTTCATAAAGATGCACGAGGTAAAGGCGCGGGTGCCGCCCTGATGCAGGGGCTTATCCAGCTTGCTCGCGAAGCCGGGAAGCACGTTATGGTGGCGGCGATTGAATCGGAAAACGCGGCATCCATTGCCCTGCATAAAAAACTGGGATTTATTGAGTCTGGCAGAATGACGGAGGTTGGAACTAAGTTTGGACGCTGGCTGGATTTGACATTTTTGCAGTTGCGTCTGGATGACCGTAAACGACCCTGAGTTGTCCCTTAAAGCGAATCCATTGATGCTGCTGCCGACCCTCGCCAAACAGCCCGCTATCTCTGGAAAACGTTTGATTGCTGCAGACCGTTTAAAGCGAGAAACGAAGCCGCAACGAACCAGGGGATAGCAAATTTGCACGTCAGCCGATATAACAGATTAATAACAATCCATCGCAGAGGATATCATGGCGCTTTCGCACGAATTAATCCTGATCTTCACCACCTACTTTGTCGCTACAGCCAGTCCCGGGCCAAGTAATATGGCGATAATGGGAACGGCAATGAAAAAGGGCAGGGGTGCCGCACTGGCGTTGGCTGCGGGTGTCGTGAGTGGTTCGATGCTCTGGGCGCTGCTGGCCGCCTGCGGTGTGCTGACCGTGCTGGCAACCTTCGCTCAGTTGCTGATCGTGTTAAAAATTGGCGGAGGGTTAT
This sequence comes from Pantoea sp. PvP021, assembly GCF_054056055.1. Lineage (NCBI taxonomy): Bacteria > Pseudomonadati > Pseudomonadota > Gammaproteobacteria > Enterobacterales > Erwiniaceae > Pantoea > Pantoea sp. PvP021. The sequence continues at coordinate 180,200 of NZ_JBSRXX010000002.1, read as the reverse complement.
ATCTGTTATGGCTGGCGTTTAAAGCCGGCAAATCTGCGTTACGCCGCACTGAGGCCAGCGATTTTAAAGCCAGCGATGAGCGGGTCGCGTATGGCAGACTGTTTCGTCAGGGGATACTGATGCATATCGGCAACCCCAAAGCGATTCTTACCTGGGTGGCCATTATGTCGTTTGCACTGAAGCCGGATGTGATCGCCGCCACGCTGCCGATAATCATCTGCGGCTGTGCGGTGATTTGCGTGGTTGTGTTCGGCGGCTATGCTCTGCTGTTCTCAACCGCTGTGATGAGCGCATTTTACCGTCGCATTCGCCGCGGACTCGATGCGCTATTAGCCTGCTGCTTTGCGCTGGCAGGGCTGAAACTGGTATTCAGCCGCAGTTAATACTGATGAAGGTGTACGAGGGGTTATCCGCTTCTGGCTCAAATCCGCAAAAGATCATGCAATGAGCCGGAGCGGCATTAAAGTGACAGGGAGCCGGTAGCGCTTCTGCAGCCCCTTACTTTAACACCACTATGATCAGGCAAGTAGTCAGACAAACCAGGAATCTGAGTGAACAGGATGATGAAATGAAAGGCGCATGTCTGTGTGAAACCGTTGCTTTCGAAATATCAGTAACCCCCACGCGCTATTACCGTTGTCACTGTTCTTTGTGCAGAAAACAGAGCGGAACCGGCTATAACCTGGCAACGATCGTAAAAGAGAGTGACTTTAGCTGGGTTTCTGGTGAGAGCCAGATCGCGTCATGGCGCAAACCCACCGGTTATCGCAACGATTTTTGCGCCAGCTGTGGCTCCACAGTGCCTAACCGGTTGCGTGGCAGGCCTTATATCTGGCTTCCGGTTGGTTTACTCAGTGAGCCTGCCGATATGCAGTGCACTGGTGATTATTGTACTGATGACGCCATGCCCTGGGACACAATCCGTTCCGAGACAAATCATGCCGGGCCGGTAGAATCGCTGGACTCTCTTCTGACGAGCTTAATGCTTTTTGATTGATGGCAGTGATGCTTCTTTGTTATTCAAAAAGTTACTGAGTCAAAGCGACCCTATTAACGGAAAACAGACGTTATTCCGGCAGCCTGTATTCATCGATCATTATTCGTTAGCTGTAATCCCCAGTAGTCAGAACAGGCTTTAACATCGCGGGGAGAAGGAAGCAGAAGTTTTGGCAGTCTGACCTGGTCGTAAAGCTTTTTATGGCGCTTTCGATTTTGCGGGGCAGTACGGATAATATATTTCAGCATCTCCATGCTCATCGGCTCTCTGCCCATCCCCAGGCCGCCAATACGCGGCGTGGATGAATAACATCTGCGAATGTAGCGCAGAAGTGCCACTGTCACTTTTACATCCAGCAGAATTAAGCCTGTGGCACGCGCGAATCGTTCTTCAATGCATTTGGTGTAATTACCCTCCATCACCCATCTTTCCTGACTCACCGCCTCAGCATGCAAACGAAGAAATTCTGCCGGTGCTCTGGGCACCCATTGACTGTCCTGAATATGGTGAAGCTGATCCAGATGAACTGCTGGTAGATCTGTTTTGCGAGCAATGGCCTCAGCTAAGGTCGATTTTCCGCTGTTCGATGGACCCATAATACAAATGCGTGGCCCAAGCGCGTCTAATGGAAGTGCACTATTCACAACGTTTCCTCTGAATTAACCCTGTCTGAAATGGATAAATGCGTACTGCTCTGAAACTTTCCTGTGCATTCCGTAAAGTCTGAAACGCTGCCGGGAGCCGTTGGCTGGTCAGCCTGGGGATTCTGAACCTTTTCTGGATCAAAGTCAGGCCGCAGCGGCGATGATAGCCAGACTTGCCCTGAGACGTCTTAACCCAGGCAGCAATAAGATTTCGGTAAAGATTGGTTACATTTTGCCGATAAATTGTTCAACCAATCAAACCGTAGAGGGCATTATGGGGTTAATCAATGGCGTGACAACAGAGGTGGCAAGAGGATATTTAGCCACGCTCACCGTAACAAACAGATCTGAGAACACGACTAAAGAAACTATTACCGGAAAAGAATTACCTGCCAGTGTGGTGGTGATCTCATCCGAGGCAAGAGCGCGCCTGGTGCAGGCTATCGCTGAGCCCATTACGGCAGAGCAGCAGGCTAAAAATTCAGAGGAACTGGCAAAGACAAAGTCATCCGGTCAGGGACCGTCCGTTAACCTCGGATATGCGTTATTCAACGATCCTTACACCAGCTGGGACGCCAGAACATTTACTCCGCTTCTGAGTATGACGGCTGCTAATACGCAGACCGCTATGGATGAGTTTGCCGCTGCACTCCATGAGGTGCTGGCTGAAGGCCGTGTGGGCCGTAATCAGTATGATAATTCGGATACCTCGGAAGCCATGGCGCTGACCCTGACGCAGTCTAAGCTCCATAAACTGATAGAAAAATATGTCTCCGGCGATAACCAGAAGCAGGCGAATAAGATTGCTGATGAGATGATAAGCGTCAAAGTCGCCATTCGTGAACGTCAGACGTTGCTGGGAGCACAGGATACGCTGGCGTTAGCCATACGTCATGGAACACGCGACATGCAGGAGAGCGCACGTGACTATCTAAGCCAGGTTATGAGCGCAACCGCACGGCCACAGGTGGAGCTGGCCGGGATGATGGAAGCCATGAAGTCGGGCCGTGATATGGACTCTGTCTTCAGCACCTTTGCCGATTTGATTCGTGCCACGCCGAATCCTGACAACAAAGCACAGCCCTCGATTGATGGCGCACTCAGTCAACTGGAGGTTTATCGCCAGCAGTGGCAGGCGTTCACTGAAAAATACGCTTCTTAATGTTCTTATGATCCTGCAGGCAGCACCTCCGTCCCGGCGAAGCAATTTGCCTGAAAGCGGCGTCTGCAGGATCTCCTCCTGACGTTACGCAGTCAGGCGCTGCGCTGAGAGACTGTTAATCCCACGCGCTGTCAGCACTCCACCCTGATAGTGACCCTCTGCCAGAAACCACCGATACCGCCCTGGACAAAAAGCACAGATTACACATTTACAAATTTAAATGTGTAAATATAATGTCGCCTCTTCACACATCAGAGGATTTTTTGTCATGCCGTCACTTTTTACCCCCTTGAGTCTGGGCGACCTTCAGCTTCGTAACCGCATTGTACTGCCGCCACTGACGCGTTGCCGCAGTGAACAACCGGGCAACATTCCCGGCGAGATGATGGTGGAGTACTACCGCCAGCGTTCCAGCGCGGGACTGATGATCACCGAAGGCACCCAGATTGAGCCTCGCGGGCAGGGCTATGCATGGACGCCGGGGATCCACAGCGAAGCGCAGATCGCAGGCTGGAAAAAGGTTACAGAGGCAGTACATCAGCAAGGGGCCACGATTTTCTGCCAGCTCTGGCATGTTGGCCGCGTGTCGCATAATGAACTGCAGCCGGGCAAGCAGGCACCCGTTGCCCCTTCAGCCATCGCAGCCGATAACGTCCGGGTATTTATTGAAACCGGACCCGACGCCGGCATATTGACCGCACCCAGCGAGCCACGCGCACTGACTACATCGGAAGTTAAAGAGATTGTAGAGCTTTACCGACGCGCGGCGGAGAATGCCAAAGCGGCCGGTTTCGACGGTGTGGAACTGCATTCCGCCAACGGGTATCTGATTAACCAGTTTATTTCTGAGCACACCAACTTCCGTACGGATGAATATGGCGGCTCTGCTGAGAATCGTCTGCGCTTCCTGCGAGAAGTCGTTGAGGCGGTCAGCTCGGTATTTGGCAGCCACCGCGTTGGCGTCAGATTTGCGCCTCTGTTTACCAGTACCGACGAAGAGCGCGTCTATCTCGGTCTGGTTGAAAGTGATCCACACGCGACCTACATCCGCGCAGCAGCCCTGCTGAACGAGCTGGAAGTTGGCTATCTCTCCATTGCTGAAGCCGACTGGGACAACAGCCCGGAGATGCCAGAGAGCTTCCGTGTCGCGCTGCGGGAAACATTCCGCTCTCCGATCATCTACTCGGGTCGCTACACGGCTGAAAAAGCGCAGCATGTGCTGGAAAAAGGCTGGGGCGATCTGTTTGGTTTTGGCCGCTCATTTATCGCTAATCCCGATTTGCCCGCGCGGATTAAATCAGGATATCCGCTGAATGAGGTCGATCACGCCTCCCTGTATGGCGGCACTGAGAAAGGCTATACTGACTATCCATTTTATCCATCCTGATATTCTGTGAGGCGGCATGTCCCCCGAAAATGCCCTGAAGTTACTGTCCAACCCGACCAGAGTGGCAGTGCTGAAGTGGCTTAAAAATCCTGACGAAGCGTTTGCGGGCTATACCCAGCTCTATCCCTTCGATCAGTATGGCGTCTGTGCCAGCCTCATACAGGACAAGGCGGGCTTATCACAGCCCGCCACCTCGTTATGCCTGAAAGCACTTCACAATGCGGGGCTGGTTGAAGCCAGCAAAGTCGGGAAATGGACTTACTATCGCCGCGCCGAACCGCGCATTCGTGAAATAACCGATGCGGTAACCCAATCGCTGCAGGCGCTTTAAAAGCGACGGCGTACAGGGTAATGTAGATGTCAGCGCCATCCTTCTGAGGGTGACTTCACCGAACGCATTAACTCAGGGTCAGAAAATGTTTATGTCAGTTCTGTCTTTCACAACCGTCACCACCACCGCCTCTGGCGGCGGCGTGAGCGACTCTGTGACAGGCACCTGACACAACTGATTCTCACTCCCCGCCGAACCGGACGGGGAGCTGTTCTCCGTTCTTAAAACTGAATGGAGACACGTCATGGTTACATCTGAAAGTGCACTTTTAATTATCGACATGCAGCATGGCCTTTTTAATGGTCCCGAGGCTCCCTTCGCCGCAAATTCGATCTTGTCGACCATCTCACTTCTCATTACTAAAGCTCGGGCTTCTGCCGTCCCCCTCTTTTTCGCACGCCATATCGGCCCTGATGATTCCCCTTTTAATGAGCAAAGCCCGCTGACGCGCCTGATCCCGGAATTGCAGGTTAACCCGCAGAGTGATGTCGTCTTCACCAAAAGATATCCCAGCTGTTTCAGGGATACTGGCCTGCAGCTTCAGCTGAGGCAAAAGGGCATTAAGCAACTGGTGATTGCGGGGATGAAAACGGAGTTCTGCGTTGATACTACCTGTCGGGCAGCCCCGGAGCTGGGTTTTAACGTCGTACTGATTTCCGATGCGCACACCACCGTCGATAATCCCTACCTCTCTGCGGAGAAGATTATTGCGCATCACAACCAGACGCTGGCGGGCCCCTTTGTGACGCTGGCAACCGCAACTGACTGGCATTTCGGTTCTGCCGGTTAAGTCCGATTTTCTGACCCGGTTCCATGCAGTCTGCTTGACGAAGCTGTCTGCTTAACTTACAACTAAACCCGTCAGGGGAGTCTCGCCAGAGAGACTGAGAGGCTAATAGCGCACCGCGCGGCTTAGCGACCCTTAGAACCTGACCCAGTTGATACTGGCGTAGGAAGACGGGTATCTCATCAGATACTTGCCGCAGGGGCGCATTCGCAACGTTCCTGCCTTTTCCCTCTGTATCACGGGTCTTCGTTAACGGATAACGAGGCCAAATTGAAAAATCTCATCCTGAATCTTTCTTTTCCTGTCCGGTGGACACCATGAGCCGCTGGTCGGTGCTCGGCAGCGGCGTTGCCGGGCTTTGTGTCGCCACGCTGCTGCTGGAGCGGGGAGAAACGGTCGAAGTTATTACTCAGCCTGACTGCCGTGCGGCCTCGCACTGGGCGGGCGGCATGCTCGCGCCCTGGTGTGAAGCAGAAAGCGCACCGCCACAGGTGATCGAATGGGGCCAGCACGCGGCCAGCTGGTGGGCGAAACGCGTTGATGGCGTGGAACAGCAGGGCACGCTGGTGGTTGCTCCGCCGCGTGACAGCCGCGAACTGACGCGCTTCGCCAGCATGACGCAGCAGCATCAGTGGGTCTCTCCCGGTGACATTGAACCCGCACTGGAAAACCGCTTTGCCCGCGGCCTGTTTTTCGCCGCAGAGGCGCATCTCGATCCGCGCCGCGCCTTGCAGCAACTGCGCGACAAACTGCAACAGGCTGGCGTCCCCTTTCACAGCGGTAAACCCGGCGGCAAAATCATCGACTGCCGTGGCATCCACGCCACCGATCGGCAGCCCGCCCTGCGCGCCGTGCGGGGCGAAATGGTGATCCTGCACACATCCGACGTACAACTCTCCCGTCCTGTCCGGCTGCTGCACCCGCGCTTTCCCTGCTATCTGGTGCCGCGTGCCGGGGGCCACTTCATGCTGGGAGCCACCATGGTGGAAAGCCACGACAGCAGCCCGATCAGCGCCCGGGCGATGATGGAATTGCTCAGCGCCGCTTACAGCCTGCATCCGGCGCTTGCCGAAGCGCGGATCGTGGAGAGCGGCACCGGTCTGCGTCCTGCTTACCGGCAGAACCTGCCGGAAGTCCGCTACGAAAATGGCCGTTTCTCACTTAACGGCCTGTACCGCCACGGCTTTTTGCTGGCCCCGATCATGGCTGAAAAACTTATGCTGCAACTGACTCAGGAGATAACTCATGCGCGTTGAACTGAATGGACGCACGATTGAAACCGGCGCAACGACGCTGGCGGAGCTTATGGCGGAGCAGCAGATCGATCCGCGGACCGTCGCCACCGCGCTGAACGGGGAGTTTGTACCGCGTAGCCGCTATGCCAGCCAGCAACTTGAGGCGGGCAACCAGCTCGAAATCCTGTCACCGATGCAGGGAGGTTAACCATGTTCTATCAATTTACTCCGCAATCCCGATTTCTGCTCGGCACGGCCGGTTATCCGTCACCGGACATTCTGCATCAGGCGATCAACGCGTCAGGCGCGGAGATTATTACCGTCAGCCTGCGGCGGGAAGGCAGTGAAGGCGGCGCTTTCCGCACGCTGCTGCAACAGCTCAACAAACGTATTCTGCCGAATACGGCAGGCTGCCACACGGTGAAAGAGGCGGTGACGACGGCGCAGATGGCGCGTGAACTGTTCGACACACCGTGGATCAAGCTGGAGGTGATTGGCCATGCCGACACGCTGCAGCCCGATCCTTTTGCCCTGGTTGAGGCCGCACGGATTCTCTGCGCTGACGGGTTCCAGGTGTTTCCCTACACTACGGAAGATCTGATTGTCGGCGAAAAATTGCTGGAAGCGGGCTGTGAAGTGCTGATGCCCTGGGGCGCGCCGATCGGCTCCGGCCAGGGGCTGCGTAATATCGAGGGGCTGCGCGCTATGCGTGCGTGGTTTAAAGATGTGCCGTTGATTATTGATGCGGGCATTGGCGCACCTGGCCAGGCGGCTCAGGCGATGGAGATGGGTTTTGATGGCGTGCTGCTCAACACGGCGGTGGCAAAAGCGCGCGATCCGGTGCGCATGGCCGGTGCCTTTGCTGCTGCGATCCACGGCGGACACGAAGCGTTTCAGGCGGGATTGATGGAGCAGCGCGACATGGCGTCTGCCTCTACGCCTATTTTTGGTCTGGCACAATTCAGTTAAGGAGCAGCGATGGAGCGTTATCAGCGACAGACGATGTTGCCAGAGATTGGTGAAGCGGGGCAGCAGCGGCTGAGCAGGGCAAAGGTGCTGGTGGTGGGGGCGGGCGGGCTTAGTGCGACGCTGCTGCCGTTACTGGCAGGCGCGGGTGTGGGATTTATCCGTCTTTACGATGGCGATCGGGTTGAACTGCACAACCTCCACCGGCAGACGCTGTTTGGCGTCGACGATGTGGGCCAGCAGAAAGTATTTTGCGCTCAGCGTGCGCTGGCGCAGCGCAATCCTGACTGCCACGTTGAGGCGCATCCACACGCGCTAAGCGCCAGTCAACTGCCGCAGGCGCTGGAGGGAATCGATCTGGTGGTGGATGCGGCGGATAACTTCGCTATTACTTATCAGCTCTCCGATGTCTGTTATCCGGCAGGCCTGCCGCTGATCTGCGCCTCGGTGCTGGGACGCAAAGGCTATGTTGGCGGATTCTGTGGCGGTGCGCCTGGCTATCGCGCGCTGTTCCCGCAGCTGCCCACGGCCTCGGGTAACTGCAATACGGCAGGCGTAATGGGACCGGCGGTAGCGACGCTGGGCGCAATGCAGGCACAGATGGCGCTGAGCGTATTGTTAAAACTAACGCCATCGCCGCTCGGCTGCATGATCCACTGTGACTTTGTTGACTGGCATATCAGGCAGTTTCGTTTTGATGACGCACCTGAACCTGACGCGCCCGGCACGCCCTTTATCGATCGGGCCATGCTGATGGAGGATGATTGCATAGTGGAGTTGCGCAGCCTGGAAGAGGCACCGGTCAGTGTGGCCGAGCGGGTGGTGCGAATTCTGCCGCAGCAGATAGCGGCCTGGCAACCGCCGGTCAATCAGCGTGTGGTACTGGTGTGTGCCAGTGGCATGCGCGCAGCCCAGGCGGCTGAGAACCTTGCCGCGCGGGGGATTGCGCGGCTTGCGCTGGTGGCGGCAAACACGCTGTAGCGTGCCGGTTTAGACCACCTCGACCAGCTGGAACGTCTCGAAGATCAGCTCCATTTCGCTGTGAAAATAGCCTTCACGCTCGAAGTAGCGCTGATGTTCCTGACGCCAGTGGTCGAGGCTCAGATCGCCTTCACCCTCCAGCATCGCCATCTCTGGCGTGACGCGATCAAAGCGCGTCAGGAACAAGCCGGTGGTGCGGATCACGCAGACGGGCTGCTGTTCGCCGTTGAGAACAATGCTGTAACCGCCCGGTTGAGGCAATGCTTCCTGATCCTGCCAGCTCCGCAACGACCCGCAGGTGGCCACTTTCTTACCGGCAATAATCAGCGTTGCGAGCTCGCTGGCTAATTCCGGGGAGTCACCAAATGCATCTGTGAAGGCACCCGGATATTTGTCCTGCAGTTGTTGCAGCGTCATCGTCATCAGCAAATCCTCAATGAATTAGGCGTGTGGGCCCGGCGTAACGTCAGGTTATCGCCATGCAGGCCAGCGGTGCCGTTAAGATGAACAACAGCAGCGGCTTTAATCCCACCGTCTGCTGCTGATAGCGGTACAGCTTACCCGGCCTCCACATGGGAAAACAGGCTTAATTATCAGGATATTGAGTTTGAGCGTGAGTGGGGTCGCAAAGGAGAGACTCAGTCTGGCGCGGCCGGGCACAGCCGCGCACTAATATTAACGAATCAGAAAGCTTGCCCAGTGCGCTATATCGTCACCGCTGCTGATTTCGGGCTGTACCAGACCGTTTACCATAAAGGTCGGTGAAACGTGAATGCCGTTCTGGCGGGCATATTTGCAGTGCCATTTAATGGCGTTCTGCAGGTCAGGCTGATCAAACGCGGCGCTGGCATCTACGCCGCTGACCTCTTTCAGGCGGGCGAGGATTTGATTCGGCGTGGCATCGCGGTTCGGACCGGTACAGTGATCGGTGAACTCAAACTCTTCACGGTGATCGGCTACCGCCTGCATCACCTTTTTCGCGGCCTCTTTGCTTTCGCAGGCAGCGGCAAGGATATAGCGCACTATCAGCCCGGAATAGAGGTGCCACGGCTGTGATTGCAGACGGATCTTCAGGGTGATGTTCTCTTCACCCGCGTGCGCCAGTAACGCGTCGAATTTATTGAAGGCGCGCACCGAAAAAGGACAGGTGGGTTCCAGAAAGACTTCAAAGATCTCAGGGCCGTGGCCCCATACCAGTACATCAGCGTGCTGACTCATCGACAACTCCTTGAACATTAACGAGACGGGAAACCTGTTTACCCTGGCAAATCCCTCTGACATCAGCCAATTAAGAATCAGCCGCAATTGTTACAAAAAACAGCAATCAGCTGATGAGTCGCGTGTAATACGCGACAGACAGGTCCATTAGTCGTTAGAATTGCCAACTTTGGCATTTTCAACTGCTGGCACGGCGTAGCCGCCCACGAACAGCTATAGTTGTCAGCAGTGTGCAATCTTTTGCAGGATGCAGCCATTTAAGCTGCTTCACTGCTGTTTGTTTGCCCGGAGCTGATAAGCGTTAGAAGAGGTTAATTTTGCATACCGATCTCACCTGGAAAACTCTCCATCACGTCATCAATCAGACGATCTCTGACATGCTTGACGAGCAGCAGACCATTGATGTGTTATCACTGCGCGCCCGGCTGCATGAACTGGCTGAAAAAGAGGAGGATGAGGTCATGCTGCTCTGTTACTGGCAGGCCAGCAAAATTCTGATGCGATTACCCACGACCGTCACCGCCAGTCAGTTAATGACCGCGGCACGCCACGCTTTTCGCACCCCGCTGAATCACGATCTGCTTTAAAGGCTGCGTCCTACACAAATATCAGGATGGTCCTCACTCAAGCTTCAACAGCGTGTTCCCTTATTTTTCTCCTGAACACTGTTTTCCCCAATCTCTGTTAAAATTGTACCTCTGCGCCATTTTGCAGGATGCATGTTCGGGAGAAACTATGTTGTGGATTTGGAATGCCCTGATTGTTCTGGTCACTGTTATCGGAATGGAGATAACGGCTGCACTGGCGCACAGATACATTATGCATGGCTGGGGTTGGGGCTGGCATCTGTCACATCATGAACCGCATAAAGGCTGGTTTGAGGTTAATGACCTCTATGCCGTAGTGTTCGCCGCTCTGTCGATTTTGCTCATTTATCTGGGCAGCACGGGTGTCTGGCCCTTGCAGTGGATCGGCGCGGGTATGACGCTCTACGGCCTGCTCTATTTTATTGTGCATGACGGCCTGGTGCATCAGCGCTGGCCATTCCGCTATGTTCCGCGCCGGGGTTATTTACGCAGGCTTTATATGGCGCACCGCATGCATCATGCGGTACGAGGCAAAGAGGGCTGTGTCTCGTTTGGCTTTCTTTACGCGCCGCCGCTGTCAAAACTGCAGGCGACGCTGCGAGAACGTCATGGCGTTAAACGGGGCGCTGCCAGAGATCAGCGGAGCGTGGAGCGTGACGCGCCACCCGGGAAGTAACCGCCTGACCCGATGCCGCCACCAGCAGTGCCAGTTTCTCTGGTGTGCTGGTGGACTGGCGTTGATCCCACGCCTGTGAACCCGCCTGAACTACCTTCATACCGATTTTACGATAGACCTGCTGCGCGGTAGCAATCGCCCACGCTGAACGCAGCGGTAAACCCGGCAGGCCAGCCGACGCCGATCGATAATAGGGCTCTGCCGTTTCCACCAGCCGACGGGCGACGCGGCTTAATGCCTGGCGATTTTGCGGGTCGGCCAGATTCTCTCGGGTCAGCCCCTCTTCAGCCAGCCACACAGCGGGCAGATAGCAGCGTCCCGCTTCAGCATCTTCAACGATATCGCGCGCAATATTGGTCAGCTGAAACGCCAGACCGAGATCGCAGGCGCGATCCAGCGTGGCGTTGTCGCGTACGCCCATAATCTGCGCCATCATCAGGCCAACCACGCCCGCGACGTGGTAACAGTAACGCAGCGTATCATCCAGCGTCTGATAGCGTGTCTCATGCACGTCCATCGCAAAGCCCGCCAGATGATCAAAAGCGTAAGCAGGCAGAATATCGTGTGCCATTGCCACCTCCTGAAAGGCCGCAAAGGCGGGCTCATGCATCTGGGATCCGGCATAGGCCTGACGCGTTTTCATCTCCAGCTGCGCCAGGCGCTGTTCGGCGGATTGCAGCGATGGCGTATCGTTGCTGAATCCCAGGACCTGATCGTCAATCACATCATCACAGTGACGGCACCAGGCGTAGAGCATCAGCACGCTGCGTCGGGTTTTGGCATCAAACAGTTTTGACGCGGTGGCAAAGCTTTTCGATCCCACCTCCATGGTGTCTACGGCATGATCAAGCAGTGACGGACTATTCAAGCCAGATCCTCCAGCATCAATCCTGCGGTAGCCTTGGCCGAGCCAATCACCCCTGGAATACCCGCGCCAGGATGGGTACCTGCACCGACGAGATAGAGATTATTAATATTTTTATCGCGGTTGTGAGGCCGGAACCAGGCGCTTTGCGTCAGGATCGGCTCCACCGAGAAGGCCGAACCCTGATACGCATTCAGCTCATCGCGGAAATCAAACGGCGTGAAGATGCGATGCGTGACCAACTGGCTACGCAGGCCCGGCATATAGTGCTGTTCCAGATAGTCAAAAATGCGATCGCGCAGGCGCGGACCTTCAACGGCCCAGTCGATATCGGCGGTGCCGAGGTGCGGAACTGGCGCCAGCACGTAGTAGCTGCCGCAGCCTTCCGGTGCCAGTGAGGGATCGGTCACGCAGGGCGCATGCAGATAGAGCGAGAAGTCCTCTGCCAGGCCATCTTTGTTAAAGATCTCATCAATCAACTCACGATAGCGCGGACCAAAGCAGACCGTGTGGTGCGCCAGCTGATCGTGATGATGATTCAGACCAAAATAGATCACAAACAGTGAGTTGCTCATGCGTTTGTTTTGCAGTGATCGTCCCTGCGCCTGCGAAGCGGGATGCTGGCTCAGCAGTTCGCGGTAGGTGTGAACCACATCTGCGTTGGAGGCAACCGCGCGGGTTGGGAAGACCCGGCCATCTTTCAGGTGTACCGCGGTAATCCTGTTTTCCTGGGTCTCCAGCCGGGCAACGCTGGCATTGAGCTCCACTTCGCCGCCCAGATCTTCAAACAGTTTCACCATGCCCTGCACCAGCGCGCCCGTGCCACCGCGCGGGAACCAGACGCCCCATTCACGTTCCAGCGCATGAATCAGGGTATAGATTGAGGAAGTGGCAAACGGATTTCCGCCCACCAGCAGTGAGTGGAAAGAGAAGGCCTGACGCAGATGCTCATCTTCAATGTAGCTCGCCACTTTGCTGTAAACGCTGCGCCATGCCTGAAGTTTTGCCAGCTGAGGCGCGGCCCGCAGCATGTCGCGGAATGACAGAAACGGCACGGTGCCAAGCTTCAGATAGCCTTCAGCAAACACCGCTCGGGAATAGGCCAGAAAGCGACGATATCCTTCAACGTCACGCGGATTAAACGCGGCAATCTGCGCTTCCAGCGCGGGCTGATCGTTGTCATAACTGAACACCTTGCCGGACTCCCAACAGAGGCGATAAAACGGCTTCACCGGCATCAGCTCGACATAGTCAGAGAGCTTTTTACCCGCGAGGGTGAACAGCTCTTCAATGGCGCTGGGATCGGTGATTACCGTGGGGCCGGCATCAAACGTGAAGCCCTGATCCTGATAGACATAAGCCCGGCCGCCAGGCTTGTCACGCTGCTCCAGCAGTCGGGTGGGAACGCCTGACGCCTGAAGGCGAATTGCCAGTGCCAGACCACCAAAGCCTGCGCCAATTACTGTAGTTCTATTCATTGCATCGCCTGTTGACGGTGAGGAGTCATAATAGCCTGTAACGCCGCCAGAACGGGGACCGGGGGCTTGCCGCTTAAGATGCGCAGCCGATCAGGCAAAGTGAGTTTTCCCGCATAAAAACGGGCGATCAGACCTTCGGGAAGGCCGTAAAAACGTTGCATAACCTGCCAGCGCTGGTCAGCCGGACCCGCCAGAAACAGCATACGATTCAGCATGCGGAAGAAGTGCTGTTGCTGCCATGCCTGACTGGCGAATTGCTGAATGGTGGCGTGCAGGGTCTCAGAGGTAAACGTCTGCATCTGCGCCAGCCGATCAGCCAGCGCGACCGCCAGCGGCAGAGAATAGCCGGTGGTGGGATGGAATAACCCGGCACGCAAACCGCTGCAGGGCAGATCGTGTTTCTGCCAGAAGGCGGCCACGTCGCCGGTCAGCGTAATGGGTAACGCGCCTTGCTCTTCGCGTAGCAGCCGGTCTAATCGCCATCCCTGCTGCGCGGCATAGTCGCGGATATTCTGACGGGCGCGATCGCCTTCCAGCGTGGCGTTATCAATGTAGTGGGTATCTTCAATCAGCAGGGTGTCTGCAGAAAAGGGCAGGCTGTAGACAAAGCGATAGCCTGCCTGCTGATCTACCGTGGCATCCATGATGATCGGCGCGGTCAGGCCATGTGGCTCGCTGAGCTGCCACTCCTGTCCGACAAACGACTGGAAACCCATGCGCAGTGCGGCATCGGGCTGGTAGCCACGGCCATCAATCACTGCGTCACTCTCCAGCACCCGACCATCGTCCAGCGTAACCGCGCGTGAAGCGATGCTCGCAACCCGGGTATTCAGCAGCAGATCCGGCGCAAACCTGTCGCGGATGACCTGCGCGAAGCGCTCCGCAGTCACGCAAAAATAGCCACTGTTCAGACTGCGACTGCGTTGGGGAAAGCGGACCTCATAACCGGACCAGTGATGTACTACCAGCGGAGCGATCCAGCGATGCTGCGTTTCGGTGAGATCTTCCGCATGAAACGACCAGGTGTGATTGGCACCCGGTTCACGTTCAGCGTCAATCAGCAGAATGCGCAGGGAGGGCCGCTGCTGTCTCAGGCGCAGGGCGATCAGCCCGTTGGCCAGTCCCGCGCCCACCAGAATCAGATCATACCGCGGCATAGTCTCTCCTGGTGAGCACCGGCTGGCGGGTCAGCATCGCCTGTTCGACAATGTCCGCCGCCAGGGGGGTTCCGCCCGCCTGACGAAGTGCGCTACGCAGCGTTTTCATCTGCTGAACGTAGCTTTCATCAGCCAGTAAGGTCTGGAGCTGACGCGCCATGGAGTGGCTGGTGGTAAAGCGTGAGGCGCGACGTCCGATACCGTGCCAGACCACTCTGGCAGCCACACCCGGCTGATCAAAGGCCAGCGGGATCGTCAGCAGCGGCGTCAGATGGTTAATCCCATCCAGCACCGTATTCATGCCGCCGTGCGTAATGGCAAGATCGGCCTGCGCCAGTGCAGCCGCCTGGTCGGCAAAATCGACCACCTGAACATGGCTGGCCTGCGCCAGTTTCTCCGCCTGGAAAGGTGACAACCGACCGCAGTGCGCCAGCAATAACTGAGCATCGAGCTCCTGGCAGGCGCGGACGATGGTTTTAAACAGGCCGTAGCGATGTCCCTGCAGCGTGCCGAGGGAAGCAAAAATGCGCGGTCTGTCGCCATGCGGGAAGTAGCGAGGCTGAGATGCGGCGGATGCCGGTTCAGTGGTACGCAGCGGGCCAACCGAATGGAAATGATCGGGCAACGCCTGGCGGGGAAAATCCAGTTCCGGAATCAGCTGGCTGATCTGCGCCAGCGGTGAAAAACAGTGATGCAGTTTTTCCCGTGGTGCTAATCCCATCGCATGAGCGTTGCGGGCGATCACCCGATCGTGACGCCGCATCAGCCAGTCATAGATTTTTTCACTGGTGCGATAGCGTTCCCGTGCCTGATCGGTCCTGGCATAGTCAAACGGCATCACAGCCAGCGGGAAATCTGCTTCACGGTTAAGTGGCAGCGCACAGGCAACCGAAACATAAGGCAGGTTCAGCGCTTCTGCCGCCAGTGCACCGGCAGGCTCCATCTGATCGACGATCACGCCATCAATCGCCAGCGTGCTCAGCACCACGGGCAGTTCACGACAGAGCATATCGGTGCTGCGGGCCATCTCATTGATCAGTTTCAGCATTGAGGGGCCGAGAGGATGCGCCGCCAGTTGCAGGGTGTGTGCCAGACTGCCCGCCGGATGCGAGGCTAAACCCAGCGGGAAAAAGCCGATCCGGCTATCGGTGAGTAGCGCGCTAACGTCCGTCTGCTGGATGAAAGTGATCTGGTGTCCGCGTGCGATTAAGGCCTGGCTAAGGTGCTGAAGCGCCTGCACATGGCTATAGAAAGGCGGTGCAATGACCGCAAAGTGGCTCATGCAGCATCCTTAACTGACGGCAGCGAGTTTTTTCTCAAACCAGGCCTGAACAAAATGGTGTGTGGCATAACCGTCCTGGCAGGCCGATAACAGATGCTCGCTGGCGCAGCGCAGATGATCGCGCAGTCGCGTTTCAACCGCCTGTGGTCCCAGCAGATTCACCAGCGTTGATTTCCCGTCATCCTGATGGGCATCTTTACCTGTGTCGGCCATGCCGTCAGTGAGATCGTCCAGTAGCTGGAAAGCCTGACCAAGATTAAGCGAAAAACGGTGCAGCTGTTCGCGGGCTTCACCTGAGGCTTCAGCCACGATAGAGGCCATCTGCATGGAGGCGCAGAACAGGGTGCTGGTTTTATAGTGATTGGTCATCAGAATGGCGTCAGCGCTGCGTGGCTTGTCACCTTCGGAGAGATCCTTAAACTGCCCCTGCACCAGCCCCTGCATGCCGACTGCGTGGGATAATTCTGCCACAGCGTCGGCTCTGGCGGTTGCCGTTAAGCCTTCTGCCGCAGCGACCACGCCGAATGCCTTACTCAGCAGGGCCACCGCGGCCAGAATCGCGACATGTTCACCATACTGGCAATGAATGGTCGGACGTCCGCGACGCAGTTGCGCATCATCCATGCAGGGCATGTCATCCAGAATCAGTGATGCGGCATGCACCATCTCTACCGCGCAGGCGAGATCAAGCAGGCCGGCAGGCGTGGCGTTGCAGCCCAAATCGCGCGCTGCCAGCAACAACAGCAGTGGACGGATACGCTTTCCTGGTGCCAGCGCACCGTCGCGCATGGCAGCGCCCACTAAGTCACGTTCGCTTTCAACCGGTAAAAGCTGATCAAGCCGTTGCTCAATGTCGTTCAACAGGCTGGCTGCATCGCTGTGTATGAAATTGACGTGTTGTTCTGCACAGACCGTCATCATGGCTGTCCTTATCTACAGAGGAAGTCACAGCAGGTCGAATGATTCGATGCCATCTTCAATAATCGTCCCCGACTGCCATAGCATAGTTGGCAGGTTTTCAAAGAACGGCGGGTTAATCCATTACAACTAAGAGTAGTTCACGATAATAAAAATGTCGGAGAATTCAGCAGCCTTCCGCGTTTTGCGGCGATAGCCGGACGGACATTATGCGTGAATTAACCCAGTAATGCGCGCAGCTGTTTCATCACGCTGGCGACATCCTCCGCAGATAATGCGCCATCTTTAGCAAAGCGCACAATGCCTGCCGGATCAATCACCACCACGGACGCGCTTTCCGGCTTAAGATGCCAGCTGTGCGCGGTTACGCCACTGCTGTCGATTATGAATTGCTGCCACGGTGCCGCTTTTTTACTGGAAGCGATGCTGCGCACCACAAAAATGGCACTGCCAGGCAGCGCATCGTCAGTATTCACGATGGTGGTGGTCTGAAAACGGTCACGCGGCAAGCTGGCCTGCTGAATGGCTTCGATTAAAAGTGCACTCTGATCCTTCGCTGAAAGACGACCCGCCACATGAATCACCAGACGCACTTTTCCGGTCAGGGTCTGACTGTTCCAGCGCTGATAATTTATGTCGCCCTGATTCAGCACCATTTCGCCTTTATCGGCAACGAAGACAGATGGTACAGGCTGACCGGGTGTCAGGGTGTGGGCGGTGGCAAAGCCGGAAAACAGCAGGGCAATCATCAGTCCATAATGGCGCACGGGTTCCTCACTTCTTTCACGGTTTGCGTCAGGCGCGGTGAACGCTTTCATTAGCAGGCAGAAGATTAGTACCACATCTATGTTTCAGATCAATAAAAGCATTCTGGATTTGGCCTGAAAATGCAGGGGAGAATGTGTTTACAGGAGGTGTTAAATGAGTACAGCACTGATGACATTACCTGAATTTGCCCGATATATCGGCATTGCCACCCCCACGCTGGCGCGCGCCTTTTGCTGCCGGGGATCGCTGGCGGGTGTGCCGCTGCCGCAGGCGCTGGATGATGCTCCGCTGACGCAACGCCACTGGCTGCGCGATGATGTACGTCAGTTCGATCATGCCTATAAACGGGTTCAGGCGATGCAGCAACGTAGCACGCTTTAATCTGCTTAAAGCAAGAGATGAGCGCGGGAAGTTCCCGCGCTTTTTTATGCAAAATTATCGGGCTTTATCAGGAAGCAGACCAGATTGGCATCCCGATCGCCCACGATCTCAATGCTGGAATCCAGCCCGCTGACGGCATCACCGCGACTCAGTCGCAGATCGCCGACGCGAATAATCCCTTCAAGCACGGTGAGATAAGCGACAAAGCCCGGCATCGACGGCACGTCCAGCGTATGGTTGCGCTCAAGCAGTGTGTCGAAGATGTAGACTTCCTGGCGCAGTTCCAGCGGCGCATCAGACTCTTCCGGCCCGGCCAGTTCGGTCCAGCCATTGGTCATAATGCCCTGATCGCGCTCCAGCACCTGGGTCATTGCTTCACCGCCCCGAAGTGCCGGTCGGATAACCGCCTGTAACAGCTCCGCTTCATATAACGGCACCGACTCTTCATATTGAACGCCATCACCCGCGTTCACCACCATCACGCGTTTTGCAGAAAGCTGGGTACGTTCGCCATTACTGTCCTGATGCTGCATCGAACCACGCCACAGGTAGGTGAAAACTTCTTCATCCTGATGCTGCTGCATCGGAATGCGGGCATCAAGTTTTAGCGACATCAGATCAACACTGATCAGCGGGCTTAACGCCTCGCCAGGACGCTGGCGACGGACGGTAAAAGGACCGTACTCAAACAGTTGTTCAGGATTAGCTCGCACAATGTTCATGATTTGCTCTCAAATAAAGTGACTCATAACAACGATCATAGACCTCAGGCGTAGAATGAGAAGCCGGGAGTTTTGCCCGGCTTCGTCAGTTATTTTGAATAACAGAGTGTTCGGCGTCTTGCCAGCCTACTTGCCCTGTTCGTCGCTCTCACCGAGGAAGAAATACCAGAGTGGAATCGACAACAGCCCGGTAAAGACCGTGGAGTAGAGCAGGATCATCATCGCCTGGGTGATATACATGGTCAGCGACCAGTGACTGAAGGGGATCTGATACTGATCAATCACTCCGCCAATCATCGCATTCGCCATCACCGTAATGACAATCAGCGCCAGCACCGTCACGCTGCGCAGAAAATAGCGCATCTCTTTGCGCTTCCCGGCAAAACGCGACTGGACGATGGCCAGCGGCGACTGTTTGTCCGGAGCGACATCCACGCGGACTACCGCGGCGCGCTGTGCGCTGCGCCAGCGCTGAATATCCAGCAGCACCAGCACCAGCAGGCTGATACCCATAACGGGAAGCGCATATCCCAGCGCCAGCATCACTATCAGGCTGGTGCCCTGCGCATAGCGCGGCAGCGCCAGCCAGGCGGATAACAGCGTCTGCGAGGGGTTGAGCTGCGGAACAGCCGGGCGACGAATCCACCACATGCGGTAGCCCAGCACAATCATTGTGCAGAGTCCAAAGCCAGACAGCGCCAGAATCAGCTGATTAGGCAGGCCAAACAGCACGCCCATATGCGCATCCACGCCCCAGCGGGTCAGTTTCGCCACCAGCGGGAAGCTGGCAAACTCAACGCGGTCGACCACGCTAAAATCAGTCGGATTAATTGAAACCGCATCGACCTGGCTTGGCCAGCTGCGGTCAATCTCCGAAACCGTCCACGCCTGTTCAGCGTTCTTAGGCTGGCGTAGTTCCAGTTTCGCTGCGTGCAGTCCGGCCTGACGCGCCGCTGCCAGCGCCTGATCCCAGCTGGCATTCGGCTGATTGAGAATCACCGGCGCAGCGGTTTTCGCTGGCATGGTCATTCCGGACATCGTCATCCCTTCCATCGCGCCGCGATGGTCAGCATGGGGATCGGCGGCTTCAGCGGGCGCGTTACCGTTCAGTGCAGTATTGACCTGCGGCGTTTTCCAGCCAAAGTCGCTGCGCATCTTTTCAATATTATTGCCCGCCCACTGTGACCAGGTCAGTCCGGTTACTGAAAAGAACACCAGTCCGATTGTCAGCAGCAGCCCCAGCGTGACATGCCAGTGACGGGTTGCCGCGAAGCCGCTCCGTGCTTTACTGCGGGTGCGCGGTGGCCGGGTGCCAGACCATAAGACGATCCCACCCAGCGCGGCGACCCACAGCCAGGAGGCTGCCAGTTCACTGTAGTTTCGGCCAAAATCACCCAGCAACAGGCCGCGATGCAGCTGATCCAGCCACATGCGCAGCGGCAACACACCGCTGGTGCCATACACCGTCATATCGCCTTTCACCTGCAGGGTGTAGGGGTCAATAAACAGCGATCGTGATTCCGATGGGCCAAGCTGAGGCTCGGCAAACTGCACGCGGGTCGTATCCTGCGGGCCGGGTGCCGGACGCACAGCGTAAATGCGAGCTGATTCACCGGCACGGGCTCGCGCAGCGGCAATTTGGGCGGACAGCGGTTGTGCCACACCCTGCGCGTCGGTGGTCAGGGCATCATGGTAGATAGCCTGTTCCAGTTGCGGTGTCAGAACGTAGAGCGTGCCGGTGAGTGCCGCGACAAAAATAAACGGCGCAATAAACAGGCCGATATAAAAATGCAGGCGACGAAAGAGATTAAACACCGTGCCGCGCGGTGCAGGGGACATTTCCTGAGAAGAGGACATAGCATTCCACACTTTTCAAAAGACAAAGACGATCAGGTGACGTTGTCACGCAATCGGATTAGTAAGCAGTGAGTGTGACGCGATAAAGGGTGGCGCGCGCGGTCGATGAAGACGCAACAGCCGTCGCCATTGGGGTGGATTGATAGCCGCTGGCGGCGGGGCGCGGCTGATCAGGCACATCCACCAGATAAACGGGATAAAAACCCAGAGCATCAGCGGAACATGCACCAGCAGATCGCAGTAGCCACAGGCAAAGCCCGGGCCCATCATCATCCCGTGGTCCGCCATCGACATCTCGCTGTGATGATCCATCATCGGCATCTCTGCGCTCATGATCGAAGCGCCTTGCATCCTGGCATGATGTTCAGCGAGATTCTTTGAGATCATCGGTGCAACAAACAACAGCAGCACGGCCAGTATCGCAATACCGGCGGTGAGTCGTTGTCTGAGTGAAGATCCCGGCATGATTTCAACGGTCGTATGAGGTCAGAATTCAGGGCGGCAGTGTAACGCGAAGGGAATAAAAGGGTTAAATAAAGTGGCATCTGTTCCGAAAAAATTCGCACTCTTTGAACATTTTCACTTTAATTTCAGCATCATTTAACTTAGTTGTTACTCGCGGTGCACATACAAATAACATTAATCATTCGCCTGCGGTTTAACCAAACCTGATGAAGGAATAAAAAATGAAAATTGTAATGCTGGATGGTGACACGCTGCCGGTACCCCTGCCGACCGGTCAACAGCAGGCTGACTGGGAGATGCGCGCGCAGACTCCGGCTGAAGGCATTGTGTCTTCGCTGGCGGGCGCAACGGTCGCTATAACCAATAAGGTGCCGTTGCGGGCTGACACACTGCAACAACTGCCTGAACTGCGTTTTATCTGTGTCGCAGCGACGGGCTATGACTGTATCGATCTTGATGCCTGCCGCGCACGCGGCATCGTGGTCAGTAATGTTCCAGGCTATTCAACTCAGAGCGTTTCAGAGGCGGTGATAGCCGCGATTTTTGCCCTGCGCCGTCAGCTGATGGCTTATGCCAGCAATACCCGCATCGACTGGCCCCAGGCTAAGCACTTCTGTGTGCATCATCAGCCGATAGGGGATATTGGCGGTGCCACGCTGGGCATCGCGGGCAAAGGCGACATCGGCCAGGCGGTCGGCAGGCTGGCCCAGGCGCTGGGAATGCAGGTGCAGTACGCCGAGCGAAAAGGCAGTGAAAGGGTGCGTGACGGTTATATCAGCTTTGAGCAGATGCTGGCGACCAGCGACATCATTTCGCTGCACTGCCCGCTGAGTGACAGCACCCGCCAGATGATTGATCGCGAGGCGCTGGATAAAATGAAGCCACAGGCGCTGCTGATAAACACGGCACGTGGCGGACTGATTAACGAAGCCGATCTTGCTGCCGCGTTAAAGCAGGGGCTGATTGGTGGTGCGGCGCTGGATGTGCTGAGCAGCGAGCCGCCCGCTCCGGATAATCCGCTGCTGGCGGATCTGCCAACTCTGCTGCTGACACCGCACATCGCCTGGGCAAGTCGCAGCGGCGTGGAGAATCTGGTGGCTGGCGTGATGACCAATATCGCGGCCTTTATTCAGGGCGAGCCAATTAATGTGGTGAGCTGAGTCAGATGGAATAGTTTTTAATGCCCGACAGGGGTTGATATTCAGAGCAACCTCGTAGATTTCAGGTAAAGCGTTTTACGCGGTTTAGTCATCAGGGTATTAATTTCGTTATTTTCATCAGGAGTTTAAACGTTCGTGCGCTACAGGAATTAGCGTCTTTTACTGGCTGAATCAGCCGTTGTAAGCGCTTCAGGAACAGAAAGGATTCTGGCCAGTGAAAAAGAAGAACAGTACGCCTGTTCCTCATGATGCCACATTCCGGCAATTTCTGACTCAGCCGGATATTGCCCGGGATTTCATGGAGCTGCATTTGCCGCCAGAGCTGCGCATATGCTGTGATCTCAGCACGCTGAAACTGGAGTCGGGGTCATTTGTCGAGGATGACCTTCGGCAGTACTTTAGCGACGTGCTTTACAGTCTTAAAACAACCGCTGGCGATGGATATATCCATGTACTCATTGAGCATCAGTCTGTGCCAGACAAACATATGGCATTTCGGCTGATGCGCTATGCAGTGGCTGCCATGCAGCGCCATCTTGAAGCAGGGCATAAGCGGTTGCCGCTGGTAATTCCCGTACTGTTTTACACTGGCAGACGCACTCCATATCCCTATTCGACCCGGTGGCTGGATGAGTTCGACGACCCGGCGCTGGCGGACAGGCTTTACAGCCGCAGTTTTCCGCTGGTCGATGTCACGGTGATTCCTGACGATGAGATCATGCAACATCGCAGCATGGCGGCTCTGACCCTGTTGCAGAAGCATATCCGGCAGCGTGATCTGGCTGAAATGATGGACAGGCTGGTAACCATTTTGCAGGCTGGTTATCACTCTTCATCACAGGTGATAACGCTGGTACACTACATTGTACAGGCGGGTGAAACATCGGACGCCAAAGCCTTTGTACGGGAGCTGGCACAGCGTGTGCCCCAACACGAGAACGCACTTATGACTATCGCACAACAGCTTGAGCAGATAGGGCTTGAGAAAGGCATTGAACAGGGTATTGAACAGGGACGGACAGAAGGTAGTCGTGGAGCAAGCCTCAGAATTGCCCGAACCATGCTAGAGAGTGGCATGGATCGCAATACCGTTATGCGGATGACTGGTCTGAATGAAGACGATCTGGCGCAGATTTCGCACTAATTAGTTTTTTGAGTTCTGATTATCGCTGACGACTCAAATCGCCAGCGGACTACACGGAAAATGCAAAATCAGCTTCCCGAAATCATGGGAATCCCGCCGCATTTCATCACGGCGAGCCTGTGACTTGCGCGCTCAGACTCAGAATATCGATCGCCCCAGCTTCTCGGTCAGCAATTCCAGCACAGCGGTACCGGCCAGAGAATTGCCCGCGCTATCCAGCCCAGGCGACCAGACGGCAATGCTCATCTCACCTGGGATGATGGCAATAATCCCGCCACCCACGCCCGATTTTGCGGGCATCCCGACTCTCCACGCGAATTCGCCAGCGCCGTCGTACATCCCGCTGGTGATCATCAGTGCGTTAATCTGCCGCGCCTGACGTGGAGTAATCATCTGGCTGCCATCCAGCGTTTTGCCCTGATTCGCCAGATAGATAAACGTGCGGGCCAGCTCAACGCAGTTCATCGACAGCGAACAGTAGTGGAAATAGGTCTGCATCACGCTGGTGACATCGTTATCGAAATTTCCAAACGACTTCATCAGCCAGGCGATCGCTGCATTGCGGGCCGAATGTTCGAACTCAGAGCGGGCAACGTGGCGATCATAATTGATATCGGACTGCTGACTCAGCTGGCGCACAATTTCCAGCATTCGCTGACGCGGGGCGGTCAGTCGGGTTTCCAGCAGATCGCAAATCACCAGCGCACCGGCATTAATAAACGGATTACGCGGCTTGCCCTGTTCCAGCTCCAGCTGAACCAATGAATTAAATGGCTGGCCAGAAGGCTCTTTGCCGACCCGCTGCCAGATTTCGCTGTCCTCATAGCGGGTCAGTGCTACGGTCAGAGAGAGCGCCTTGGAGATCGACTGAATCGAAAAGCGCGTCTCAGCATCGCCCGCCTGAAAGAGGGTGCCATCACGCAGGCAAACCGCTATTGCCAGATGATCGGCAGCCACATCCGCCAGCGCAGGGATATAGTCAGCCACCTTTCCCTGATGGATCAGCGGA
The DNA here is from genome assembly GCF_054056055.1 of Pantoea sp. PvP021. NCBI lineage: Bacteria > Pseudomonadati > Pseudomonadota > Gammaproteobacteria > Enterobacterales > Erwiniaceae > Pantoea > Pantoea sp. PvP021. The sequence goes on along the minus strand of NZ_JBSRXX010000002.1, from coordinate 156,023 downwards.
CGCACCTGATCCAGGATCTCCTGCAGCAGAGCATTATTCAGTTCAGACACGCACATTCTCCCGTCGATTCCCGCCGACCGGTGATGCCAGGCATCAGCGATCCGCGAGTCATTTATTGTTAACGGCTCCGCCGCATTTTCAGCTAATGGGTTTTGACTGCGCTGCCAGCGGAGCCAACAGCATCTGTAACAGGCTCAGCATTGCCAGCACGCTGAAGGGCAGCGTCCAGTTACCGCTCTGCTCATGGAGCACGCCAAAGAACAAAGGGCCGAGTGCCGCCAGCGCATATCCGACACACTGTGCCATGCCCGACAGCTGTGAAGCCTGACTGTGATGAGTGGCTCGCAGATTAAACAGTGAGAGGCAGAGCACCAGTGATGCGCCTGCGCCTAGTCCGGCCAGTGTCAGCCAGATGACGGCCCACTGCGGATTGAGCAATAGGCCCAGCATGCCGAGGAAAATGCCTGATGAAGCAATGAACGCGGTAAGCCGGGCATCTTTTACCCGCTTCAGCGCCACCATGCAGCCCAGGTTGGCGACGATCGCAATTGCCTGATACCAGAACAGCAGCCAGCCTGCGTGGGCCTGACTGAAGCCGTTATCCTGGGCAAACAGCGTAAACCAGTCAATCAGGGTATAAAACGCCAGCGATTGCAGCGCCATAAACAGTGCGATTTGCCAGCCGCCGGGCGTTCGCCACGGATGGCGATATGTAACGGGCGCGTCGGCGGACGCTGCGGTTGACCGCCGTTGACGTAACAGCGGCAGCCAGACGAGTAGCGCAATCAGCCCCGGTAGCGCCCAGACAACCAGCGAGAGTCGCCAGCCTGCCGCTGAAAGCTGGCTCAGCGGAACGGCAATGCCAGATGCCAGGCTGGCAGTAATCGACATGGTGGCGGCATAAAGGCCAATATATTTAGCGGTGTGGGCGGTGAAATCGCGTTTAATCAGTGGCGGCAGCAGCACGTTGGCGGCGGCAATGCCTGCGCTGAGCAACAGCGTTCCGCTCCACAGCGCCGCTTCCGCAGGCTGCCAGCGCAACAGCGAACCGGCAGTGATCAGGCATAGCGCGCCCCATAAACTGCGCTCAAGCCCGACGCGATTTCCCAGCCAGGCGGCCAGTGGGGCGAGCAGGGCAAACAGCATCAGTGGAATAAAGTTAAACAGACCCGCTTCACCGACACTCAGGCCAAAGGTCTGGCGGATATCCTGTAGTACCGGGCCGATGACAGTAATGGGCGCACGAAGATTAGCCGCGGTCAGCAGCAGGACGAACAAAAAAAATGTGGCGCTGGAATACGCAGCGAGAGGTTTAGCTGGGTGTTGTACAGGCATCATGGCAGGGATCATCACATGCAGCAGTGCTGCGGGGGCGTTGGTTGACGTTAACGCTTACGCATCAGAATTGATGTCTGGGCGCTACTTTACTGACCGGTTAGCAGCGTGTAAAGCCTTGTTATGCGATGAAATAGCGTAATTGAGATCTCACAGCAGCGATCGCCTTGTGACAGGATCAATGGAATTCAGGTTCAGGGAAATGACCGCAGTCGTTCTGGCTGGGATTGGAGCCTGGCTGGCAGGTCTGCTGGCGGGTTTCGGCCGCCGGAACCGGTTTTTCAGCGTGCCATGGGGCACTACAGGCACTGAGAAGAGAAACCAGAATCATCACACTGATAACGCGCATATCCGCTCCTTATTAACCGTCATGAACAAGGCCACGTCGGTGATCGGCGGTTTGCAGGTCAGGGACGTCTTACCTGAGTGTGGTATCTAAGGGGATAATGTCAATTAAAACAGAGCAAACATCAGCGCGACAGGAAAACTCATCGGCCAGGTGGCCCCCACCAGAAAGGCGCTCAGCAGTTTGATGCTCAGCTTATCTTTGGCGATGAAGAACGTGATCAGCGTAGCGATCAATGCAACAACGGCATAGAAAATTAGCATACCCTGGTACAGTGTCATTGATATCTCCGCAGCGTCATTAAGGTTTTCGCTGCGCATGATGCGGATTTTTGTGATCCAGATCAAGTGAATCAGGGTTTAGCATCTAAAGAAATCATGGGTAAGGGCAGTTGGTTCGCTCGCTGAACTTCATCGTAACAGCGGGCGATTTCAGGCTGAAACCAGGCGGGATAAACGCGGCTAAAACCTTGGCTGATGCCGTCAGCCAGACTCAACAACCTCTGGCGAAGGCTCCTGGATTAAGCGTTGCCATGACGTAAAAAAGCCCGCCAGCGAGGACGGGCCTGTTATCGGCACTGCATCACTACAGGATATGCGCTTTAACTCTGGCGGTATAACGCCATCACGTCCTCCAGGTCCGGCGTACGTGGGTTGCCGCCGGTACAGACATCATCCAGCGCGGCCTGTGCCAGTGCAGGGATATCCGCTTCTTTTAAGCCCACTTCACGCAGTGAGCGGGGAATACCCACATCGCGACAGAGCTGACGCACCGCGGCGACCGCCGCTTCCCGCGCCTGATCCAGCGACAATGACTCAACCTGTTTCACACCCATTGCACGGGCAATGTCGCGATATTTTTCGCCAGTGCCTGAGGCATTCCACGCCATCACCTGCGGCAGCAAAATGGCATTGGCTACGCCGTGCGGGACATTGTAAAAGGCGCCCAGCGGGTGTGCCATGCCATGCACCAGACCAAGGCCGACATTAGAGAAACCCATACCGGCCACATATTGTCCCAGCGCCATCTGCTCAACTGCCTCAATATTTCCTGCCACCGATTCGCGCAGTGACTGGCTGATAATCTCAATGGCTTTGAGGTGCAGCATATCGGTCAGGGTCCAGGCTCCGCGTGTGATGTAGCCTTCAATGGCATGGGTTAAGGCATCAATACCGGTCGCAGCCTTCAGCGACGCGGGCATGCTCGCCATCATCTCCGCATCAATGATCGCCACTTTCGGAATGTCATGGGGATCGACACAGACAAACTTACGGCGATTCTCTTCATCGGTAATGACGTAATTAATCGTCACTTCTGCGGCGGTGCCTGCCGTGGTCGGGATGGCGATGATCGGCACGCACGGATGACGGGTGGGGCTGACGCCTTCCAGGCTGCGCACATCTTCAAACTCAGGGTTATTAATAATAATGCCGATCGCCTTGCTGGTATCCTGTGGTGAGCCCCCGCCAATGGCGATCAGGTAGTCGGCACCTGACTCTCTGAACACCGCAACACCCTGCTGCACAACCCGAATGGTAGGATTCGGCACCACCTCATCATACACCGCCCAGTCAAGCTGATGTTGCGCCAGCAGATCGGTCACCCGCTTCAGCGCACCCGCCGCGACCAGCGCTTTGTCAGTGACGATCAGTGCTTTTCGCATCCCGCGACGTTGTACCTCTTCCGGCAAATGGCGCAAAGCACCAGCACCAAACCAGGCGGTTTCATTGAGAATCATACGTTGGGTCATTAAAACATCCTCTGTTAACAAATGAATTTTTACCATCCGTGATCCCCGGTTCATGTTCTGCGCAGAACCTCTCACTTTCAGGTAAAGACATTTGATAAAAATCAATCAATTAGTAAAAATCACTGCGCCTGTGCCCGCTGGTTTTCGTGCGGTATGTCTGAAATCAGGCTACTGACCTGTTGATGGATTTCTCACTGTCGTCAGTGGTATGTAACACTGGGTCATCAGCAAACCCGCATGCCTATGAGGAAAGAAGACATGACCCGATTCGTAATGAATAAAAAGGATGATCTCGTCGACAGCGCGTTAGATGGCATGATTTACGCCAGCCCGTGGCGCAATCTGGTCCGGTTGCAGGTCGATCCGCGCATTCGCATCGTGATGCGTAATGACTGGCAAAAACAGCAGGTCGCGCTCATTTCCGGTGGTGGTTCAGGCCATGAGCCGGCCCATGTCGGCTTTATCGGCAAAGGGATGCTGACGGCTGCCGTCTGTGGCGATGTTTTTGCTTCCCCCAGCGTTGACGCGGTTTACAACGCCATCATCAATATTACCGGTGAGGCGGGCTGTCTGCTGATTGTGAAAAACTACACCGGGGATCGACTCAACTTCGGTCTGGCGGCAGAAAAAGCGCGCAAAGCGGGATTCAGCGTCAATATGGTGATTGTCGGTGATGATGTTGCGTTGCCCGATAACCCTCAGCCACGCGGCGTCGCGGGCACGTTGCTGGTGCATAAAGTGGCGGGCTTCGTCGCAGAGCGGGGTGATGACCTGACGGCGGTGACCGAGGCAGCAGAGGCAGCCAGTCGTGCTATCGCCACCATGGGCGTTGCGCTCTCAAGCTGCCATCTGCCGGATGAACAGACCGGCCAGCGGGTGCCAGACGGCAGCGTTGAAATGGGGCTGGGGATTCACGGCGAACCGGGTGTTGACGTCATGCAGACGCAAAACAGTCAGCAGATTGTGCAGCATCTGCTGGCGAAAGTGATGCCGGACAACGATCAGCCACGCGCGCTGTTAGTCAATAATCTTGGCGGCATGTCCGCGCTGGAGATGAGTCTGGTTACGCGGGATTTGATTGAGTCGCAGCTCAGCCGGGGCAGTGATTATCTGATTGGCCCGGCTCCGCTTATGACCGCGCTGGACATGAAGGGCTTTTCCGTCACCTCCATGACGCTGACGCCGTTGTTCGAAGAGGCGATCTGCGCGCCGGTTGAGGTCACCGGCTGGGTTCCGGCGGTTAAAATCGCGCCGCTGCAGCCGGTTAACGCGACAAAAGAGGCAACAGCGCATCCGGCGCAACCCTCAGATAATCCGACCGTCGCTGCGTTTGTTAACAGCATCTGTGAAACCCTGATCGCCAGCGAAAGCGAGCTGAACAAACTGGATGCGCAGGTCGGTGATGGCGATACCGGTTCGACCTTTGCTGCTGGCGCACGTCAGATCCAGCGCGAATGTACAGATAATCAGCTGCCGTTAAATGCCTTGCCCGATCTGCTCGCGGTGACGGGTGAGCGACTGGCGACGGTGATGGGCGGCTCCAGCGGCGTACTGATGGCGATCTTTTTCACCGCTGCTGCGCAGCAGCTGGCCGAAGGGGATGCGCTGCCCGCGGCCCTGCAACAGGGTCTGGAGAAGATGAAGCAGTATGGCGGGGCACAACCAGGAGATCGCACGCTGATTGATGCGCTGCAACCGGCAATCGAGGTGCTGGTGGCGGGTAAATCGCTGGCAGAGGCGGCTGATGCGGCACAGCAGGGCAGTGATGCAACCGCCAGCATGGGGAAAGCAAAAGCGGGCCGATCATCTTATCTCAACAGTGCTAACCTCAACGGCGTGTCTGATCCGGGTGCCGTCGCTGTCGCCAGGGTCTTTGCGGCATTAAAAAAACTTTAGTGCTGTCACGACGCTAAACGCGTTTGGAGAAAGGCCAGTAACTGGCGGTTTACTTCGCTGCGCTGACGGTGCTGCGGGTAAACCGCATTCAGGGAGAGCGGGGGCGGCAGATAGTCGTCAAGCACGGTCACCAGCTCACCGCGTTGCAGGGCTGTCTCAACGATAAAGGCGGGTAACAATACCAGTCCTAAGCCTGCCAGTGCGGCATCACGCAGAACCTCGCCATTGTTACTCACCATCGGTCCCTGAACCGCCAGCCACTTCGGTTTACCATTGACCTGCAGTTCCCAGCCATTCTGACCTTCACGTCCGTAGCGCAGACAGGCATGTTGCAGCAAGGCTTCTGGCTGCTGCGGCACGCCTGCCCGTTCCAGATAGCGGGGGCTGCAGCAGATAACCCGCTTCAGCTCGCCGAGCGGACGGGCAATCAGCGTGGAATCAGCCAGCGTACCGATGCGAATCGCCATATCAACGCCTTCGCCAATCACATCGGCATAGCGGTCAGCCAGCTCAATATGAAACTGCAATGACGGATGGTGGCTCAGAAACTCGGCAATCAGGGGGGAGAGGTGGCTCATGCCAAAGGACATCGGCAGATTGATTCGGAAGGTGCCGCGCAGCGCCTGCTGCTGCTCTGACACTGCCAGTTGCGCTTCCTGAATCTCATCCAGAATGCGCTGAGCATGTTGCGCGAACAGTAAACCTGCATCCGTTACAGACAGCTTACGGGTGTTACGGATCAACAGTCGTACCCCTAATGATGCCTCCAGCGCAGCCATGCGGCGGCTGACATACTGTTTCGATAGCATCAGATGCTCAGCTGCTGCAGTAAAGTTGCCAGCATGCATTACCGCAATGTAAATCCGGAGATCTTCAATCTGCATAGTGTCCACTTATCGGTGACAGTGACGATGATTCAGGCGAAACTTCAGCCAGATGCGTTAACTTATATCGGGTAATGCGTCACAGGGCAACGCGTCAGCTCTCTCAGCCAGCGCGACGGAGATCATAGATTTGCCGTTTCCTTACCCCTGAACAGGCGGTCAGTCGGGTCAATTGCGTTAAAGCCGTTATAGTAATCAGGCAGTGACGCAATCCATACGGAACATAATCTCTTGAGTAATCTGATAAGGAGTGGCTGGTGAAAAATTTACTCTGCGCGACGGTGCTGGCCGTTTTGCCAATGACCACGCTGGCGGCGTCGGTATTTACGCTGCAATCACAGGACTTCAGCGATAATGCGCTACTGGATAAAAAGTTTGCCGGTGCCAATAAAAGTAATCCTTCCTGTACCGGTGAGAATATCTCTCCCGAATTGAACTGGTCTGCGATTCCGGCGGGCACCCGCAGTCTGGCTCTTCTGATGACCGACCCGGTCGGGGCCAAAGGGCTCGGCGTTACCCACATGGTGGCCTATAACATTCCCGCCAGCCGCTCGTCATTTGCGCAGGGCGCTCTGACAAAGGGCAAGGACTACACCGGCGGAAAAAATACCCCAGGGACGCTGCACTATTATGGCCCTTGTCCGCCTGCAGGCAGTGGGCTGCATCACTATAACTTTGTGCTGATCGCCACCGATTTGCCGGTGGGTCAGTTGAAAGCGGGGTTAACCCAGGCAGAGCTGGTTGCACAGCTGAAAGGCCATGCGCTGGGCGCGGCCAGCACCGTTGGCCGCTTTAGCAATGAGTGACCTGCACGCTTGCAGAGGCAGCGCTGAACAGCCTGCCTCTGCGCGCAGCGGATTAGTCGCCACTGAACATCTCGCGGATGCGCGACGCAATGTGATGCGTGTGCGTCTCCAGCGCGAAGTGGCCGCTATCCAGCATCTCGACCACCGCCTGTGGATTATCCCGCTGCCAGGCCACTGCGCCCGGTGGAATAAAGAACGGATCGTGCTTGCCCCAGATCACCAGCGTTGGCACCTGCTGCTGGCGAAAGAACGCCTGAAATTCCGGATAACGTTTCAGATTACTGGCGTAATTGAGAAACAGGGCCTGCTGAATATCTTTGTTACCGGGGCGCTCCATCAGCAGAGTATCCAGGGTATAGGTTTCCGGGGCGATCTGCTGCGGATCGCTCACCCCATGCAGATACTGCCACTTCACCCCTTCCAGCGTCAGGATGGCGTCACGGATCACCTGACCATTTGCTTCGCTGGGATCGTCCCAGTAGGCGCGGACCGGCGCCCAGGCCTCTCCTAATCCCTCCAGATAAGCGTTACCATTTTGTGATATCAGTCCGCTGACGCGATCGGGGTAAGCCAGCGCCAGTCGCAGACCGGCAGGTGCGCCGTAGTCGAAAACATACATCGCATAACGTTCCAGCCCCAGTGCATCGACAAAGGCGGTCAGCGTCTGGCCAAGCGCGTCGAAGGTCCAGGAATAGTTGCGCTCAGCAGGCACTTCAGTGAAGCCAAAGCCCGGCATATCGGGTGCGATGAGATGAAATTTATCGGCCAGAAGCGGGATCAGATTGCGGAACTGATGTGAAGAGGTGGGAAAGCCATGCAACAGCAGCAGTACCGGCAGGGAAGGATCGCCCGCTTCGCGATAGAAAATATTGACGCCATCGGCCTGCTGGTAACGATACGAAATGGATTGATCACGCATGCTGAACTCCTGTAACTGGTTAAATGATGTTTATGGGGTTACTAAGAGTCATTATGCAGCCAGAATGTAACCTTTCAAATCAATTTATAACGGTTACAATAAGTGCGGTGTAACTACTCAAATAGTCTTCTGTCGGTTACAGTGGCATCAGCAAAGTTAACAAGGGAGGCAATATCATGGCGGAAACGCAATCACACACCGCCCAGGGACCGTGGTTTCTGGCTGATCATCCGGCGCTGGATTTCATCAATACCCTGGCCATCGTGGAAGGCCAGCCGCACGACTTCTGGCAAACCGATCAGGATGTTGAAGCCTGGCTACACCAGGCCGGACTGGCACCAGATGCCCCGGCTCCGCAGCATGAACCGGGTGCACTGTTGGAAGCAGCGCGTCACTTACGTCAGATCATTCGTGATAACGTGCAGCAGCACAAAGCGGGAGAGGGCGTTGATATTCAGGCGCTGAACGCCTGGCTGGGTGAAGCGACCAGCCATCTGCAAATGACCGGGGAGCCGGGTGCCTTAAAAATCAGGCGGGTCTATGCGGGCCAGAGTGTGATGCAGCGGCTGGGACAGGTTGCGGAACAGACCGCGATGTTGCTGGCGCAGGAGGACTTCAGCAGAGTCCGTGGCTGTGAACATCCCGCCTGTACACTGTGGTTTTACGATCGCACCAAAGCGCATCGCCGTCGCTGGTGCAGCATGGCGCTGTGTGGCAATCGGGCGAAAGTGGCGCGTTTCAGGGCAGTTAAATCAGCTGGGTAAACAGATCGGATGGCAGATAAAAAAACACCCTGCAGAGCAGGGTGTCAGAACAGTTATTTCGCGGTGGTCGCTGATGGCTTGTGCCGCTTGCGCAGCTTGTCGATCAGGCGATGCGCTTCCGCTTTGGTCGCTACCGCAGGGGATGAACCGGTCAGCGGTTGACGGGCTGTTTCACGTACCGTCAGAATGGTGAGCAGGCCAATCACGCCCGCGCCCATCATGTAGTAAGCCGGCATCATATTGTTTTTAGTGGTATCCACCAGCCACGCGGTAATCAGCGGTGTCGTACCCCCAAACAGCGATACCGACAGGTTGAAGCCGATGGCCAGCGCACTGTAACGGATATCGGTAGTAAACAGCGCAGGCAGCGTCGAAGGCATAGTGCCGCTGAAGCAGGTGTGCAGTACACCCAGAATCATCAGGCCGCCAAATACCGCCCACATATTACCGGACCCGATCAGCATAAAGCTCGGGATGGCGAGCAGGATCAGACCCACCGCACCAAAGGCAATCACCGGACGACGACCGATGCGGTCAGTCCAGCGACCCCACAGCAGCGTCAGCGGCATCATCACGAACATCGCCACCATCACCAGCAGCAGGCCACTCAACTCTGGCAGACCCAGCACGCCGGTCAGATAGCTCGGCATGTACGAGGTCAGCATGTAGTTAGAGACGTTAAACAGCAGTACCAGACCGATACATTTCATCATCGGTGCGCGGTATTTGCTCAGCATCTGCATCAGCGTCAGACGCGGCTTGCTTTGCTCCAGTGCTTCCTGTTTTTCCATGTGCTGCTGGAAAGCCGGAGTCTCTTCCAGCTTCAGTCGCACATAGAGACCAAACAGGCCCAGCGGCGCGGCGATAAAGAACGGCACGCGCCAGCCCCAGGACATCATCGCCTCATTCGACATCACGGTGGTCATCACCGTGACCAGGCTGGCACCCAGCAGGTAACCACCGATGGTGCCGAATTCCAGGAAGCTGCCCATAAAGCCCCGGCGTTTATCGGTAGAGTACTCCGCGATAAAGGTCGCTGCGCCACCATATTCACCACCGGTTGAGAAGCCCTGGATCAGACGTGCCACCAGCAGCAGAATCGGTGCCATGATGCCTATTGAAGAGTAAGCCGGGATCAGACCGATACAGAACGTACCAATCGACATCATGATCATCGTCATCGCCAGCACTTTCTGCCGTCCGATGCGGTCACCCAGCGGGCCAAATACCAGGCCGCCAATCGGACGGACCAGGAAGGCCGCGGCAAACGTACCAAAGGTGGCGATTAGCTGCACCGCGTTGTTGGCATCCGGGAAGAAGACTTTGCCGATGATCACGGCGAGATAGCTGTATACGCCAAAGTCGAACCATTCCATCGCATTACCTAACGCAGCTGCGCCAACTGCACGCTTCAGCATGTCGTTGTCGATTACGGTAATGTCGTCAACAGTCAGCTCTTTTGGCTTCCTGTTCCAGAAATGTTTCTTTGGGTGTTCAGACGATGAGTTTCTGGTGTCCATATTCTCCTCAGGTGCATCAATGAAGGAGTCTTATAGCTTTCGCAGCCGCAAACAATGTTCAGAAGAAACCGTGGAAATGAAAGCTATAAGAAGCCGAATAATTTTTAAGTGAAGCGGCAGAAACCGCAGCCGGTAAACTCTAGACTACGATTGTAAGTTTTTGCAAGTTTTCAGCCGAAATAACTGCATTTACTGACAAACCCAGCATAGTGAACTTATTCACGCCTGCTTACGGGTCTGAACATTTGGTAATAACTTGCGGCTGGTGCTCTGGTTATATCTGGAACTGGTTTTCCCGGTGCTGATGCGCTACTTAAACAGTTTCAGTTCGTCGATGCGATCCAGCGCCTGCAGTAATTGCTCCGTCCCGGTTGTCAGGCTGATGCGAATATAATCACGACCCGCTGCGCCAAACCCGTTACCCGGTGCCACCAGCAGATGACACTGGGCCAGTAGCAGGGCGGCGAATTGCTCCCCGGTGAAACCAGCTGGCGCTGCCAGCCAGAGGAAAAAGGTGCCCTGACGGGCGCGTACCGGCCAGTGCATTGCTGCCAGCCTGGCTAAAATCACTCTGCGGCGCTGATGGTAATGCTCTGCCAGCAAGCTGAGTTGTTCAGCGGGCAGCGACAACGCGGTGATGGCGGCATCCTGCACCGCGCCATACACCGTGCTGTAGCTATGAGTATGAAGTTTTTTAAATGCCGCAATCATCGAGGCGTTTCCCACCGCAAATCCCACCCGCCAGCCTGCCATGAGTGCGCTTTTTGACAGCGTGTAGATTTCCACGCCCCAGGCTTTGCCATCGGGCTGTGCCAGCAGACTCAGCGGCTGTTCGCCCGACTCACTGCCCAGCGTGGCATAGGCGAAGTCATGAATCAGCGGAACATGATGCTGGCGGGCGAAGGCCAGCGCGTCGGCGAACAGCGCGGGTGTCGCCAGTGCGCCAGTGGGATTATGGGGATAATTGAGCAGCAGCAGACCGGCACGCGCCGCGATATCGTCCGGCACCTGGGTGAAATCGGGCAGGAAATCATTGCGCGCCTCCAGCGGAATGCCATAAAAATCGGCACCTGCCTGACGGGCCGCTGAGCGGTAGAGCGGATAGCAGGGATCGGTAGAGATCAACACCTGCCCCGGATTGAGCAGGGCGCGGGGAAAACCGTTGACGCCAATGTGCGCGCCCTGGAACAGCGCCACTTCAGTTTCAGGATCGAGCGTGACGCCGTAGTGACGCTGGTAGAAGGCTGCGATAGCACGTCGCAGCGCGGGTTTGCCCCAGAACGAGGGATACTCATGGTTCTCCGGTTTCGCTGCCGCAGCCTGTAATGAAGCGATTACCGCGGGCGGCGTTGGCTGACGTGGACTGCCGGAAGAGAGATCGATCAGCGGTAACAGCGCATCATCCAGTTGTGCTGCCTGCTTTTCCAGCATGCTGAAGAGGTTCTCTTCCAGCCCTGCGACCATCTCTGAAGCTGCAAACTCCGCCATATCTCTCCCGCAATAAACAGTGTTAAGCGGGGAAGAATGACACAGCTGACATTAAAATCTTTAGCAGAAATAACGCTGTTCTTTGCAAGGATTCGAATATCCAGCGTGTGACTATCGTTAGCATAAATAAGCCAAAGTCGGGGCTGGGTTTTGCCTGTTCCTCTCCGCGATGGCTGTGATTAAATCGATCGCTCTCACAATAATGAATCAGGGCAAACAATGCAGATCACATCCCGGGGAATTATTCTGGCACTGACCACCGCCAGCCTTTTTATTTCTGCCGCTCAGGCAGCCGACCAGAAGAAAATACGGATTGGATTTAATCCAGGGCCTTATAAAGAGCAATTTGAAAAAGGCGTCGCGCCCTTATTAATCAGGCAGGGGTATACTCTGGAGTATAAAGATTTCAGTGATGGAATTCAGGTTAATGATGCTGTTCATCGCGGGACGATTGACGCCAATATCATGCAGCATCCCGTCTATCTTAAGTCGGTTAATGAGCGGCTTGGCATTGATAACGTTGGGATTGTGCAGGTGCCGACCCCGCCAATGGGGCTCTACTCTGGGCGCGTGAAAACGCTGACTCAACCCGCACCAGGCAGCACGGTCTCTGTGCCCAACCAGCCCTCAAATGAGTATCGGGCGGCGCTGTTACTCCAGAGCATCGGCTGGCTCAAAATCAGCCCCGATAGCGATGCTGCCACTTTTTCGCAGAAAAATATCACGGAAAACCCCTACAAAATCGTGCTCAAAGAGATGGATAACGCCCAGCAGGTGCGTGCACTTCCCGACGTTGACTATGGAGTCATTCAGGGCAACTTCGCGGTATCCAGTGGCATGAAACTCAATTCGGCACTGAAACTGGAAGCGGCAACCAGCCAGTTTATTAACGTGGTGACGGTAGCCGATAAAAATAAGCAGGCTCAGTTTGCCCGTGACATTATTGCCGGCTACCACTCAGCAGAATTTAAAAGCTATATCACCGGTAATGCGCAGTATGCGGGCTATCTGCTGCCAGATTATTTCAAATGAGTCAGGTAGCCATTGCGTTTCGCCATGTCAGCAAAACATTTGCGCGTAACGGTGCAGAAGTGCAGGCGCTGAAGGAGATTAATCTGCGCATCAACCAGGGTGACATCTTTGGCGTCATCGGCACCAGTGGAGCCGGAAAAAGTACGCTGCTGCGCCTGATTAATCACCTGGAGACCCCCACAACCGGCTCGGTTGAGGTGCAGGGTGAAGCGTTACAAGGGATCAGCAAAAAGCGCTTAATTCAGGTCAAAAAGCAGATTGGCATGATCTTCCAGCACTTCAATCTGCTCAATGCCAGAACGGTGTTTCACAACGTCGCCATCCCACTGATTTTACAGGGCCGGGATAAAGATTTTATCGCCACCCGTGTAGCGGAGCTGCTGGCGTTTGTTAACCTCAGCGACAAAGCCCACAGCTACCCGGATGAACTCTCCGGCGGACAAAAACAGCGCGTCGGAATTGCCCGCGCGCTGGCAACCAATCCCGCGATTCTGTTGTGTGATGAGGCAACCTCCGCGCTGGATCCCCAGACCACGGTACAGATTCTGCTGCTGTTACAGGAGATTAATCAGCGTTACGGCATCACCATTGTCCTGATCACCCATGAGATGTCGGTGGTCCAGAAGATCTGCAACCGGATGGCGGTGATGGAGCAGGGCCGTATCGTTGAACAGGGCGATGTCCTGTCGCTGTTTGCTGAACCGCAACAGTCGGTGAGCGCCAGCTTTGTGCAGTCCGTTATCCACGATCGCCTGCCACAGCAGACCCTTGCGCTGTTAAGCCAGCATCCGGCTGTCGACGTGTTGCGGCTGGAGTTTGTCGGCAGCACGGCACAACAGCCGATCATCAATCGCCTGATCCGTGAACATGAGGTTGAAGTGAATATCCTGTTCGCCAGCATGACGGAAGTACAGCGTACCATTCTGGGTTTCATGATTGTGCAGATCAAAGGCGAGCCCGCAAGACGCGAGGCGGCCATCCAGTTTCTCATCGCGACCGGAGTGAAAATCAGTGATGTCAGAACTCTTTGAAACCGCCGTTACCGGCGATCAGTTCCTGACGGCGATGCAGGACACGCTGATCATGGTGGCGCTATCTCTGGGCTTTGGTTCTCTGCTGGGCCTGCCGCTTGGCATTGTGCTGGTGATCTGTCGTCCGGGTGGGATACAGCCGAATCGACTGGTACATCAGTTGCTGAACCCGATCGTGAATATCATCCGTTCACTGCCGTTTATTATTCTGCTGATCACTATTCTGCCGCTGACGCGCCTGCTGGTGAACACCACCATCGGTACGGCGGGGGCCATTGTGCCGCTGGTGATATTTATCGCGCCCTATATTTCACGGCTGGTGGAGAATGCGCTGCTGGAGGTGGATGAGGGCATTCTGGAGTCAGCCAATGCGATGGGTGCCACCACGCTGCAGACCATATGGCATTTCATGATACCGGAAGCCGCCTCGTCGCTGGTGTTAGCTCTGACCACCGCCACTATCGGCCTGCTGGGTGCGACGGCAATGGCGGGCACGGTGGGCGGCGGCGGTATTGGCGACCTCGCCATTACTTACGGCTATCAGCGCTTTGATGCCTTTGCTACGATTTCGACTGCGCTGGTGCTGATTGTCATTGTCCAGCTACTGCAAACCCTGGGTACGCGTCTCTCGCGCCGTATCCGACGCGAGTGAGCCATGAAAAAGAATGATTTAGCTGTTATGCACTGGGGCACGTATCACGTCACCACCGAAGGGGACACGCTGACGTCGGTCAGGCCGGTGGCGTGGGACCGTAATCCCTCTGCGATCGGGCAGTCGTTACCGGGCGCGGTGCAAAGCGAAACCCGGGTCAAAAATCCGGCCGTCAGGCTCGGTTATCTCCAGAACAGAAGCGCATCCCGCAACGGGCGCGGCAAAGAGCCGTTTGTGGAAGTGAGTTGGGATGTTGCGTTGCAACTGGTGGCGGAGGAGCTGGGGCGTGTCAAAACAGAGCACGGCAATCAGGCGATCTACGCCGGCTCTTACGGCTGGTCGAGTGCCGGACGTTTCCATCATGCCCAGAGCCAGCTTCATCGTTTCTTTAACCACTATGGCGGCTATATCGCCAGCACCAACACCTACAGCATTGCGGCCGGTGAACGCACGCTGCCGCACATCATCGGCAACCTCGATGAGTTACAACGTCACCATACCCATTGGCCGGTTCTGGCAGAGCATTGCGAACTGTTTGTGGCTATCGGGGGTTTGCCGCTGCGCAATGCGCAGGTCAATGGCGGCGGGGCTAATGACCATGCGCTTTCTCATTGGTTAACCACGCTACGGCAGAATGGCACCCGGTTTATCAACATCAGTCCGGTCAGAAACGATCTCGCTGGGGTGGCGGATGCGGAGTGGCTGGCGATACAGCCCGGCTCCGATACGGCGCTGTTACTGGCAATCGGGCAGGTGTTAATTACTGAATCTCTTTACGATGCGTCATTCACAAAACGTTACACGGTGGGCTTTGACCACTATGCCGCCTACCTGCTGGGTGAACGCGACGGGATAGCTAAAACGCCAGAATGGGCCGCTCCGCTGACCGGGCTGGCGGCCGCGGAGATCCGTGCGTTGGCACGGCAGATGGCGGCGCATAAAACGATGGTGAATATTGCCTGGTCAGTGCAGCGGGCGCGGCAGGGCGAGCAGGCTTTCTGGGCCACCGTTGCGACCACCGCTTTGCTGGGTCAGATTGGCACACCCGGCGGCGGGCTGGGCTTTGGTTACGCCTCAACCAATCTGGCCGGTGCCGCCCGGCGACAGTTTTCCGGGCCTCGTCTGCCCGCCGGTCATAATCCGGTGCAGCAGACGATTCCGGTGGCACGCATCGCCGACATGTTGCTCAATCCCGGAGGGCACTATGAGTTTGATGGGCAACAGCGGGTCTATCCCGACATCCGGCTGGTCTACTGGGCGGGCGGCAATGTCTTTCATCACCATCAGGATATCAACAAGCTGATACGCGCCTGGCAGCGGCCGGACACCGTAATTGTGCATGAGCAGTTCTGGACGGCACAGGCAAAATTTGCCGACATCGTGCTGCCTGCGACCACGTCGCTGGAGCGTGAAGATATCGGCAGCGCCAGCAACGACGGTTTTATCATCGCCATGCCGCAGCATCTGCCGCCGTTTGGCGAGGCAAAATCGGATTACGCAATTTTTGCCGCCCTGGCGCAGCGGCTCGGTTTTGCTGACGCCTTTACGCAGGGACGGGATGAGCGCCAGTGGCTTCAGTCACTCTATGAAGATTCCCGGCCACGCGCGGCAGCGCAGGGCATCGAACTGCCGCCATTTGAGGCGTTCTGGTCACAGGGCGTGGTGGAGTATCCCGCGCCAGAGACGCCGCAGATCCTGCTAAAAGCGTTTCGTGATAACCCGGAGTCAGCCCCGCTCAGCACGCCGTCGGGGAAAATCGAGCTTTTTTCTCAGCAGGTGGCCGATTTCGGGTATGACGAAGCGCCCGGATTTGCCTGCTGGTATGCGCCGGAATACCAGGCGCAACAGCAGGAAAAGCAGCAGTGGCCGTTGCATCTGCTCTCCAGCCAGCCACGGACCCGGTTGCATAGTCAGTACGATCATGGACGGGTCAGCCGGGCCACCAAAATTGCCGGGCGTGAGCCACTCTGGATGCATCCTGAAGATGCTGCTGCGCGCGGCATTGAGGAGAACAGCATCGTAAAAGTCTTTAACGGACGCGGCGCGCTGCTGGCGGGTGTGCATCTGACGCAGGATATCCTGCCGGGTGTCGTACAGATGTCGACCGGCGCCTGGTATGACCCGCTCGATCAGCAGGAGGGCCAGCCGCTGGATAAACATGGCAATCCCAATGTGCTGACCCAGGATAGCGGCAGTTCACGACTCGGCCAGGGGTGCAGTGCGCAGACCTGTTTTGTCGAGATTGCGCTTTATCAACAGCCTTTGCCTGAGATTACGGCATGGTTACCGCCGGCATTCGTGGCGTGGAGCGCAGAGTAATCTGCGGGTTTAAAGCCCGCGGCGTGGTGGGATATTCCCATCCGTCGCATATACATAGCAGGATTAGTTGGTAGTTAACGCATAAATGAAATGGCAGTGTAAAGCGATTCCATGCCAACAGAGTGTCAATCATGAGCGCGTTAACCACAGCAGAATTGCCGGTAATTGATTTCGCATTATTGTCAGGTAATCAACAGCAGCAGCAACAGGTCCTGGAAAAATTAAGCCAGGCCGCGCGTGATGTCGGTTTCTTCTATTTAATTAATCACGGTATCGACCGTGAATTATTAGATGAGGTTCAGCACGTCGCGCGGAAATTTTTTGCCCTGTCACAGGCGGATAAATCCGCAGTGGCGATGGCGAACTCGCCGCATTTTCGCGGCTATAACCTGGCGGGGGTTGAAATAACCCGCAGCCAGCCTGACTATCGCGAGCAGTTTGATATTGGTGCGGAACGGGAAGCGCTGCCCGTTACCGCCGATTCACCCACCTGGCAACGGATGCAGGGGCCGAATCAGTGGCCTGAAGCTTTACCTGAACTGCAAACGGTGGTCACCCGCTGGCAGCAGCAGATGACAGCGGTGGCGCTGGAGCTGCTGCGCGCCTTTGCCGGGGCACTGAATCTGCCGCGCAACGCCTTCGATAACCTCTATGGCGACTATCCCAACGAACATATCAAACTGATCCGTTATCCGGGCCGCACGGAGGGCGAATCACGCCAGGGTGTTGGCGCGCACAAAGATTCAGGCTTCCTGACGATGTTACTGCAGGACGATCAGCCGGGCTTACAGGTGGAAGTGACGCCGGACAACTGGATCGATGCCTCACCACTGCCGGGCGCGTTTGTGGTGAACATTGGCGAGCTGCTGGAGCTGGCAACCAACGGTTATCTTCGCGCAACGGTGCACCGTGTGGTGTCGCCACCGCAGAGCAGCGAGCGCTTATCCATCGCCTTTTTCCTTGGCGCTCAACTCGACGCCGTGGTGCCGATCTATCAACTGCCTCCTCAACTGGCTGAACTGGCACAGGGACCGAGCAGCGATCCGCTTAATCCGCTGCTGCGCGAAGTGGGCTGGAACTACCTTAAAGGCCGGCTGCGTTCGCATCCGGAAGTTGCCCAGCGTTTCTACCCCGAACACAACACCCACTGATAACGATAAGAGATAAATGATGATGATTAAAAAGCGCTTTCTGGCCCTGGCCGGTCTTTCACTGCTGATTGCCCAGAGTTTACAGGCCGCGCCGCTGCGCGTAGCGGCCGATCCGCTGCCCCATGCGGAAATCCTGGAGTATGTCAAAACCCTGGATCCGAAACTGGATCTCAAAATTGTTGAGCTGAGCGGGGGCGTGAATGCCAATGAGCTGCTGGCCGCCGGGGATGTGGATGCCAACTACTTCCAGCATCTGCCTTACCTGAAAGATCAGGAGAAGGCGCTGGGGAAAACCTTTGCCGTGGCCGCCAGTGTTCACATCGAGCCGCTGGGTATCTATTCGCGGAAAGTGAAAAGTTTAGCGGCGCTACCTGAAGGGGCCAGCATTGCGGTACCTAACAATACCACTAACCTGAGCCGCGCACTCTGGCTGCTGCAGGACAAAGGGGTGATCAAACTCAACGCGCAGGGTGAAACGGGTTCGACGCTGGTGACGCCAAAAGATATCAGTGATAACCCGAAGAAAATTAAGATCGTTGAGATTGAGTCGCCGCAGCTGCCACGCTCGCTGGATGATGTGGATGCCGCAATTATCAACGGCAACTACGCGCTGGAAGCAGGTCTGACCCCGGCGAAAGATGCGCTGGGACTGGAGTCTGCAGCACATAATCCCTACGCCAACCTGCTGGTAACGACGCCAGAACTGGCGAAGGATCCCCGCGTGTTACAGCTGGCGAAAGATCTGCGCTCGCCGCAGGTAGCGGAGTTTATCCGTAAAAATTATCAGGGCTCAGTGATTCCGGTTGCGGACCAGCAGCATGATTAAACTCAGTCATCTCAGCAAACAGTATCCTGGCGCATCTGCGCCAGCGTTAGACGACATCTCACTCACCATCGAAGAGGGGACCATCTTTGGCATCCTTGGCCGGAGCGGAGCGGGCAAAAGTACACTATTGCGCTGCCTCAATCGACTGGAGAGTCCCACCAGCGGCCTGATTGAAATCGACGGGCAGGATCTCGCTGCGATGAGCCTGGCGCAACTGCGTCAGCAGCGACAGCAGATGGGGATGATCTTCCAGCACTTCAATCTGCTGCATTCGCGCAACGTGCAGGACAACGTCGATCTGGCGCTGGAGATTGCCGGTGTGCCTGCGGCTGAACGCCGCGAGCGGGTCGCATCGCTGCTGAAACTGGTGGGGCTGGCCTCCTTTGCGGCGGCCTGGCCGTCGCAGCTCTCCGGTGGACAGAAACAGCGCGTCGGCATCGCCCGCGCGCTGGCCGCCCGACCCCGTTATCTGCTGTGCGATGAGGCGACCAGCGCGCTGGATCCCGAAACCACCACCTCAATTCTCGATCTGCTGGCCGATATTCAGCAGCAGCTCAATATCACCATTGTATTGATCACCCATGAAATGGCGGTGGTGAAGCGGATTTGTGACGGGGCGGCGCTGCTTGAGAATGGCCAGCTGGTTGAGAGCGGCAGCCTGAGCCAGATCATGGGACGTGAAGAGGGACGCCTGCGCAAAATGCTGCTGAAGGATGGCGAAGCAGACCGGGCGTTTATCGAAAAATATCAGCGTGAGGCGTTAACCCGATGCGTAGCATGAGTAGTGAGCGGTTTCAGGAACTGCTGCTGAACGCCACTGGCGAAACACTGTATATGGTGTTGCTGGCGGCCCTGTTCACGGTCGCGATAGGGCTGCCGGTAGGCGTGCTGCTGTTTCTGACCCGGCCAAAAGGCATTCTGCCCAATCGCGCGATTTCACTGCTGCTGAATACGCTGGTAAATACCGGACGCGCCTTGCCGTTTGTGGTGCTGCTGATTGCGCTGATCCCCTTTACCCGTCTGCTGGTCGGCACCACGCTGGGCAGCACTGCCGCTATTGTGCCGATTACGCTGGGGGCATTTCCCTTTTTCGCCCGCATCGTGGAGAACGCGCTGGATGAGGTCGACCGCGGCCGCATAGAAGCGGTGGTATCAATGGGCGGTACCCTGTGGCATATCGTCAGCCGTGTGCTGCTGCCGGAAGCGCTTCCCGCGCTGGTGGCGGGCGTTACCCTGACGATTGTGATGTTGATTGGCTTCTCGGCGATGGCGGGCGTGGTTGGCGGTGGCGGGCTGGGCGATCTGGCGATTCGCTACGGTTATCAGCGTTTCGATAACCAAATCATGTCGGCCACCATTGTAGTGCTGCTGGCGCTGGTGATGCTTATTCAGAAACTCGGCGACCGGCTGGTACGCTCGCTGGCTTATCGTCGATAAGGGGGAACGATGTTTCGCGTGATGTCGCCGAAAGGCTATCTGCAACGGCCAGGGCTGCGGGCCGGGGTGGGAGAAATTATCCGGCCGCTTGCCTCGCATATTCACATCCTCACCTCGCCGCGGGCCTGGCAGGCGGTGAATCCTGACATGAGCATAAGTCTGGAACGGGCGGGGATCCGCTGGCAGCTCGACACCCTGACCGGTGAGTGTACCGACGCGGCGATTGCTGCCCTGCAACAGCAGGTGCAGACGCACGGCGCTACCCTGATTCTGGCAGTCGGCGGCGGGCGGGTTCTGGACTGCGCCAAAGCGGTCAATGATGCGCTGCCGGATATCCGGCTGGTTAACTTCGCCACGCTGGCCGCCACCTGTGCCGCCTGGTCTCCGCTGGCGATTATCTATGATGAGCGCGGCGGCCATCTGCGCAGCCAGCCACTGAATGCCATGCCGGAGCGGATTCTGGTGGACAGCGAGGTTATCGCCCGCAGCGAGGTACGCTATCTGCGGGCCGGGATCGTGGATGCGCTGGCCAAATGGTTTGAATTTGAGCCTTATCAGCGACAGACGCCGCATCAGCTGGCGCTGGATCTTAAAGTCGCAGCCGCCTGGCAGGCGGTGACGGTGCTGAAACGCTGGGGAGACACGGCAGTGGCCGATAACATCAGGCAGCAGGTCACCCCGGCGCTGGAGAAAGTGATTGAAGCCAACATTGTGCTGGCGGGGCTGGCTAACAGTATTCAGGATGAGATGGCAACCCCCGGTTTTGCCCATATCATCCACGATCGCCTGACTCACCAGCCAGAGCTGCATAACTGGCTGCATGGTGAAAAGGTCGGCTTTAGCTTGCTGGTACAATCCTGGATTGAACAGCAGGGTAAGCAGGTGGAGCCTGAACTGCTGGCGCTGCTGCGCCGTTTCCACTCTCCCCTGACGCTGCCTGCGGCGATTAACGCGGACAGGGTAAGAGAGATTGCGCAGCAGATCCATTTCCCCTCCGCCAGCCTGGCGCACCTTCCCTTTACGTTCGATCACCCTCTGCTGGAGCAGGCCTTGCTGGCGACTTCTGCGTTTAAACAGTAAGTGCGGTCAGCGAATCGATCAGTGGTCGTTGCTTGATAACCTACCAATAGTAACTTACCTTTAGTAGCTTAATGACTAATCAGGTAAGGTGACGACGATGCATGCATTAATAGTGACTTCCCATCCCAATCAGGACGCTCACACCCATCGCGTGGCGGACCAGCTGGCGCAGGGCATTATCGCGACAGGCCATCATACGGCTGAAAAGGCCGATCTGGCGGCAGAAGGGTTTGATCCAGGTTTTTCGCTCAGCGATCACAGACATTTCAACGGTCTGGCACCGACGCCGCCCGATGTGCTGGCAGAACAGCAGCGGCTGGATCGTGCCGATGCGCTGGTGCTGGTCTATCCGGTCTACTGGTGGTCATTTCCGGCACAGCTTAAAGGCTGGATAGACCGCGTTTTCATCGCGGGCTGGGCCTTTGATGAGCAGGATGGCCATATCGTAAAACGCCTCGGCCATCTTCCCGTGCATCTGGTTGCGATTGGCGCGGCTGATACCCGAACCTTTCTGCGGCGCGGCTATTTCGCCAGCATGCGGAATCAGATTGATCACGGCATCTTTGACTATTGCGGTGCGCTGGTGGTGACCAGTGAACTGTTGCTTAGCGGCGATGAAGGTTATCCTGAGTCACACTATCAGCTGGCGCATCAACTGGGCCAGCGTCTGTTCGCCCATCAGGAAAAACATGACCGTTGAAAAAACACCCCGTAAGCGTCTGACACGCGAGGCACGACGCAGGCAGTTGTCAGACGTCGCGTGGCAGATAATGCAAACCGAAGGCAGCGAGGCACTGACGCTGGCCAGAGTCGGCGACGCGGCGGGGGTCAGTAAACCGGTGGTTTATGACCACTTCACCACCCGTCATGGATTGCTGGCGGCGTTGTATGACGATTTTGATCGTCGCCAGACCGAAAAGATGGAAGCGGCGATGAATGCCGCACCGATGGTGATGCAACAAAAAGCGGAAGTGCTTGCGGCCTGTTATGTGGATTGTGTGATGACGGAAGGGCGTGAGATTCCGGAGTTGCTGTCAGCGCTCAGCACCTCGCCGGAACTGGCTGCCGTCAAACGCCACTATCAGCTCGACTTTATCGCCCGCTGTCAGCGCTGGTTTGCCCCTCTGGCTGGCAGCAGCGGCATTCCGGAAGCAGGCATGTGGGGCTTGCTGGGGGGCGCGGATGCCATCGCAGGCGCGGTGGCACGCGGCGATGTCAGCAAACCGGAAGGAGAGCAGGCGATCACTGCCATGGTCGTGGCGCTGGTGGCAGGCAGCCGTGCGTCGGAATCGGATTAGCATAAAAAAGGCGGCCCGCAGGCCGCCGAATCCTTCAACCACAACAGGCGTTGTGTAAGTAGTGGCAACGTACAATGATGATCGTTTTAGCCTTTCACCCCGCCCGCGGTTAAACCGCTCACCAGCCAGCGCTGCGCCAGCAGGAAAACCAGGGTGATCGGAATCGCGGAGAGCACCGCCGCAGCGGCGAAATCGCCCCACAGATAGTTCTGCGGATTGAGGTACTGCTGCATCCCGACCGCCAGGGTGTAGCTGTTTACATCTCGCAGCAGCAGCGAGGCGACCGGCACTTCAGTCACCGCGGCGATAAACGCCAGAATAAACACCACCGCCAGAATCGGCACCGACAGCGGCAGCAGCACCAGCCGGAACGCCTGCCACGGCGTTGCGCCATCCAGCGCGGCGGCCTCTTCCAGTGACCCGTCGATAGTTTCGAAATAGCCTTTGATAGTCCAGACATGCAGCGCGATACCGCCCAGATAGGCGAAGATCACCCCACCGTGGGTATTCAGCCCGATAAAAGGCAGATACTGACCGAGACGATCAAACAGGGCATAGAGCGCCACCAGCGACAGCACCGCCGGGAACATCTGGAAAATCAGCATTCCTTTTAGCAGGCTGGCACGGCCGGTAAAGCGCATACGGGCAAAGGCATAGGCGCAGGTGGTAGAGAGCGCCACGATGCCCAGCGCACTGATTGCCGCAATCTTGATCGAGTTCCATAACCAGAGCAGCACCGGGAAGGGCGGCGGTGTCACCCGGCCATCCGCATGTTCCACGCTGAAACCCAGCGCCAGACGCCAGTGCTCCCACGAGATCTGCTCCGGGATCAGGCTGCCGGTGGCGAAGTTCCCGGCACGCAGCGAAATCGCAATCACCATCAGCAGGGGAAAGAGAATCGCCGCGATAAATAACAGCAGCAGCAGATGCGTGGTGAACAGACGCAGCCGTTGCGATTTCGGTTGTACCATAGCCATAACAACTCCTCAGAGCCTGGTCCCTCAGGCTATTTTATTTGTCAGTCTGAACCCGGGCAGTGCTCACAATCCTCACCTCCCAGGTTCCGGTTGTTCCACGCTCTTCGCGTCCGGACTGCCTGCAACCATGACGCCAGTCGGGCCAGGCGCTTAGTCGAATTTCATCCGCGAGGCTTTCAGGTTAATCACCGCCAGCGCACCAACCAGCAGGAAGATCAGCGTGGCGATAGCGGCGGCCAGCCCAAAGTCCTGCCCGCCGCCGCCTTCAAAGGCGATACGCCAGGTGTAGTTCACCAGCAAATCGGTGTAACCGGCTGGCGTGGTGGTGCCGAGGCGATCCGGCCCGCCGTTGGTGAGTAACTGCACCAGCACAAAGTTATTAAAGTTAAAGGCAAAGCTGGCGATCATCAGCGGCATCAGTGGTTTCAGCAGCAGCGGCAGAGTTATCAGGAAGAAGTTCTGCAGCGGTCCTGCACCGTCCATCGCCGAGGCTTCATAGAGATCGTCCGGAATCGCCTTCAGCAGGCCCATGCAGAGGATCATCATGTAGGGGTAGCCGAGCCAGGTATTGACGATAATCAGCATGGCGCGCGCCAGCGTCGGGTCGCTGAACCAGGCCGGCTTCACGCCAAACAGCGCGCTGAGCATCACGTTGATTTCACCAAAGCTCTGGTTGAACAACCCCTTGAAAATCAGGATCGAGATAAACGCCGGCACGGCATAGGGCAGAATCAGCATCACCCGATAGACCGCTTTGCCGCGCAACGCCTCCCACTGCACCAGACACGCCAGCACCATACCCACCGCGACGGTCAGCACCACGGTGATCAGCGAGAAGAGTAGCGTCCAGCCAAATATCGCCAGGAACGGCTTCTGAATCCCTTCGTCAGTAAACACCCGCACGAAGTTTTTCCAGCCGGTATTCACGGTAAAGCCGGGACTCAGGGTTTCGTTCGCCCAACTGCCGTCGGCGTTAATCGCCTGGTAGAAACCAGTCTGGGGATTAGCACGATAGCGCGCGTTACTCTGCTGGTTGATCAGCTCATCCTGCGCACCCACCCGATAGAGCGGCTGGGTGCCGGAGAACTGGCGCAGCGAACTCATCCGTAACTGACGACCATCCGGCATTTCCGCCCGGATCTGGCTCAGTGCCTGACGATGGGTCGTGATCGCTCTGAAGTTCGCCCGTTCACCTGACGGTGGTGCGACAGGGGCCATTTTCAGCGTCTGTTCAGCGCCAAACTGAAACGGCGGCGAAACATAGTCTTTGCCATCATTCAGCACCAGCTGCCAGCGATCGCCGGCCGGGAACAGAGAAAAACTGACTGCTTCACCCGACTGGAAGGTGCGGCCCAGCAAA
This sequence comes from Pantoea sp. PvP021, assembly GCF_054056055.1. Classification (NCBI taxonomy): domain Bacteria; kingdom Pseudomonadati; phylum Pseudomonadota; class Gammaproteobacteria; order Enterobacterales; family Erwiniaceae; genus Pantoea; species Pantoea sp. PvP021. Next base: position 131,152 of record NZ_JBSRXX010000002.1, on the reverse strand, counting down.
ACCTGCTGCGCCCGTTCAAAGGTGAGCTGGTTGCTGCTGCTGTAGTTGGTAAAGGCAATGGCAATCGTGCAGGCAAGGGGAAACAGTACAAACAGCGCCATTCCCGCCACGCCGGGATAGACATAACGCCACGCATAGGCGCGACGGTTAGCAAAAATCCACAGTCCGGTCGCACTTAGGATCAGCGTCAGCAGCGCAAACAGATATTCGCCCTGCGCGTACATCAGCACCAGCAGATAGCCGACCAGCAGACAGCAGATCCCGATGAGAACGCTTTTCAACAGCACACTGCGCGTTTTCGGTTTTCCTGACATGATGCGGTTTTCCTTAACGGTCACTCAAGCCGGGTTGCCCCGGCTGCAAGGGGAGATTACTTCTTCAGACGGGCCTGAGCATCTTTCAGTGCGGCGTCGACGCTCTGACGACCGCCCAGCGCGTTCAGGGTAGCGGTGCGCATCGCATACCAGAATGCCGCCATCTGCGGGATATTCGGCATGATGTCACCCTGACGGGCATTGTTCATGGTGGCGGCGATACGCGAATCTTTTTCCAGCGTCTGCTGGAAAGATTTCAGCGCCACAGCACCCAGCGGCTTATCTTTGTTGACCGCATCCAGACCGGTGTCAGTCAGCAGATAATTCTCCATGAACTCTTTCGCCAGCTCTTTGTTAGGACTGGCGGCGTTGATCCCGGCACTCAGCACGCCGACAAAGGCTTTCGACGGTTTACCGTTCAGGGTTGGCAATTCGGTGACGCCATAGTCGATGCCGCTCTTGTCGAGGTTGCCCCACGCCCACGGACCATTAATGGTCATGGCGGTTTCGCCTTTGTTAAAGGCGGCCTCAGCAATCGAATAATCGGTGTCCGCGTTCAGGGTTTTGGCTTTAACCTGATCGACCAGGAACTGCATGCCCGCTTTAGCACCGGCGTTATCGACGCCGACATCCTTCACGTCATAATGTCCGTCGGTGAGCTTAAAGGCGTAAGCACCGCCTGCGGCCAGCAGCGGCCAGGTGAAGTAGGGCTCCTGCAGGTTAAACATGATGGCGCTTTTGCCTTTGGCGCGCAGTTGCTTGTCGAGACCGGCAATCTCTTCCCAGGTTTTTGGCGGGTTCGGCAGCAGCTTTTTGTTGTAGATCAGTGACAGCGACTCAACGGAAATCGGATAGCCAATCAGCTTGCCGTCGAAGCGCACCGCGTCCCAGGTGAACGGGAAAAGCTTCTCGCGGAAGCTGGCATCCGGCGTGATCTCAGCCAGCAGGCCGGACTGCGCGTAGCCGCCGAAACGGTCATGTGCCCAGAAGATAATATCCGGGCCATCGCCGGTCGCCGCGACCTGCGGATACTTCTCTTCCATTTTGTCAGGATGTTCGACCGTGACTTTGATGCCGGTCTCCTGCTCAAATTTCTTACCCACTTCGGCAAGGCCGTTGTAGCCCTTGTCACCGTTGATCCAGATGACCAGTTTACCTTCCTCAATTTTTGCCATCGCGCTTGCCGAAAAGAGCACGGCAGAGAGGGCAGAAAGGGCCAGAATTCTTGCTCCGGTTTTCATCGTCATAAATCCATCCTGTTAGCGGAAGTGGTGAATGCTTTACCGGCATCATTGTGCTTATCCGCCACGGCTTCTCATCCTCCTCTGCTCTACGCCCCTCGACCTGCCGCTGTGATCGCGCTGGCAAAAAGCCCTTTAAGCGGGCGCTTACGCGGCAAAAATTCCTGCGGGTCTGCGTTAGCGATCACAAAAAAGCGCGGCAGCGTGCGGGCCGCGGCGTCAGCCCGCGTTTCTCCTCCTCCCGCCTCCTCCCCCAGCGGAATGCAGTGGGGTGGAGGATGTTACCGCCAGTTTCCTCTCGCATAGTGAGCCCCGGAACTCGTCTGCCGCTGGGCAGACACGACTATGCAGCTAAGAGGGAAGGGATCATGGCGAGCGTTGTGTTACGCAATGTCACGAAAGCCTGGGGCGATACGGTGGTGTCGAAAGATATCGATCTCACTATTCGTGAAGGGGAATTTGTTGTTTTCGTCGGCCCATCAGGCTGTGGCAAATCGACGCTGCTGCGCATGATTGCCGGACTGGAGACCATCACCAGCGGCGAGCTGTTAATCGGCGACCGGCGCATGAATGAAGTGCCGCCCGCCGAACGCGGCATCGGCATGGTGTTTCAGTCCTATGCGCTCTATCCCCATCTGTCGGTGGCGGAGAACATGTCTTTTGGCCTCAAACTGGCCGGGGTGAAAAAAGCGGAGATCCAGCAGCGGGTTAATCAGGTGGCGGAGATTCTGCAACTGGCGCATCTGCTCGATCGCCGTCCTAAAGCCCTCTCTGGCGGGCAGCGTCAGCGCGTGGCGATTGGCCGCACGCTGGTGGCGGAACCGCGCGTCTTCCTGCTGGATGAACCACTGTCGAACCTTGACGCCGCGCTGCGCGTTCAGATGCGCATTGAGATCTCCCGTCTGCATAAGCGCCTGAAGCGCACCATGATTTACGTGACCCACGATCAGATCGAAGCGATGACGCTGGCCGACAAAATCGTGGTGCTGGATGCCGGACGCATTGCGCAGGTCGGTAAGCCGCTTGAGCTGTACCACTATCCCGCCAACCGCTTTGTCGCCGGATTTATCGGCTCACCAAAAATGAATTTCCTGCCGGTCAAAGTGACCGCCACCGCCATCGATCAGGTTCAGGTGCGGCTGCCGAATCAGCAGCTGGTCTGGCTGCCGGTTGACAGCGCCGGTGTGCAGGTCGGCAGCAACATGTCACTGGGTATTCGCCCGGAACATCTGCTCTCCAGCGATATCGCCGACGTCACCCTGGAAGGGGAAGTGCAGGTGGTGGAACAGCTGGGGCATGAAACACAGATCCACATCGAGATTCCCGCTATCCGTCAGAACCTGGTCTACCGCCAGGAGGACGTCGTGCTGGTAAAAGAGGGCGCCATCCTCGGTATTGGCCTGCCGCCCGAGCGTTGTCACCTGTTCCGCGAGGACGGGAGCGCGTGCCGCAGGCTGTATCAGGAGCCGGGTGTATAGCCCTGCCAAAAACAATAAAAGCAATGACCTCAGGAGATAGAAAATGTTAACTCTGCGCAAACTTCCCATCGCCGTTGCCGTCGCGGTGGGAACCCTCTCCGCCCCGACGATGGCGGTTGATTTTACCGGTTACGCCCGTTCCGGCATTGGCTGGACCGGCAGCGGTGGTGAACAGCAATGTTTCCAGGCCACCGGCGCCCAAAGTAAATACCGTCTGGGCAACGAATGTGAAACTTACGCCGAACTGAAATTAGGCCAGGAAGTGTGGAAAGAGGGCGACAAAAGCTTCTATTTCGACACCAACGTGGCTTACTCCGTGGCACAGCAGAATGACTGGGAAGCCACATCGCCCGCCTTCCGTGAAGCCAACGTAAAAGGTAAAAACCTGATCGACGCGCTGCCTGGCTCTACCATCTGGGCCGGTAAGCGTTTCTATCAGCGTCATGACGTCCATATGATCGACTTCTACTACTGGGATATCTCGGGCCCAGGTGCCGGTCTGGAAGATGTCGATCTCGGCTTTGGTAAACTCTCTTTCGCCGCAACCCGTTCGTCTGAAGCGGGCGGCTCTTACACCTTCTCCAGCGATCGTATCCGTGACTTCGCCACCAGCACTGCCAACGACGTGTTTGATGTGCGTCTGGCCGGTCTGGAAACCAACACCAACGGCGTGCTGGAGCTGGGTGTCGACTACGGTCGTGCCAACGCCCGTGACGACTACCGTCTGGAAGAGGGGGCTTCTAAAGATGGCTGGATGTTCACTGCTGAACATACCCAGAGCATGCTGAAGGGCTATAACAAATTCGTACTGCAGTATGCCACCGATGCGCTGACCTCTCAGGGCAAAGGCGTGCCGCAGGGCACCAGCCTCAATAACAATGGTGACATGTATCGCATCCTCGACCACGGTGCGATCTCGCTGGCGGAACGCTGGGATCTGATGTACGTCGCTATGTACCAGAACATCGATCTGGACAACAACCGCGGCACCGAGTGGTACACCGTGGGTGTGCGCCCGATGTACAAATGGACGCCGATTATGAGCACGTTGCTGGAACTGGGCTACGACAACGTCAAATCACAGCAGGCTAACGAACGCAACGGCCAGTACAAAGTGACGCTGGCGCAGCAGTGGCAGGCGGGCGACAGCATCTGGTCACGTCCGGCTCTGCGTCTGTTCGCGACCTACGCTAAATGGGATGAAAAGTGGGGCTACAACAAAGATAACTCAGGCGATCTCACCACCTTCGCCTCTGCGGACACCAGCGGTAACGGCATCCTGACTAACAGCCGTGGTAAAGACGATGAAGTGACCTTCGGCGCGCAGATGGAAATCTGGTGGTAAGCCAGCACTTTTTCTGACAGGCGCGCCTGCGCCTGATGGATCTCTTTGGTCGCGGTGTGCCATTGCCTGGTTCACGCCGCGACCTGCAATAAGGTAGACATAATGAAAATGAAAAAACTGGCTGCACTCTGCCTGAGTGCGGCGTTACTGACAGGACACGCGCTTCCCGCCCTGGCGGATGTCAATCTGGTGCCGCAGGATCTCTCGTCCGCACCGGTCGTGGCACCCGAAACGCTGCAACGCCTGAGCTGGCAACCGCTGGCTGCTTCTCAGACACAGACCACAAAACTCGCTAACAGCGGACAGACGCTGAATGCGCCACACATTGCCGGTCCGGTCGCGGCCTATAGTCTGCCCGCCAATATCGGCGAACTGACGCTGACGCTGAGCAGTGAAGTGGCGAACGGTCAGGTTTTCGCACCGAACGTGCTGGTGCTGGATGAAAACCTGCGTCCCGCGGCCTGGTTCCCCAGCCGCTACTTTACCTATCAGAAGCCGGGCGTGATGGCGGCAGATCGACTGGAAGGGGTGATGAAATTAACCCCGGCGCTGGGTCAGCAAAAAATCTACCTGCTGGTGTTTACCACCGACAGCGATCTGACACAAACCACCACGCTGCTTGACCCGGCCAAGGCCTACGCCCAGGGCACCGGTCATGCGGTACCGGATATCCCCGATCCCGTCGCCCGCCACAGCCGGGAAGGGACAATCAAGCTGAAGATGCAGACCAGTTCCGGTTCATCCATTCTGGTCGGGCCGCTGTTTGGTTCATCCGACCCGAGCGCGGTGACCGTCGGCAATACCGCACCTGCGGCAGCGTACAGCGCAGCACCGGCGCCTGCACCCGCCGCAGCGCCCGCGCCAAAAGCCCGTGCGGAACCGATCATGAGCGATACCGAGAGTTACTTTAACCAGAAGATCACACAGGCAGTGAACAGCGGTAATATCGATAAGGCGCTGAAACTGCTGGATGAAGCCGAGCGGCTGGGTTCCACCTCTGCCCGGCAGACCTTTATCAGTAGTGTTAAAGGCAAGGGGTGATGCCCCGACAATACTGATGTTGTTCCATCTGGTGCGCTGCGGCGCACCTTTTTTTGTTACAGAGCTCCTGATTGCATGATTTTTTTGCGTGGTTTTACGCATTGCGTAAGTCATGCTGTGGGCAATAGCGTTTGATGAATATAGGCTAACTAAGCTGTTTCAGGGATGACTTTTCTGGAGGCTATATGCGAAGTTACACGACAACACAGGCCCGAAAATATCTTGCTGAAATCATGGATATCGTGATGGCGGGTGAGCCTGTGATTATCACCCGCCGGGGCGGCTCTGCTGCTGTGCTTATTAGTCGCGAAGAGTTTGATATCTGGCAGGAAATAAAACAGGGCGCCAATTTTTCAGGCGATACGGAAAAGCATAATCAGAAACTTTTAATGAAGACTTAGTAACAAAACATTCGCTCTTATCGCGATCAATGCATTTGCATTACCAATGTTACTGCATCACTGCTGACTTATCCTGGTTAATAATAGTGAGAATCCACGATGGGAACTCTGACTCAGGCAAACATCTCTCTGCGTGCTTCATCAAAACTGACAGCCCGCGGACAGACCACCATCCCTGCCGCAGTTCGTGATGCGATGAATCTGCAACCTGGTGAGAATATCGAATACGCTGTTCTGCAGGGCGGCAAAGTCCTTATTACCCGTCAGGAAACGGTGGCTGATGATGCTCCAGTGAAGGCGAGCTTTCTGAGTTTTCTTCCTGCTGACAGGCGCAACACGGCTGCAAATATTAAAATGCTGGATCGAGGATTATTAACTCGCATTACATCGTTGACCGAAGGTATGGACGTTGATTTGGATGCTCCACTCATGGACGATGAGTAATTAAGTATGGAAGACAGCACGGTTATAAATGGATGGCACGTTTATGTTCATCCCTGTTTTGAATCGCAACTGATTGCGCTGACCAATGAAGTGGAGTTACTCAGGGCTAAATATCCTGAAAGTTACCAGCGAAAAGCGACGACGAAGCTTTTAGCCGCTGTGTTTAAAGTTATCAATAGTGAGATTTGCGCCGATCCACATCAGGCAAAGTTTCGCCAGGGCGATACGCTGGGAGAACAAAATAAGCATTGGTTCCGTGCAAAGTTTTTGATGCAGTATCGTTTGTTCTTTAGATTCAGCGAGCAACATAAAACCATCATCCTTGCATGGATGAATGACGCTGAGATCAAATGTGCTTATGGCAGTAAGCGTGACGCCTATAAAGTATTTTCAGGAATGTTGCATAACGGCTATCCATCTGACGACTGGGCATTGCTGTTAAAGCAATCTCAGGATTGGGCGAAGATAAATTCTTAAGTTCATTAAATCCTGAACAGAATCCGGTGTGCTTTTTTCAGACGCTCGTGCTCAGGGTGATCTTATCACTGTTGAGAGGCGCTGATTACAGTAGCAGAGTGCGAGCCGTTGCCGGCCCGCACGCTGTAATAACTGAAAATGATGTAAAACAGGCTGCGTCAGACACGAGTCTGAGTCGCGCGTTAACCTTCAATTGCGCAGTAGTCGCTTCCGGCGTGCCGTCAGATCACGCAGCAGCGTGTCAGTGGCAGGATCGCTGAACAGCGTTTCCAGCGTGGCGCTGAGCTTGCGTCGCCAGTTCGGATATTCATCGCTGGTGCCCGGAATATTGACCGGCACCGCCATATCCAGCCAGTCCTCCGGTTGCAGTCCCAGCAGGGCGCTGTGACTGTCAGCCAGATAGCGCTGCATCGCCCGGTTTAATGCCTTGCTCATGCCGGTGCGAGGTGCATCGCGTCCGGCACGTTTCGGCAGGGCACCAACGCGATGCAGACTCTGCAGCAGCGCCTGCTTCGCTCGCAGCCGATCCTGATATAGCCCGGCCAGCACCACTTTGTCGGGATAGAGGCCGAGTTGTGCGCCGGTGGTCAAATCATCGCTCTGCCACCAGCCACGCAGCGTCGGAAGATCGTGAGTGGTGGCGACCGCCATTGCCTGCCGTGGCCATTCGGCGGGCGGACGAAAACTGTGGGCTGACTCCTGCTCAAAATAGAGCACCTTATAGGAGTAGACCCCGCCGTCCCGCAGCTTATCGACAATTGCTTCCGGCACCGTACCGAGATCTTCGCCAATGACCATGCAGCGATGACGCTGACTTTCCAGCGCCAGAATCGCCAGCAGATCGTCGATGGGATAGTGCACATAGGCACCGTGCATCGCGCTATCACCGGCCGGAATCCACCACAGCCGCATTAGCGCCATCACATGGTCAATGCGCAGTGCGCCGCAGTGGCGCATGTTGGCACGCAGCAGGGCGATCCACGGCTCCCAGGCGCGCTGACGCATCACCTGCGGATCCATGGGCGGCAATCCCCAGTCCTGGCCGCGCGGGCCGAGAATATCGGGCGGCGCACCGATGCTGGCCTCCATGCAGTAGAGATCGCGCTCGCTCCAGGTCTCTGCGCCACCCTGCGCAACACCCACCGCCAGATCGCGGTAAAGTCCAATCGGCATCTGCTGCTGCTGGCAGATGTCCCAGCAGTCGGCAAACTGCTTCGCGGCCAGCCACTGCAGCCAGAGCCAGAAGCGCACCTGATCGGCGTGCTGTTGCAGGAAGGCCTGCACGGCCGGACTGCCGGGATCCTGCAACGCCTCCGGCCACACCGGCCAGCCCCAGCGCTCACTATCCTGTGCTATCTGATCGGCGTGCAGCGCATCAAACAGCGCCTGATGCTGAAGACTCTCGCCTCCTTCACGTATAAATCTATTAAACGCCTGCACCTCGGGATCGCTGGCGTCACGCTGAGTAAACTGCGGCCACGCCAGTCTCAGCGCGGCAATTTTCAGCCGGGTCACCGCCGCATAATCCACCCAATCTGCTGCGCGAGCCTGTTCCAGCGCCTGTTCTGTTTCCGGACGTTGCCACCAGGCCTGAGCGGCAGCGCTCTGCCGGAAGTCAGCGACTGCGCCCACATCGATGTAGAGCACATTAAGCCAGCGCCGGGACGAGGGGCTGTAAGGGCTGGCACTCTCCGGGCTGGAGGGAAACAGCGCATGGATAGGGTTAAGACCGATAAACGCGCCGCCGCGTGCGGCTACCTCCGGCAGCATCCGGCGCAGATCGCCAAAGTCGCCGATTCCCCAGTTCTCCGCCGAGCGCAGGGTATAGAGCTGCACGCAGGCGCCCCATATTGACTCACCTGCCAGCAGGGCCGGGGGTTCATAACAGCGGGCCGGGGCAATTATTATCCGGCACGACCACTGCTGCGCACCCTGTTGCAGCGTCAGCTCATGATAGCCTTCAGGCAGCGGCGGCAGATGCAGCGGCTGAGCGGGCTGGCAGCGACCTGAGCTGATTTCACCCGCTTCACTGGTGAGATGCCAGTGGGCATCGTCAGCGAGCTGTGGCGACAGGCTCAGAAGATCGCCGCTGCGAAAAATCACCACCGGTGGCAGCGGCGTGCTCAGCGGATGGGAAGGCTGCATCACCGCCAGCAAACGCTGGCGGGTCAGGGTCGGGATCGCCTGTGGCTTGCCGTGAGCATTGATATACTCAGCGGCGATGCCCGCCCGGGAGAAATCGTCCATAACCGGATCTGTTTTCATGGCGTTCCTTAGCGTTTCGCTTGCCAGATGCGCTGCTGGTAATCGCGGATAGCGCGATCGGAGCTGAACATGCCACAGCGTGCGGTATTGAGGATGGTGGCACGTGTCCAGGCCTCCTGATCGCTCCACAGCGCTTCTACCTGCGCCTGTGCGTCAAGGTAGGGCTGGAAGTCAGCCAGTACCAGATAGGGATCACCGCCTTCCGGGCCGAGACTCTGCAACATCGCATCAAAGGCGTGGCAGTCGCCCTGGCTGAAGGTGCCATCTTCCAGCGCCAGTAAGACCTGATTGAGCTGCGGATCTTTCTTGCGCCACTGCGCCGGGGCATAACCGTCTGCTTTTAACGCCACCACCTGTTCCACGGTATGCCCGAAGATAAAGATGTTCTCGCTGCCAACCTGCTCAGCGATCTCGACGTTCGCTCCATCCAGTGTGCCGATGGTCAGTGCGCCATTCAGCGCCAGCTTCATATTACCGGTGCCGGACGCTTCTTTACCGGCGGTGGAGATCTGTTCGGAAAGGTCGGCGGCGGGAATCAGCCGCTCGGCGACGGAGACGTTGTAATCGGGAATAAACACGACTTTCAGACGGTCACCGATGCGGGGATCCTGATTGATCACCTCGGCCACTTTGTTGATGGCATAGATGATGTTTTTCGCCAGTGCATAGCCGGGCGCGGCTTTGGCACCAAACAGCACCACGCGCGGCGTCCGGTTTGCCTGCGGATCGGTGACCAGCGTCTGCCACAGCGCAATGATGTGCAGCAGGCTCAGATGCTGGCGTTTGTACTCATGCAGTCGTTTGATCTGTACGTCAAACAGCGCGGTGGGGTCAATCTCAATGCCGGTCCGCTGTTTCACCCAGTGCGCCAGCGCGACTTTGTTCTGCTGCTTGATGGCGCGATATTCCGCGCAGAAGGCGGCGTCATCCGCAAAGGCTTCCAGCCCCTGCAAGGCATCGAGATCGTTCAGCCAGGGTTTTTGCAATGTTCGGGTGATCAGGGCACTCAGTGCCGGGTTGCACTGATTGATCCAGCGGCGCGGCGTAATGCCGTTGGTCACGTTGTGGAATTTCTCCGGCCACATCTGGTGATATTCCGGGAAGAGATCCTGCACCACCAGTTTCGAGTGCAGCGCCGCCACACCGTTGACCGCGAACCCGCTGGTCACGCAGAGGTTCGCCATCCGCAGCTGGTTATTATGCACCAGCGCCAGTCTGGCCCACTTCGCTTCATCGTCTGGCCAGCGCGCCGTGACAGCCGTTTTTAGCTGCGCGTTCAGGGTATTGATGATCATCATATGGCGCGGCAGCAGACTGCGCACCAGACGCACATCCCAGCACTCCAGCGCTTCCGGCATCAGGGTGTGATTGGTGTAGGCAAAAGTGTGCTGTGTGATCTGCCAGGCGCGATCCCAGCTCAGCTGATGCTCATCCAGCAGCAGACGCATCAGCTCCGGGATGGCCAGCGTCGGATGGGTGTCATTAAGCTGGATCACTTCATGATCGGCCAGGGTTTCGATGCTGCGTCCGGCCCGATGATGGCGACGCAGAATGTCAGCCAGCGCGCAGGCGCACTGAAAATATTGCTGCATCAGACGCAGTTTTTTACCGTTCTGATGATTGTCATTGGGGTAGAGCACCTTGGTCAGTTTTTCAGCATCAATACCCTGTTGCTCCGCGCGCAGAAAGTCGCCGTCGTTGAAGCGACTCAGGTTAAACGGCTGGGCATGTTTCGCCTGCCATAGACGCAGTGGCTGGCTGATACCATTCTGATAACCGACCACCGGCAGATCCCAGGCTTCGCCGAGCAGTTCAAACGCCGGTTGCCACTGTGGCTGACCCGCAACCGTCACCACTTTACCGCCCAGTCCGACCCGCACGTTAAGCGCGGCGTTGTGGTTAAACCACGGATAGCGGTCGCGCTGCCAGTCATCGGGGCTTTCAATCTGCGCGCCCTGTTCGAAGCGCTGCCGGAACAGACCGTACTGATAGTTCAGACCGTAGCCCGTAGCGGGCTGACCCACATTCGCCATGGAATCCAGGAAACAGGCTGCCAGACGACCCAGGCCGCCATTACCCAGCGCCGGATCCGTTTCGGTTTCCAGCACGTCAGTGAGTGAGATATCCCAGGCGGCCAGGGCCTCATTGACCGCGTCATACCAGCCCAGGTTCAGCAGGTTGTTGCCGGTCAGGCGACCAATCAAAAACTCCATCGACAGATAGTTAACATGGCGCAGTTCTGTCGGGGCCGGGGGAGCAGGCTGCGCGGCCAGCATATCGGCCAGCGCACCGCTGAGTGCCTGCCACCACTGTGTCGTGGTCATCTCCTGCGCATCGCGCAGGCCAAAACGCTGCCACTGACGGGTCAGGGCAGCATTGAACTGAATCGGGTTGAAATCGGGCTGTGTCATGGTTGATGTCCTGTAAAAACGGAAAATGGATCAATGTGGCGACAGTCTGCCCGCGCGGAAACCCTGGCTCATCCTCCTGCAAAGAATTAGCGGAGGAGGATAGGGAGGGTGGAGAGGATGAGGCTAATCCGAAATCGTTGAAGGAGTGTGATAGCGCACGCTTTTGTAAAGTTTAATTAATGGGTTTGCTTGCATTCATCTGACGAAATGCTGAACCTGTGTAAGGAATAATTACGAAGCGTAAAATAATGATGCGCTCGACAAATGGAGAAACGCGCGCCCATGTTAATACCCGCTAAACTCAGCCGCCCGGTGCGTCTTGAAGGCACTGTGATTCGGGAGAGATTGCTGCAAAAGCTCACCGCTGCAGGTAACTATCGGCTGGTGCTGGTCACCAGTCCGGCGGGCTACGGTAAAACCACACTGGTGTCGCAGTGGGCGGCAGGGAAAAGCGATCTGGGGTGGGTTTCTTTAGATGAGGGCGATAATCAGCCGGAGCGCTTTGCCGATTACCTGATCGCTGCACTGCAACAGGCCACCCACGGTGGCTGTCCGCGCAGTGAACTGCTGGCGCAGAAGCGGCAGTATGTGAATCTCAACGCCCTGTTTTCTCAGCTCTTTATCGAGCTGGTGGAGTGGCAGCAGCCGCTGTGGCTGATCGTTGATGACTACCATCTGATTACCAATCCGGTGATCCACGACGCGATGCGCTTTTTCCTGCGCCATCAGCCTGAAAATCTGACGCTGATTCTGATGTCACGTAATCTGCCGCAGCTCGGTATCGCCAACCTGCGGGTGCGTGAGCAACTGATTGAGCTGGGCAGCCAGCAGCTGGCTTTTACCCACCAGGAGGCGCGACAGTTTTTTGACTGCCGACTGGCGGCCCCGCTGGAAAGCGAAGAGAGCAGCCGACTCTGTGATGATGTAGCGGGCTGGGCCACTGCGCTGCAACTGATCGTACTGTCGGCGCGACAGGGTGCCAGTTCGGCTCAGCATTCCGCCCGGCGTCTCTCTGGCATTAATGCCAGCCACCTTTCCGATTATCTGGTTGAGGAAGTTCTGGATAACGTCGATCTGCCTACCCGTCATTTCTTACTGAAAACCGCGCTGCTGCGTTCAATGAACGATGAACTGATCGCCTGTGTCACCCGCGAAGAGAACGGCCAGATGCGGCTGGAAGAGATTGAGCGTCAGGGTCTGTTTCTGCAGCGCATGGACGATTCCGGCTGCTGGTTCAGCTACCATCCGCTGTTTGGTAACTTCCTGCGTCAGCGCTGCCAGTGGGAACTGGCGGCTGAGCTGCCCGCACTGCATCGGGCTGCGGCAGAGAGCTGGATGGCGCAGGGTTTTCCCGGCGAGGCGATTCATCATGCACTCGCCTCTGGCGACGCCACTATGCTGCGGGACGTGCTGCTGAAGCACGCGTGGACGCTGTTTAATCAGAGCGAGTTGCCGCTGCTGGAGAACTCCCTGAAAGCACTGCCGTGGGAGATGATGCTGGAAAATCCAATGCTGGTGCTGCTGCAGGCGTGGCTGATGCAGAGTCAGCATCGCTTCTCCGAAGTTGACAGTCTGCTGGCGCGTTTTGAACAGGCCAGCCGCTGCGAGATCGATGCAGCACTGCGCGGTGAATTTAATGCGTTGCGCGCCCAGGTGGCGATTAACGATGGCAATACCGATGAAGCGGAGCGGCTGGCGAAAGTGGCGCTCGACACCCTGCCAGCGAGCCGTCACTACAGCCGCATTGTGGCAACCTCAGTGCATGGTGAAGTGATGCACTGCAAAGGCGAGCTGGATGATTCACTCAAACTGATGCGGCAGACCGAACAGATGGCGCGGCGCGATGAAGTGTGGCACTACGCCCTCTGGAGCCTGATTCAGCAGAGCGAGATTTTGTTTGCTCAGGGCTTTTTGCAGGCAGCCTATGAGATCCAGAGCCGCGCCTTTGTGCTGGTCGACGAACAGCACCTGGCGCAGTTCCCGCTGCATGAGTTTCTGCTGCGCATCCGCGCTCAGTTGCTGTGGGCCTGGGGACGGCTGGAAGAGGCGGAGCAGGCGGCCCGGGAAGGCATCAAAGTACTGAACGGTTTCCAGCCGCAGCAGCAGATTCAGTGTCTGGGTTTGCTGGTGCAGTGCTCACTGGCACGTGGCAATCTGGATAACGCCCGCAGCTACCTGAACCGGCTGGAAAACCTGCTGAACAATGGCAACTGGCACAGCGACTGGATAGCCAATGCCGACAAAGTCCGGGTCATTTACTGGCAGTTGACCGGCGACAGCCAGAACGCCCGCGACTGGATGCGGCAGACGCCTAAACCTGCCTTCGCCAATAACCATTTTCTGCAGGGACAATGGCGGAACATCGCCCGCGCGCAGATCCTGCTGGGTGATGTCAGCCAGGCGGAAGTGGTGCTGGAGGAGCTGAATGAGAATGCCCGTGCCCTGCGCCTGATGAGTGATTTAAACCGTAATCTGTTGCTGCTGAATCAGATCTACTGGCAGACCGACCGCAAAGCGGAGGCGCAGCGTGTCCTGATTGAGGCGCTGAAACTGGCGCGCAGCACCGGTTTTATCAGCCATTTTGTGATTGAAGGCGAGATGATGGCGCAGCAGCTGCGGCAATTGATTCAGCTGAATACCCTGAATGAGCTGGACAGCCACCGCGCCCGGCGTATCCTGCTGGAGATCAATAAATATCACCGTCACAAATTCGCCCATTTCGATGAAGGCTTTGTCAGCCGTTTGCTTAACCATCCTGACGTGCCGGAGCTGATCCGAACCAGTCCGCTGACGCAGCGTGAATGGCAGGTGCTGGGATTAATCTATTCTGGCTACAGCAACGATCAAATCGCCGGTGAGCTGGCGGTGGCCTCCACCACCATCAAAACCCATATCCGCAATCTCTATCAGAAGCTGGGCGTCACCCATCGCAGCGAAGCAATGAATCAGGTGCAGTCGCTGCTGAAAATGATGGGATATGTCTGACGACAGGCGTATTCAGGGGCGGCTTTAGCCCGCTCCGCCGCATATCAGCACACCGTCGAAACAGGCGGTCTGTATCAATGGGAAGCGGGGCAGTTACTTTACTGCGCAACATGCAGCTCTGATTTGCCGGATTTCGGGCCCTGATTTCTTCCAGCCGGTGCATAAATATCGCATGCATCAGCGCGTTACGGGCTTCACCTTTATTCAGGCCCGCGAGGTCCCGCCTGCAGCAGTTAGGGTAGTGCTTCCTAAAATTACGGATTTCTGAGGTTCAGGAAAATTAATTCTGAGTGGTTAAACAGTGTCCCCTTACCATACCTCTTAAAAGTCAGATGAATTATAGAAAATGATATATGCTTTTGCTTTTTTTTGAGTTCAGGATTGTCATTCCCTGCTTATGAAAAAAGTGCCTTAATAAAAATGCAATATGTATTATTTCATGAAAAGAGTAAATTGTTAGCAGGGTGATTATTAGCCTTTAATGTCATTAGCTATTAACTAGTTAGTTAAAAAATAGCATCCCCGAAAATTTTTTTTAAAATTAAACGAAAACATTCTAAAACAACGAAAAACGTTTCATTACACTCCATAGTTTTTATTTTTTAGATAATTTACTTTTAATGAAATAGCTCATTAGCTATGGGGTGGGCCAGCGATTATCTCATGTATTTATTATCTTTAAGGATGGATTATGAGACATAAAAAATTAACGCTTGCTTTGGCTGTTTTTGTTCTCTCTGCGGCGCGACTTGCAGTCGCTGCACCGTTACATAACCAACCGTTTACGAATCACTCCCCACAGACCTTCTTACTTGTCGGCGATGCTAATGGAGGTGACGGCGGCAACGGGGGTTCTGGTTCTAATTCTCCTGGTGGCCCTGGCGGCGATGGAGGAAATAACAGCGCCAGCGGTAACGGGAATGGCAGCGGTAATGATAACGGCACTGGCAACGGCTCCGCTAACGGTAATGGTTCCGGAGACGGTGACGGCGGCGGTGATGGTGGTGATAGCGGTGGCGATGGCGATGGTGGTGGTGGTGATGGCGGCGGTGCGTAATCAGGCTGCAGAATCTAACTAAAAATGGTCGCCTCATGAAGGCGGCCATTAATTAAAGGATGAAACTTCTATGTCAAAGCTACACAACACGCTGATTTTTTTTCCACTATCTGCAGGGCTGCTCCTTTCCCTGCCGGTATTCAGTCAGACACTCCCGCAGGACACTATTCAGCTGTCTGCCTGTGAGAGCCTGAACGGACAAGATGGGAACGGCAGTTCGCCTGATGGAGAAAGTGGTAAAGACGGCGTGCCCGGTACAGGCTGTCTGAACGGAGGTAACGGCGGTAACGGTTCTGCTACAGGTGGTAACGGCGGAAATGGGGGAAATGGGGCAGGCGCCGCGACTGAACCCTACCATAAACACCACAAACATCATAAAAATGGACAGGGTAGCGCCAATGGTGGCAACGGGGGTGATGGTGGTTCAACTGACAATGCGCCCGGAGGTGCTGGCGGTGATGGAGGTAACAATGACCAGTCAGAACATCTGTAAACGATACCGTACCCTACTAAGGTGCTCCACTCTGATACTGGTGATTTTTACACACTACGGTTATGCCTCTCCGGCCTCCCCGATTCCTTTTCCTGATTCCTTATCACTGATTTCTGATGGTGGAAACGGCGGGGACGGTGGTCCGGGCGAAAACGGAGGGGATGGCGGTAACGGCGGTAATGCTGGTACAGGCTCCAACTCAAATGGCGGAGATGGCGGAAATGGCGGCACTAACGGAGCCGATGGAGGGGATGGTGGCAACGGAGGAAGCGGGAACAACTCATCCGGTGGTGATGGTGGTGATGGTGGTGATGGTGGTGATGGTGGTGATGACGGTGATAGCGGTGATAGCGGCGGCGGCATATAAGTCATAGCGCAGAGGATGATATGAAAAACCTTCTCATGAAAGCTGTATATCTCATTATTCTCACCTCAGCATTACTGAGACCTTTCATGGTCGTACTCACGGTAACCTCTTCTCTGGCGGCCGGAATATTCAGCACTGCGGCATGGGCAGACGGCGACGGTGGCGACGGTGGTGACGGTGGCGGTGACGGAAACGGGGGAGACGGAGGGAATGCTGGTTCTGGCAGCAACGGAAATGGCGGCGACGGCGGTAATGGTGGTGAAAACGGAGGAAATGGAGGGAACGGCGGTAATGGTGACGGATCAGGTAATGGCGGAAACGGAGGCGATGCGGGTCCTGGCGGCGTCGGCGGGCAGGGTGGCAGTGGCGGGAATGAGGGAGGACATGATGGTTCTCCCGGGATGAGTGGAGCTAAATAGTTATCCCTATGCCGTTAACGTGGTCTGCCGGAGGTTAATTACCCCGGCGACTTCATGCATACAGACTAAGCAGACAGCAAGGCAATGCTGAGACACCGGGTTGCCAGGCCTGAACTGCAAAGCCGGTGAAGTCATATCAGTCGTTTTTACCGGCACCAGTAAATCCCGATCTTCCTTAAAAGACATCGCATAGTGTCAGCCTGAGTGATGGCAGTTTATCCGGCACCACCCAACGATCCATTTCCCGCCCGGCCTCTGCCGACTCCTGTGACATAACCCCGGCCTCTTCTGCAGGGGAACGGGTTGAATCGCGGCATGCTGGTCACAGATGTTATGTTGCATTAGAGCTGAAAGCCGTTCTTATCAGGCCAGGATATTAAGGATCGCAACATAAAAAGAAGATACATGTGGTGAGTGTCCGCTATGAGCAAGGAGCGGACGTTCCGTTCTTAATGACTGACTGTTACCATTGCATCCAACATAGCACCCGGCTCATCCAACCTTACCCACAACAAAAATTAATATCCATAAATCAGCTCTATACACGTATGACATCACCAACTCCTCAAGTCACAAAATATTTTGCCGATAACGATTTTTTAACGATCCAAAGTCCTGGAAGACAGATATGAATAAATTTGTTTATTGTATGATTGCTTTGTTTTTTTCCGGTTTATGTTCCGCAGCTGAAGATTTAGGCTTGGGGACATATTTATGTGATGTCCGGATAACCAGCTCTCATACAGAGACGCAGCTTTTGCCAAAAGCTGCTGTCGTTGAAGACAATGGAAGTAACTACAAAGTGAAAATGCTGGGTAATGAGGTAGCATCCCCAGCGCTTGAAAGTGTCATGGGTGGTATTAAACAGCAGGCTACTGTTAACGGAATAACCTTCGTAAGACGTCCTAATTACGATGATCGTTTTATCATCGAAAATGCGCATTCCGGCTTCTTTTATAAAATGAGAAACTGCAAAAAAAACTAATATTTTTTCCGCTGATGCTTTAAGTATTAGTATAGGATGGCTTTTAAATTAATTGTGTTTTAAAAGTCCCTGTTTACTATATTATCTTGATTGTGAACCTCATATCTTTGCAGCCATGTTATGATTAAAATGCTTCGACAAATTGCTGTCACCTATTCGGCCGATGAGCAATTTAAACTGCTATCATGTCCGTATGCCTTCCAGTTTAACGTTCAAGCTGTATTACCTTTGTATTAATTTCTGGCAACAGCAATGAGGCGGGCCAGACTAGGTTCAGATTTATGTCCGCTATGAGTGAGGAGCAGCCATGACCTCAGGGATGGTTTGAATAAGTGATATCCCTTTACCCGTTTTGAGCTGATGCTTTTTTTAGCAGGATGCTTTATGTTGGTCACACTCATCCTGCAGGGTATAACCATGATAAAAGTACAAAAATCAGATCCATTCTCTTCAGAATCCCATCGTTTAATCGAAATGCTATCAGCAGAACTTGCCGCTATTACTGGTGATAACGGCAAAAGCAATTTCACCACCCAAGCAATGGGTGATGACAAAGCTTTATGGGCATTAGCAAAGAATTCTCAAGGCAAAGCTGTGGGATGCGGTGCTATACGGCCATTTACCCAAAATATAGCCGAGCTTAAAAGAATGTTTTCAGACCGAAGTGAGTCAGGGATTGGTGGTGCTTTACTCACTTTCCTTGAAAAATCAGCAAAAGAGATGGGATATATCGAAGTTAGGCTGGAAACCCGCCACATCAACTATCGTGCTGTAAATTTCTACATGAAAAATGGTTATGTCCCTATTGAGAATTACGGCCCATATATAGGCAGGACAGAAGCTATCTGTTTCTCAAAGGCATTGCGCTGACTATATTAATTGGAACTGACGTCTGCTCCTGTCACAAAGTAAACTGTCATCGGGCTGATGACCGGTATATGCCAAAAGCGGATACTGTTTTTAATGTGATTTATTTATTTGATGCTGCCTTTGCTGGAGCACAAAGGAAGTCAAACTACGTCGCGATTACTGCTAGCCCCGCCAGGGATAAAACCCATTAGCTAAGCAAACGAACCGCGCCTGGAGACTTGCCCGTTACACGCTTAAAAGCCCGGCTGAAAGCAGCCTGAGAGGAGTATCCTAACCGTTGCGATGCGGTGTCGACAGTAATGTTTTCTGACGACAGCCAGCGGACAGCGAGATGCATCTTTACTTCCGTTACATACCGTAGCGGTGGGACGCCGATGGTGGTCTGAAACCTTTCGGCGAATGCGGAGCGGGATATATGCGATTCGGCGGCGAGTTCTGCCACGCTCCAGTCCCGGCCCGGTTCGCGATGAATCGCCAGGATGGCCTGAGCCAGACGCGGATCGCGCAGTGCTGCAGCCAGGCCAGGGCTATTGCCGCAACCATCTTCCACCCATCCTCTGATAAACATCGCTCCAGCCACATCGGCAAGCCTGGCGAGAATACCTGCATAGCCCACGCGTCCGGAGCATATCTCACGCTTCATCGCATCAAGGATATGCATGAGTCCCGGCCATTGAACCCCCTTTGCATCGGCATGCATAATTTCAGGCAGCACATCCGCCAGCCGCTGCATGCTTCCCAGATCGATTTTCATGCAACCAAAAAACAGCACAGCGCCTGGCGTTTCCTGAGTACTCGGGCAGGTATCAATCCCACTCACTTTTTCATCCAGTGGTGCCGTTTCGATATTGTCGATATCCAGCACGTCGGCAGCTGTTGCCGACAAAAGCTGATGCCGTTCGCCGTGAGGAAGAAATACAGCCTCTCCGGCTGAAAGCGTAAGAACTTCGCCGTTTGCACTATGGAGCACCATCTCACCTACAGCGACGTAGTGCAGATAAGCATGACCGGGCCTGCTTGCGAAGTTCAGGCCAAACGTATCTCCCGTCTGTATACGCTGATATCGCACGCCGTATAGCCGCAGGCTGGAAAGCAACTCGCTGATGAGTTCTGATGACAGAGCGAAGGATGAAGTCATATGCCTTTTCGGGTTTTGGGTAAAAAAGTGAGGGTTTTAGAGCATAGATCATCCAGCTGCGCCTGAATAGACTTCTTCTCCTGAAACGACTTTCCAGGAGACTTAGAAATGACGGATGAAACTTCTATCAGGGTTCACAAAGAAAGAGTGCAAAGAGATGAGAAAATCCAGCCAGCCTGGCTTGCGGTTTTTTCGTTAACCATGGGTGTTTTTGGCCTGCTCACCGCAGAGTACCTGCCTGCCAGCTTATTAACGCCTATTGCACGGGATTTGGGTGTGTCAGAGTCTCTTGCAGGACAGGCCGTAACAGTGACGGCGGTGATTGCGTTATTTGCCGGATTACTGATACCGCGATTAACGCGTGCGCTGGACCGGCGCGTCGTGTTGTTGAGCTTTACCGCCCTTATGATCTTCTCAAATCTGCTCGTGGCGCTCTCTTCAGGTATTGTCATGCTGCTGGCAATGCGCATCCTGCTGGGTATCGCGTTGGGTGGATTCTGGAGTATGGCAGCGGCGGTTGCGATGAGGCTAGTGCCGGAGAGGCTGGTACCGCGGGCGCTGTCGATCATTTTTAGTGGAATCGCGGTAGGTACTGTTGTTGCCGTACCGCTGGGAAGTTATCTGGGCGAGATGTCTGGCTGGCGTAGCGCGTTTATTGCCGCTGCTGCGGTTGGCGCACTCTCTTTTATTTTTCAGTGGCTGACGCTGCCCGGAATGCCGCCGGTAGTCAGGACCAGGACGGCATCCGTATTTTCTCTGCTCCAGAGGCCGGGCGTGAGCGTGGGCATGCTGGGGTGCGTGCTTGCACACACCGGCCAGTATGCGCTGTTTACCTATATACGGCCTGCGCTGGAAGGACTCGCACACATAGACGCAAAAGGGCTGGCATTAATACTTCTGGTGTTTGGCGTTGCTAACTTTATCGGGACACTGTCGGCAGGGTGGCTGATGGAACGCAGCCTGCGTTTTACGCTGATTATTATGCCTGCTCTGGTGGGAGCAGCGGCACTGGGTATGATCACTCTGCCGTTATCAATCGCCGGGCTTACGGCGCTGGTCATGCTGTGGGGGCTGGCATTTGGTGGCATACCGGTGGCGTGGTCAGGTTGGGTCGCCCGGACTCTCCCCGATGAGGCCGAGAGCGCAGGGGGTATGGTGGTTGCCGCCGTTCAATCCTCCATTGCCGCGGGTGCAGCAATAGGTGGCCTGATATATGGCCTCAACGGGGTGACGGGGGTATTCATTGCTGCAGCCTGTATCATGCTTACTGCCGCGCTGGTTATTGCATTCCGGGTCAGAGTCTCGTCATCAGCTGAAGGAACGCAAAACTGACCATTTCAGTGACATTTAATATGTTGGGACACCTCAATCGAACAGCGTAACATCCCCGGACCGCACAGCGTTCCGGGCCTGCTGGCTGAGTCTGTTGGCAAAGGGGCGGTTTAACTGCTGAAGCTGGTTAACATGCGTTTTGAGCGAGGAGCGGAGCTTAGCAATAATCAGTAAGTGCCGTTTACTCGCTATTCTGAAATATCACCATTCTCAGTGGTGATTCAAACGTGCAGAGAAAACATTCCTTAACAGAGACGCTTGAAAAACAGTTTCCAGGTGATATCTTCAACACATAACTACCTCATCAGGAAGACAGTGTGATTACTCTCAGGAATATGAATGAAGAAGAATTCGTAAATTATCGTTCTCTTTTCATCCATGAATATTCGCAGGATCTGCAAAACAATCGCGGATATCTTTCCGAAAAAGCACGAATCAAAGCCATAGAATCTATTGATACAGTGTTAACAAAGGGAGTTGTGACCCCGGCTAATCAGCTGTGGTGTATCCAACAGCCTGATGAACCAGAGGACGTTATTGGCATCCTCTGGCTGTCGATCACCGGGTCATCAGCCTGGATAAGTGATTTCTACATTTATCCTGACTGGCGCGGCCGTGGATTCGGTGGTCTGGCCTTATGCGAAATGAAAAGATTGCTAAAAATAATGAACATCGATGAAGTCGGACTTAGGGTAGCTCCGAATAATGCCTCAGCCAAAGCACTGTATCAGAAGAATGGCTTTCATATTACCGGCATCAATATGTCTCAAAATTTAAAATAAATAATTTAATAAAGCGTTCTTACCAGTAGCCAAAGAGAATATCTTTTTTAAAGACCCCGCCGTGCAGCGCCTCATAATACACATTTGAGGAAATATTTTTTACGACACACTGCATTATTCTCCATAACCCGCTGAGCAAAGAACGGCCTCTTAATCACAACGGGTTTAACCGTTACCTCATGGGTGATTTTGACTAAGTTTGTCCCGTGAAAAGAATCAGCTTTGTAAGGGGCCGCTCCTGGCATAGAGCAGTCTGACATCGGATAATGCGCGCTATGAGCGAAAAGCGGATGCGATGAAATGAACGCTTACGACCTTATTCGATCAGGATTTTTCACACATCTCTGGCCAGCGTATTGCCTGCAGCACAGCCCTGCCTCTGCCGACCCAGGGTGATCCAGACCATTAGCGCGCAAATCAGCGTGACAGCAGCCAGAACTCTAAAAAGAAACGTATACGCAGTGTCATAACTGTCCTGAAGCAATAATCGTGAAATACCGGGTAACATCGCAGCGGCCTGCTCAGTACTGCCGCCCCCCAGCCATGCGGCAGCCTGGTGAATGACCTCTGGCGCATACCCGTGAACGGTGTTTTTCAGATTCAAATCATTCATTTCTGTTAAAAATGCTGACGCCATCGCCAGAGCGATCCCTTCTCCGGCAACGCGAACGGTATTAAAGAGGCCTGCGGCCATGCCCGCTTTCTCCACAGATACAGCTGAAAGTGCCAGACCATCCATCAGTCCCCATGGAAGCGCAGCGCCGGTACCCGTCATAATCAGTGAAAGCACAAGAAAATTACTGCTGTTACGCGGTAGTGCGTATCCGAGGAAAAGCAGCCCGACTGATGCAATAATAAGTCCTGCAGCTGAAACGGTTCCTGTTGAAAACCACCTTGTCAGCAGTGCGGCAATGGACGGGAAAACCAGCATTGGAGACGTCAGCGCCATAAGATAAAAAGCGCTCCGGGACTCACTCATCCCGTCACCGCCCATAAAATGCAGCGGAATAATAATCAGCAGCACAACATAGCAATAGCATGTTGCTATCGGCAGTAGCAGAACGCCGGCAAAGCGCGGGCGCAGCAGCAGAGAGATATCCAGAACAGGATTTTCAACCCCCAGGCAACGCACTACAAACCCGCTGAAAAGCAGCATGGCGGAAATGAAAAGGGCGAATGTGGGAAACGATAAAAACCCAAAGGCAGGTATAAGCATCACCGCTGATGTAAATAACATCAGGGCTGCAGTAAACATGATTAATCCTGTGCCGTCTGGTTTCTGATGTCCGCTCTCCTCTGATGCTGGCAGAAACGCAGCACCAGTCAAAATTACAATGCCTGAAAGCAGAGCTAACATGGCATACAACCATCTCCAGCCCAAAGCATCCGTAATGAAACCCATCAACACAGGGCCGAACGCCAGGCCCACGCCAAACATAGTGCCAAGTACGCTGAAGGCCCGGGTCCTGTCCGGACCTTCATAGAGACGGGCCAGTGCGGCGCTGCCGCTGGCCAATATCAAGGCCGCCGCAAGACCCTGCAGTGACCTGAACAACCCAGCCATAAAGATATCCTGTGTCAGGCAGATCATAACGCTGCTCAGGCAAAACAGGGCTGAGCCTGCGGTAAAAATGCGCTTTCTGCCAGTAACATCCGCAGCAACACCGGCTGACAACAAAAAACTGCCGAAAGTCAGCATAAATCCATTCGTCAGCCATGACAGCGCGGCAGGCGAGCCGCCAAGCGCCTGTTGTATTGCCGGCGTGGAGATTACACCACCGGTAAAGCTTAACGGCAGCAATATAGCCGCCAGATAGACAGAAAAGGCTGCCATATTCCTGGCATATGGACTGGGTGTTCTGGCTGAAGTTGCCATTGGGTGACCTTATGTTTCCGAAAAGCGGATGGGTTAACAAACTTCAGCAATGTTATTGCAGACATCAGAGTGAATAAATACACTGAAAATCTCTTCTTAACGGACATTAAGTTTATAATCAATGGACAGTCTGACCTCTCTTACTTCGTTTGTCCGGACAGCGGAGACGCTGAGTTTTGTACAGGCCGCAAGGCTGCTTGGGATTTCTGCCTCAGCGGTCGGGAAGAATGTCGCCAGACTTGAGCATAAACTGGGCGTACGTCTCTTAAACCGCAGTACAAGAAACGTGAGTCTGACAGCGGAGGGAGCTGCTTTATTAATCCGCTGCCAGCATATTCTTGAGCAATTACAGGAGGCGGAGTCAGAACTGACGAGCAGCTTAGCGCAGCCTGCCGGGAAGCTCAGGGTTTCACTGCCTGTCATTGGCTACAGGTTGATCCTTCCTCTTCTGCCGGACTTTTCCCGCCGTTATCCTCATGTAGAACTCGATCTCGATTTCAGCGACCGGCTGGTAAACATCATTGATGAAGGATTTGATGTAGCCATACGAAGCGGTGAACTGACGGACTCCCGACTGAAATCTAAAAAGGTTGGTGATTTTCGTTTTGTGCTCTGCGCCAGCCCTTCCTATTTGAATGAATATGGCGTACCCGGCTCGCCAGCGGATTTAACGATGCACAGGTGCATTTCTTTTCGTTTTCCCTCAACGGGGCTGCTCCAGCCCTGGGAACTGCGCGGTATGTGCCCGGGTGCTGATTTGAGGACAGCCTCTGTTCTGACCGTAAATAATATAGAGGCTTCTGTTCGCCTGAGCCTGTCAGGTATGGGGATTTGCTATGTGCCCGGTTTTGTCGTTCGCGAATCTTTGGACACGGGGCAACTGAAAGAGGTATTGCCAGGTAGCTGTACCAGGCAGGGGGTTTTCTCGGCACTCTGGCCAGCCAGCCGGTATCTCTCACCGAGAATACGCTGCTTTGTCGATTTTATTGGTGAGTCCGGCCTGTCTCTGTAATCTGTACCAGGCAGTTAATGCTTTCTGAAATCGTATGCACTTTTATGCTTATCTTAAAATCATGAACGTCCGCTCCTGGCATAAAAGGGACTGGTAACAGTCAGATGTCCGCTAAGAGCGAGGAGCGGATATTGAGTGAGATTAAAGCTGTAAGAAATTACAGACCTATAGGGCGATTCAGGCTGCAATTTATGTTTATATAAATATTGAGAATCAGTATTTAAGCTTTTTAAGGGGGATATATGCGCATTAGACCATCATCTCGATTGATCATTCTTTCGCCTGAAAATCATGTCCTGCTCTTTAGGTTCTGTCATAAAGATGATGCTCTAAGGGGAAAAACATACTGGGCAACTCCGGGAGGAGGGCTTGAAAAAAATGAATCTTTCGAGCAGGCCGCTATACGCGAATTATTTGAAGAAACGGGATTGAAAGAAACATTAACAGGACCAGCAGTAGCGTCCCGAACCTTCACAATGATGCTACCAAGTGGGGAGACAGTACTTGCTGATGAGCGTTTCTTTATGATTAATGCAAATACAGTAGATCTCGATCGTTCAGGATGGAGTAGCAATGAAAAGGAACTCATTCGCGATCATCATTGGTGGACAATAGAAGAGCTCATACACACCAATGAGACAATTTTTCCACGCGACTTAATCATTAACATACTTGAAAACAAGTCGGCCGGATCTTCGACGTTAACTGCGTCATGATATCTTGAACGTCCGCTTCTGGCACAAAGCAGCCGTTCTTTCGGCGACTTATTTAAACAACACGGGGAACAGTTTATTCCCCGTGTCTGGCAGCAATATACCCGCCGCGCGTTCATCATGATTACGGTTGCTTGCTGTTACCCAGCACTTTGTTAATCGCTTCGGTCCCACATTGATCGTCGGATTCCGCGCCGCCGGTGCCCGCCATGCCGATAGCGCCGATCCACTGGCCGCGATATTGCACCGGCACGCCGCCGCCAAGCAGCAATAGCTCATTAACCGTATTCAGGTTGACGCTTTCCGGTGAGGATTGCGCCTTTATGGTCAGTTGTCTGGTCGGCGTTTTGGTGGAGAGCGCAGTAAACGCTTTACGCCATGCCGCCTGGGTGTTGTGCGGCCCCACGTTGTCATCCCGCATTAGCGTGACCAGGTTTCCACCCCGATCCACCACGGCGACTACGCCCTGACGATTCATGTTATGGCAGGCGGACAAAGCCTCCGTCGCCAGTTGATTACTCAGCGCCTGCGTCATGTCATAGACGGAGGCTGGCTCAGCAGCGAGCGCCACGGCAGGTCCGGTTGTCAGCATCAATGCCAGCAGTAAACGTTTCATTTATTTCAGCTCCCGCGATAGGTGGAATATCCGTACTGGCTCAGCAGCAACGGAATGTGATAGGTGGTCGTGGTATTGGTGATATGGAACTCCACCGGGATTTCGGGGAAGAAACTCTGCTGTTGATGTGCCGCAAAATAGTGACCGGTTTTAAAAATCACCCGATAGTCTCCCGCCTCAAAGGGCTTTGCTGGCCAAAGGGCATCAATCCGACCCTGCTGATTAGTATTGGCGGTATTCAGTACTTCCCAGCTTTCTCCCTGTTTCTGCTCAAGCATTACCTCAACCTCTGAGGCCGGCAGCCCGGTCTGCTGGTTCAGCACGTGAACGCTCAGCGGATTTTTACTGGCCGCGAAGGTGACCGCGGGAACGGCAAGCAGCGTAGTGAGGGCCAGGGCAGTGAGACTCTTTTTCATTTTTTAATACTCCGGTGTTAATCACCCCGCTGTTATACCTGTACGGTTGTTCGTTCTGCCTGTCAGAAAGATGACCATATTGTCATCTGTCGCTGAAACACTGGGGCGGTCATAAATTTCATGGCAAACTGCGCCGATGAAACTATTACTGATTGAAGATAACCAGAAGGCGAGCGCCTGGGTGCGTAAGGGGCTGGAAGAAGCGGGCTATATCGTGGATTACGCCGCAGACGGCCGGGATGGCCTGCATCTGGGGCTGTCACATCCCTACAGCCTGGTGATACTGGATATTATGCTGCCGGGGATGGATGGGTGGCAGGTGCTGAAAACCCTGCGTACCGCCAGTCAGATTCCGGTAATTTGCCTGACTGCCAGAGACTCGGTGGATGATCGGGTGAAAGGGCTGGAACTGGGGGCCAATGATTACCTGGTTAAGCCGTTCTCTTTTGCGGAGTTGCTGGCTCGGGTAAGAAATCAGCTCCGGCAGCAGCAGCCGCACAGTAGCGTACTACGGGTGGGCGATCTGGTGCTGGACTCAGCGCGCTTTCAGGTTCTGCGTGACGGTGTCACTCTTGCACTGACGCGCAAAGAGTTCATGCTGTTATGGCTGCTCGCCAGCCGTCACGGTGAGATTCTGCCGCGGACGCTGCTGGCCAGCGAAATATGGGGCGTTAATTTCGACAGTGAAACCAATATCGTCGATGTTGCTATCCGCCGCCTGCGCCGTAAAGTCGACGACCCCTTTCCTAAAAAGCTCATCACTACGGTAAGGGGCATGGGATATTGCCTGTCAGAAAAAGGAGGCGAGGGTGACTAGCCCTTCTCTGACGCTGCGGCTGACGGCAATTTTTACGCTGATCATGGCGATGGCCTGTGGCGGCATCAGCCTGATTCTGTATAAAGCGTTACGCAGTGAACTGATCTGGCGGGACGATCAAACGCTGATTAATCGGGCGGCGCAGTTAAGACAACTGCTTGAAGATGGTGCCCATCCCAGCTCGCTGCCGCTCTACTTCAATCGGATGGTCGATATCCATCAGGACATTCTCAGCATCCGCTCGCAGCATGAGCAAAACGTCAGTATTAATCATACCGGGATAACGTTGCCCGCGATCTCGCCCACGCCGGTCAGTACGCCACCCAGTGAGAAACAGCTGCACCGCTGGATCAATGCGGATAAGACGGAAGCGTCGGCGCTAAGCCTGCAGGCAAACTCCTCGCTCGGGCCGGTAACTATTACGCTTGCCCGGGTCGCGCGGGAGCGAGCACTGATGCTGGAGCGTTATCGCCAGCAAAGCATTCTGGTTTCACTGGCGGCCATATTGCTGTGCGCCGCAGTCAGTCCGCTGTTGATTCGCAGAGGGCTAAGGGCGATCGGCCGGTTAAGTAAGATCGTGGCAGAAACGGCCAGTGACCGGTTAAATCAGCCCGTGCCGCTTCAGGCTATCCCGCAGGAGCTGCTACCGATTGGCAATGCGCTTAACGCTATGCGTCAGCGCTTATCCACGGACTTTATCCGTCTGACCCAATTTGCCGACGATCTGGCCCACGAAATCCGCACGCCCATTAATGTGTTACTGGGCCAGAATCAGGTCGCGCTGGGTCATGAACGCTCAGCCGCTGAATATCAGACGCTGCTCGAAGGCAACATTGAAGAGCTGGAGAGTCTGTCACGTCTCACTGAAAACATTCTCTTCCTGGCTCGCGCCACGCACCACAATATCAGACTCAATAAACAGGACTTCCTGCTGCAGGACGCGCTGGAAGCGCTGATCGACTTTCTTGAACCGGTTGCGGAAGAGCAGGAGAAGGCCATTGAGCTGAGCGCCGCAGGCAGCCTCACCGCAGATAAAATGCTGTTCCAGCGTGCGATTAGTAACCTGCTGATCAACGCCATTCGTTATTCGCCAGAAAAAGGGACGATTCAGGTCAGTACCTGTCATCACGCTGACTACGTAGAGATTGAAGTGTCGAACGCGGGCGAAGCGCTGGAGGAGCCTGAAAAATTATTTGAACGCTTCTGGCGGGGCGATAACGTCCGTCATACGGCCGGAAGCGGGCTGGGACTGTCGCTGGTGCGCGCAATCGCCGCTTTACATGGCGGAAGTGCTTACTACCGGCATGAGAACGGGCACACTATCTTTGGCCTGCGCCTGCCCCGAAAGTGAGCGTCTGTAAGAAAAACCTCATCCGTGCTGCTTTAATGAAAGCAGAAGGGGATGGAAGCGATCTGCGGAAGTCATAAAGTCAGACACAGCCACCCCCTTGCCAGTTACACGCTACCTAACCGGCACGGTGGTCAGGTAGCGTCAATTACCAGAATATCCCTTGTCACTTTCTCGGGTAAATCCCGGCACCACTGAGCATACTGGTGACATCCTGCGGGCCCCAGGTTCGCTGGAGTCTGCAGCGGCACATGACGGAGAAGTGTTTAAAGGCTGGCCCCTTCAACCAGCACAAACGTCCCGTGCGCAGCCCCTGCACGCAACAGCCTGGCAGCCTGATACGCAGGGCTTTCATAAAAACCTTTGGCTTCGGCAAAAGATTCGAACTCAAATACCACATGCCGTTCATGCGCCTCTCCCTCCAGATTTTCATACTGCCCTGACCAGGCAACGATCTTCGGATTAAACGCCTGCATGGCTTCGCCTGCAGCTCTGGCATAGTCAGCGTATGCGACAGGGTCCGATACGGTCACGTGAGCGATTAAATAACCTTTGTTCATTTCTCTTTTCCTTCCTGACAGGGGGGTGAAATCCAGCGTAAGGCAGCGCGACTGGCGTTAACCAAATCCGGAATGGGGGCTAAGTTTTCAAATCTTCCTTCGGGTCAACGGATTGAGTGGTGAGTAACAACCTTTTCACTGAGTGCTTCCCGATACCCTGAGCAATGTTTGCCGCGAACCAACAGTGCTCTGAATGATGCGGGGATCTGAACCAGTGCTTATGTACACAAACCTGCATGGCAGTTCGCAACGGCGTTGAGCCTTTCAGAAAGACGGTTCACCTTCATAACGTTCAGATCGCGTTCTGTAATATCCGCGGTGTGAAAGCAGTCTATTACCCATTAATATGGTGATAAATAACGTAAGAAATAACGCACTGTTACTCTGAAGGGGAACAATGAATGAAAAACCTTGAGGCGCTGATTATTTTTGCACGCGTGGCGGAAATGAAGAGTTTTACTCAGGCAGCTGAAAGCCTGGGTATTCAGAAAGGACGCGCCTCATTAGTGGTGCGCGAACTCGAAAGGGAGACAGGCGCCACGCTTCTGCATCGCACCACGCGAACAGTGCAGTTAACGGAAGATGGACGGGCTTTTTACTCACGCGCCCGCGATCTGTTATCGGAAGCCGAAGAATTACAGTCCATGTTCTCTCACGAGGGGATGTCATTGCGGGGCAGAATACGCGTTGATATGCCTGCCGTGCTGGCACAATGCGTGGTGATCCCCGCGCTGCCTCAGTTGCTGGAGGCACACCCTGAACTGGAGATCGAGCTTTCAAGTACCGATCGGCGCGTTGATTTAGTTCATGAAGGGTTTGATTGTGTCATCCGTCTGGGGCCAATCGTTGATGACACGCTTATTGCTCGCCCGCTGGGGAAACTACGCATGATTAATGCCGCCAGTCCGGGCTATCTGGCGCGCTTTGGGATACCGCAGACGATTGATGACCTTCTCAGTCAGGGACACCAGATGGTCCATTACCAGCGGAGCTTTGGTTCGAAGCCAGATGGCTGGGAGTATCCGGCGGATGACGGCTATCAATTGCTGATGTTACCCGGCGCCATAAGGGTAAATAGCGTACCGGCCTATCATGAGGCGGGACTGGCCGGGCTGGGCTTGATTCAGGGCGGTTACTCCACGCTGGCGCCCTATATTGAGCGCGGTGCGCTGGTTGAAGTCCTTACCGATCTGTGTCCTGAGCCGCTCAGTGCCTCTTTTGTTGTCGCGCACCGACGAAATCTGTCGCGGCGTGTCAGAGCCTTTATGCACTGGACCGAAGAAATTTTAAAACCTTATTTTGACTGATAGCACAGTGATTCTTACGCCAGATAAAAGTACACCAACAGGGTATGTGGCGAACCAAACCAGAAGTACAAATTTAATCACCGCTATGCTAATATTTCCGCGCTTATTAAGGCGTCCTGCCATGCGTAGAATTTTTGGGAACGCAGTATGATCGATAAATATCAAATTCATCATGACGTCGATGTGCTGCTTTTCATACGCCACATCTGCAAACTCGTTTATACGGGACTTATTTTGCTGCTGCTTATTCCTCATATTGCCAGTGCCGAAATAAAAGATGGCAAAGCCAATGATATCGTCAGTGGTATTATCAGCTTCACCCAGTGGACGGGCTTAAAACAACCGCCTCAATTATGTATTTTTTCTTCAGCCCGGCATCTCTCCTTGCCGGACAATGCCTCCTCTGCGGCAGCCACATTCACCGTTGTTTATCTTGCCAGCGCAGGCGACCTGCCGTCGCACAGATGCGACGCCGTCTATTTCGGCGATCAGACGTCACAACAGCAGGTGGACCTGATTCAGCAGTTTAAGGGCAGAGCCGTCCTTACCCTCGCGGAGAACAATGCGGATTGCACGCGGGGCGCCGCGTTTTGCCTGATTTTTCATCCGGGCCACACGCTTTTTTCCGTTAACCTTGATTCGCTTGCCAGAAGCGGTGTCAGGGTGAGTCCGGACGTGCTTTTGCTGTCCCGCGAGAGAAGCGAATAAAATGAAATTCGATAAATTAAGAAATGACAAATCATCGATACGCAATAAACTGCGAAAAATAAGCACCATCAACGCTGCGGTGATATTACTGTTGTGCTGGCTGTTGCTCTCTTCGACGTCGCTGCTATTCATTAAAAATTACGAGAAGCGAAACCTTGAATTAATCGGCGCAACCCTCAGCACCACGCTAACCGCTGCGACCGTTTTTTCCGACAGTTACGATGCGCACAATAAAATTGCACGGCTCGGCAATGAAGGGATGTACGCATCTGCGAAACTGGTCACTAAAGATCACATTGTTCTGGTCAACTGGCATGCTCAGCAGGAGCAGACGGGCTGGTATTCGCGGTTATTACGTGAGTGGATTTATCTTAAACCGCTTAACGTCAGTATCATTCACTCTGACGTTGCTGTCGGTACATTAACGCTGGAAGGCACCGTGACCGGCGCGGTGAGTTTCATTCGATACTCCTTCATGATTCTGACCAGCGGTATGCTATGTGTACTGATTATCTCCCTTTTGCTGAGTGAATTTCTGCATCGGGGTATGCTCGCTACACTGCGCAACATTACCAGCTCGATTCACTATGTGATTCATTCCGGTGATTTTTCCTTGCGTATACCGGAGAGCACGACGAGTGAGTTTCAGCTATTTTCAGATGATCTGAATTCGTTGCTGAGGGAAATGCAATCGCTAAAGGCTTCGCTTATCCGAGATAATCGCTCGCTGGCAGCCAAAGCGCTGGAGGACCCGTTAACCGGTCTTGCAAACCGCAGCGCGTTTGCTGCTCACCTTTCCCGGCTTCTCGACCAGCAATATGCTGAGGAGCGTTTTGCCTTACTGTTTCTTGATGGCGATCGCTTTAAAAGTATCAATGATAACTGGGGCCATGCCGCCGGGGATGAGGTATTAAAAGCGATAGCAGCACGCCTGCTATCACTGGCATCTGAACAGGATCTAGTCGCCCGTTTAGGTGGGGATGAATTTGCCATGCTGGTGAGCAGTCAGGTCAGTGAGGAGCAATTACAGCAACTCATGCAGGACATCCATGACCTCATCATGGAAAAAATCATCCTTGCAGAAGGTACGCCGATAAATACCTCGGTTACCATTGGCTACGCCTGGTCACAACACGGCGATACGGTTGAGTCTATTCTCGAACGCGCTGACATGAATATGTACAAAAATAAGCGAACAAATAAGGCTTAAAGATGAAAAAAAATATTTCCCTGATGCTGCTTATTTTGGCGCTGGTCGGTTGTCAGTCTAAAGAACGTTTTAGTGAGGCGCAGATCGCAGCGATGAAGCGTGCGGGATTCACTCAAAATAGGGAAGGCTGGGGATTAGGCTTATCAGATAAGATCCTGTTTGGTGTAAACGAATCAGAACTTACACCCTCCAGCAAAAGTAACATTCAGGGGATGGCAAAAAACCTGGCGTCGACCGGTATTAAACATGTGCGAATTGACGGGCACACCGATAATTACGGCAAACCAGATTATAACCAACAGCTGTCGCTAAAAAGAGCTAACGCAGTCGCGGCACAGTGGTCGGAAGGGGCTGCTATACCGCGTGAAAATATTATCACACGTGGATTAGGTATGAGTGCACCGGTTACCAGTAACAATAGTGCGCAGGGACGCGCGCAGAATCGGCGTGTGGCAATTGTGATTACTGCGCCGTGATAATGAGTTAACAGTGAGCAGTGCTGCGCGCTCAGGCCGGTATGACTCAATGTCCTGCCTGGCGGCTTTATTCGGTTACCGATGATGCGTGAAGAGCCGCTGGAAAAGGTGAAACGGAGGGGAAAATGCACGGCGGAACCCGCCGTGCAGCGTTGCTATCAGCGATAAAACGCCGGTCTTGCTGGCATAGTGACCGGCACAATCTCACCGGAAGTCTGGGCCGCGACGCAGGCATCAGCGGCCACCGCGGCGGCGTAACCATCCCATGCTGAGGGACCGGTCATCTCACCGCTGATGACGTTGTTGATAAATGCCTGCAACTCCACGTCATACGCATCGATAAAACGCTTTTTCCAGTCAGTCAGAATGGTGGTGGAGAGCTTAGCCGCGCTGCGTAGCTGCACAGAGACCGGCTCCGGCAGACGAGCAATGCCGCTTTCACCCACCACTTCACACTGAATATCGTAACCATATTCACAGTTCACGAAGATTTCGACATCAATGCGCGCCCCTTTGGTCGTCTCAAGCAGCACGATTTGCGGATCGCGAAGATGTGACGACGCCTTACGGGTTTTACGCGGGAAGATTACCTGCACGCTGGCATAATCATCATCCAGCAGCCAGCGCAGCACATCGAGTTCGTGGATCAGCGTGTCGGTGATCGCCATGTCGGTGGTGTAGCTGTCGCCCACTTCCGGGTTACGGTGCGCACAGTGCAGCATCAAAGGCTCGCCAATTTCGCCGCTGTCGATCACCGCTTTTAGTGCACGATAGCCGCTGTCATAAGGGCGCATAAACCCGACCTGCACCAGCTGACGTCCTGCCTTAATTTCTGCTTCCACAATGTTCATGCAGCCCTGCGCGGTGACCGCCAGCGGTTTTTCGCAGAACACCGCTTTACCCGCCTCAATGCAGGCCAGCACAAAGGCTTCATGCGTCGGGCCCCAGGAGGTGACCAGCACCGCATTGACCTGCGGATCGTTAATCAGATCGATAGCATTGTCATAAATACGCGCTTCCGGCGTCAGCTCATTGACGATTTGCTGGCAGTTTTCACGGTTGATATCGTTAAGCGCCACCACGCGCGCATTCTGTAACACGGTGCTGCAACGGCGGATGTGTTCGCGACCGATTGCGCCGGTGCCGATGACGCCAATATTAATAGTCATGATAATTCCTTAAGCTGAGTGGTTTAACAGCTGGATGCTGTCGCGAATTTCGCGGGCAATGTCCGCTTCCTGCCAGCTGTTCATCACTGAGGAGAACGGCTCAAAGGCGTAAAGGCCGGTGTAACCCATTTTCTCCAGTCGCTCGACCTGCTGCTTGCTGCGCAAGCGGTCGTCCGCGCTGAGCATGATGCGTTCTTCGTCGGTTAGCTGATTAACCGGGCGCGGGTCGGTGACGCCGGAAAGGTGAACCAGACCGATCTGCTGAATATCGATCTCCTGTTCGAAAGTCTGTTCCGCATCTTCAAACAGATGATGATGGAAGGTATCGATCAGCAATCTGAATGGCACACCCGCTTCATGGATCAGCGTCTGAGCCTGAGTTGCTGAACGCAGCGAGCTTTGCGGGAAGCCCAGCGGTTCCACCAGCCCCTGAATACCTGCCTCAGCGAACAGCGGGGCCAGGGTTTTCAGCGCGCTTACGGTGTCGGCAGCGCTGATCGGCGTGCCGTCA
Source organism: Pantoea sp. PvP021 (assembly GCF_054056055.1). Classification (NCBI taxonomy): domain Bacteria; kingdom Pseudomonadati; phylum Pseudomonadota; class Gammaproteobacteria; order Enterobacterales; family Erwiniaceae; genus Pantoea; species Pantoea sp. PvP021. The sequence goes on along the minus strand of NZ_JBSRXX010000002.1, from coordinate 96,568 downwards.
TTAAGCGGGCAGAGCACCAGCGATTCAGCGCCGACCGCCTGCGCATCACTTAACAGCTGGCGGGTGCGTTGCAGCACCTCTTCATTCAGCTGATTAAAGGGATAGAGCGCATTAATGGTGACAATCCGGATGCCTGACTCACGCGCCAGAGCTTTTACCTTGTCGCCGGTGAGATCGTCGGTGACGCGGCCACTGGGCATATCATTACGCAGTTCGACATTATGGATACCGAGCTGGCTGACCAGTTTAAAAAACTGCGGAAGGGTGAGGCTGGGCGCAATTTTACGGTTGATGCAAAAGCGCGCGTTGGGAATATTCAGGCTCATAACAATTTCCTTGAATGTAGGGGTACAGTGTTAATAGCAATCGGGTAGTCAGCGTAATGACGCGGGCCGTGAGTTTTTCAATACGGACGTTTCAGGCACTATTTTTTGCCGTTGCCGTTATAAAGCGCATAGAAATAGTGCTCGACCTGCTCAAGACTTCTTCCCCGGGTCTCGGGAATAAACTTCACAACAAAAACAGAACCGCCGATGCCGATAGCCGCGAATATAAAGAAGGCTCCGGCCAGACCAAATGCGGCTAATAACAGCGGGAAGGCCATGGAGATGGCGAAGTTGGCGATCCACAGTGAGAAGACAGCGCCACCCATACAGATGCCACGCATCCGGGCGGGGAAGATTTCCGACAGCAGCAGCCAGGTAACGGGTGACAATGCGCCCTGCTGGAAGCAGAGAAACATCAGCATCCCCGCCAGCACCAGATAAGCCCGCAGCAGGTTGACCGTGCCGTTGAGGTATTCCGGCATCAACCAGCAGACCAGCCCGATAAAGAACAGGCAGCAGGTGCAGCCCATCTGTCCGATTAACACCAGCGGACGGCGTCCCACTTTGCCGATTAGCCAGATACCCGCCAGCGTCATCACCACGGAGATCACGCCATTGGCGATGGTGGCGAACAGCGCGGCATCGTTGCTCAGTCCGGCGGCGGTCAGCATGGTGGGGGCGTAATACATAATGGTATTCACCCCGGTCAGCTGCTGGATGGCGGCAATACCCACGCCCAGCAGGAAGATTTTCATCAGCCAGGGTGTGGCGAGATCGCGCAGGCGGCCTTTGCCACGCTGACGGTTCTCTTCGATGGTTTCCTCAATCTCTTCCAGTTCCCACTCGACATCTTCGGCGGCACGGGTTTTTTCCAGGACCTCACGCGCTGCCTGACTGCGGCCTTTCATTACGTGCCAGCGCGGGGTTTCAGGCATAAAAATCATGCCGATCCAGAGCAGAACAGCGGGGACAATCGACAGCGCCAGCATCCAGCGCCAGGTATTTTCGCCGCCCCAGATATCGTTAAAGGTGGCGTTGGAGATGTACGCCAGCAGCTGACCGCTGACGATCATCAGCTCCTGCAGGGTGACCAGCTGGCCACGTTTATTGGCGGGGGCGATTTCTGCGATGTAGACCGGCACGGTCGCGGCAGCACCCCCCACGGCAAAGCCCAGGAACAGGCGAGAAGCGATCATCCAGGTGACATCAGGCGCCAGCGCCGAGCCGACAGCGCCAAAAGCGAAGATAAGCGCCAGCGCAATGATAATGCGTCGTCTGCCGAGGCCATCCGCCAGATGACCGGCTGCCAGCGCGCCGAAGGCTGCACCAAACAGCAGGGAGCTGGTGACCAGCCCGGTAGTAAATGGGGTGAGATGCAGATCGCCGCGCATAAACAGCAACGCGCCTGAGACCACTCCGGTGTCATAACCAAACAGCAATCCACCCAGGGTGGCGACCAGCGCAATAATCTTCACAAAAGGCTCGGTGCGGGTGGTGCTATTTGGACCGGATGCCGGGTTCGACGAGATATAAAGTTCTTTTTCCATGAATACTCCTGGTAATAACGGCAAAGACAAAACGTCAGAACATGAAGAAGACATCACCCTACTGATATTTTTATTTCGGGTTAAATTATATTTGAAACTTAGTTTTCATTATGTGAGCTCAACCCTTCCGCCATTTTTATTTTGATGGGATTCCATCAGGGCGAAAATAAAAACATTAAATTTAAGCGGGTTATAGGGAAGGTTGATAAATTACCGGCGGTTCAGGCAGGGCAGAACAGGGGGAAATCAGCGTGTAGAAAGATTAAATGATCGCGGTCAGGATGAAACATCCCAACCGCGATAAACAGATAGAAGAACGGGTTAGCGGATTTCCAGGGCGGTGAGCGCCGATAACAGCGCATCGACCTTAGGCAGGAACTGTTTACGGCGCGGCCACACCACGCTCAGCGTCAGCCCCTCGGGCTGCAACTGCGGCAAAATTATCGCCAGGTCGCCCCGTTTCACGGCATGCTGAATCAGCCACGAGGGCATTTGTGCCACACCCAGCCCGGCGATGACAGCCTGCAGCTGGGCATCGACGTCGCCCAGTGCCAGCCGGTATGGCACCTCGCGCCAGTGCGGCTGACCATCTTCGGTGGTGAACAGCCAGGGTTTGGTGCTGCCATCTACACGCTCATAAAGGATGGCGCGGTGGTTCAGCAGCGCCGCCTCATCTTCAGGTCGTCCTTCACGTGCCAGATAAGCGGGTGAGGCACAGAACTGCATCTGCTCGCGGCCCATATTACGCCAGCCAAGCGAAGCAGGCAGGTCGGGCGCGCCGCCGATCCGTACCGCCACATCCACGCCCTCTTCAAACAGGTCAACAAAGCGGTCAGAGAAACTCAGGCTCAGAGCCAGTTCCGGGTGTTGCTGACAAAAGGGCATCAGCAGCGGCATCACATTGAGGCGGCCATAGGTGGTGGGCACTGCCAGGCGCAGGCGACCGGAAGGAATCGTTCGCTGTGCCGCCAGCACCGCTTCGGCTTCGGCCAGATCCTCCAGAATGCGCAGGCAGGTCTGGTAATAGGCGCTGCCCGCGTCGGTGAGGTGCAGGCTCCGTGTGGTGCGCTCCAGCAGTCGCGAGCCTAATCGTGTCTCCAGGCGGCTGACGCTTTTACTGATCGCCGATCCGGTTACGTGCAGACGCTCCGCAGCGGCGGTAAAACTGCCACACTCTACGCTGGCAACAAACGGCAGAATATCTTTGAGGCGATGATCGTGCATCGATTAATGAACTCAGGTTGAGAATGCTGTGAATAAATACCAGAGATAAGAACTGAATTCTCTATTAGGCTTAGCATTACGCAAAACGAGGAGAAATCAAATGAAAAAGCATGCTTTGATTGTGGGCATCAGTGGCGTTATTGGTCGCGGACTGGCAGATAAATTACAGAAAGAAGGCTGGCAGGTCAGCGGTCTGTCACGCGGACGTGGCGCGGTACCTGAAGGTGTCACCAGCCTGACGGCCGATCTGACCGATGCGGATGCCGTCCGGGACGCGCTGAAAACAGTGAAACCGGATGCGCTGTTCTTTAGCGTCTGGGCGCGTCAGGAAAATGAAAAAGAGAATATCCGCGTTAACGGCGGCATGGTGCGAAATGTGATTGAAGCACTCGGCGACCGCTTACAGGGTTCGCACGTGGCGCTGGTAACCGGACTGAAGCACTACCTGGGTCCGTTTGAAGCTTACGGCAAAGGCGCTGTGCCAGTCACGCCGTTCCGTGAAGAGCAGGGCCGTCAGCCGGTCGATAACTTCTACTACGCGCAGGAAGATGAAGTGTTCGCTGGTGCAGAGAAGTTTGACTACCGCTGGAGTGTGCATCGCCCGCACACCATCATCGGTTATGCCGTGGGCAATGCGATGAATATGGGTCAGACACTGGCGGTCTACGCAACGCTGTGTAAAGAGAAAGGCTGGCCGTTTATCTTCCCTGGCTCACCTGAGCAGTGGAACGGTGTCGTTGATATGACCGATGCGGGCCTGCTGGCTGAGCAGCTGCACTGGGCGGCGACCTCACCTAATGCCGCTAATCAGGATTTCAATGCGGTAAACGGCGATGTGTTCCGCTGGAACTGGATGTGGCCAAAACTGGCTGACTATTTCGGCATTGAAGCAGCGGAATACCCGGCGCAGATGATGCCGCTGGAAGATCGCATGCAGGAAGCCGCCAGTGCATGGCAGGCGATTGCAGAGCAGCATCAGTTGCGTGAATCGGATGTCAACAGACTGGCTTCCTGGTGGCATACCGATGCCGACCTGGGACGTCCGATGGAAGCCTTTACCGATATGAGTAAGAGCCGTAAAGCGGGCTTCACCGGCTATCGCAGCACGCTCGACTCCTTTACTCAGCTGTTTGATAAGCTGAAAGCAGAAAAAGTGATCCCGCAATAACCCAGCAGGCGCCGCATCAGGCGCCTGTTTTGTTTCTGACTGATAACTATACTCTGGCACTCAATCAGTAAATGGAGGATTGGATCCTATGGCGACATGTTTCATTATCGGCGCAGCGGGCAAAGTGGGCCAAAAGCTGACTCGTCAGCTGAGCAGTAAAGGCCATACAGTGACGGCGCTGCACCGCAAACCGGAGCAGGCAGAGACGCTGCAGTCCGCAGGTGCTAAACCGGTGGCTGGCGATATTCAGCAGCTGAGCGTGACGGCACTGGCAGATCTGATGACCGGTCACGATGTGGCTGTCTTCACGGCGGGTGCGGGCGGTGCCGGGATCGAGCTGACCAATGCCATTGACGGAGAAGGGCTGAAGCTGGCGGTTGCCGCAGCAGAACAGGCGGGGGTATCACGCTTTATGCTGGTTTCCGCTTTCCCGGATGCGGGCCGCGGTAAAACTCCCTCAGAGGGATTTGAGAATTACATGCGGGTGAAGCGTCTGGCAGATGTGGAGCTGGTAGCGAGTAAGCTGGAGTGGGTAATCCTGCGACCGGGTACGCTGACCGATGAAGCCGGTACCGGTCGGGTTCATGCCGATCTGGCGATTCCGTATGGTGAGATCCCGCGCGAAGATGTGGCGGCGACACTGGTCGGCCTGATTGAAAATCCGGCAATTAAGTATCAGATCATCGAACTCACCAAAGGTGATGTGCAGATTGATGTGGCGTTGCAGCGGTTGCAGCGGGGCTAAAAAACCGCCTCAAAAAGTTGGAAACTCAACTTAATCAGACGCAGTTCAGGGAAGAGTCCAGGCTCTTTTCCTGTATTACAGTTTACGGTAGTCAGACATTACCCGGAATAAGAGGGATGGCTACCGTAAAACTGCTGCCCGTTATGGCGTTGGCGCAAGGTTGTTGGTCGCCGAATCTCTGCTCATTATTAATTAGCCTGTTAAACCCACGCCGTTACTCATCAATTATTTATCTGAAAAACTGCCAAATACCAAATTGAAGGCTGAACGCCGATGATACGCCATGTAGTTATCCCGTCTGAAAATATCGCTCATGAAAATGGCCGGTCGTAAGTATTTTACAGCGTGACTGCACCGGTGGCAGCGTTAATCAAAAGAGGGCAATGAGGTAGCTGTATTTTATGTTTGCGGCGAAAAGCGTTAACTCTCTCCGATAATTTACCCCTTCAGTACTGAAGTCATGTCCGAATGTCGTTCAGAAAATCCCGCCACGGCGCGAGTTAATAAATGTCAGTCAAGGCATTTACGCGGCTATCAGCGGCTGATTCACCCGTGCTTCATATCAATCTGCGGTTGCAGATCCAGATCACAAATTATCATTAAAAGCTTCGGGCAGCAGATGTGGTGCAGAGTCCTTAGGGTAAGTGAAACTGCTTTAATAACGCGATAGCTAAAAGATTTTTCGTCACGCTTCAATCCCAGGACTTCATTCTGGAGGAGTCAGATAGAATTAGTTGTGCAGAGAAAGGTCATAGACACTGGGATCCCCACTATAACTCTGAACGCATCAGCCTGCGTCTCAATAGCTTCAGCCCGGTTAAGTTCAGATTACAGTAAAAGAGGGTGTCCTGAGGGCAAAGATAGGATGCGTGAGCAGAGCGAAAAGGGAGAAATATATGCGTTTTTATTGATTGCCATTAATTAAATATCATTCAGCATTTCATAATGGGAGTGCAGGCGGAGGATACTATCACTCTTCATATGACAAAGGAGTGTGTTAAATGGCTATACCAGTATATCTGTGGCTTTACGATGAAGAAGGGAAGTTAATAAAAGGCTCTGTCGATGTCACTGAACGCGAAGGAAGCATTGAGGTAACTGGGATGCAGCATAATTTATTTATTCCAACGGACGACACAACAGGTGCAGTGACAGGCACGCGGCAACATGAGGCTTATACTTTTGAAAAAACTATTGATAGCGCATCGCCGCAATTGTATAAAGCGCTAACAACAGGGGAAACGCTAGCAAAAGCGGTGTTCAGCTTCTACCGCATCAATTACAACGGTCAGGAAGAGGAGTATTTCGTAACGAAACTCGAGAATGTGAAGGTTTGTCACGTCGTGACGGTTATGTTCGATACCAAAGACCCGGATTTTGAAAGGCACGGTCACGTAGAGCATGTCGGGCTGCGTTATGAACAAATAGACTGGCATTATACAGACGGCAATATTAAACACACCGATAGCCTGGAAGAGCAGAAAACAGCATAAGGAAATCACAATGGCTAAATGGATTTATAAACAAAGTACGGGTGAGTTATATCGCGATGGCAAGTTAATTGAAACAGGCTACTCTGGTATTCTTACAAACAAAAATAATCCTGACCGCGAGCAGGTTCGTGGTATGGGTCCAATCCCGCGAGGAACCTGGAGAATCGGCAGTGCCGGAACCAGCAAAGGCCCACTCACAATTACCCTGGTTCCGCTCAGCGTCAACGCTTATGATCGTGATATGGGTACATTCAGGATGCACGGAGACAAACGCCACGGCATCAGAGGTTTTGCCTCTGCTGGCTGCATAATTATGGGACCATCAACACGCTTACTGGTTAGTAAAGATTACGGCGCAATTCTGGAGGTGGTGCGGTGATTAATCATTATGTGCTGAGTCTGGCCCTGGCCCTGTTACCGTTCGCTGGTTACACAGCAGATACACCTGGCAGTGAATGCGCCGCTCGGGGTCATTATGCCGAGGAGATGCTCTTATCTGCTATAACCAAAGAAGGTGTTAAGGGGATTGAGCGAGATAAAACAATAGTTGAAGTGCTAAATCTTTCCCTCGTTTCCGATGCGTTAGCGCATCAGTTTGCGCAGAAAGACGCTAAAACAGGTAAAGGTCTCTTGCTCAAAGATTACTTCGATATTTACCACAATAACGGCGCAATGAACCTGACGGTTAAATACACCTATACCAACCTGAAAGGCGCAAAAAATGTATATATTGTCTCCAGCATACTAAATAACGATGAGTGCTCTGTCCGATTCAACGGATATTTGACACTTTCCCGTGAGTTCTGAAGGGGGGTTAGCCATCCCGGGAAAAGTTGTCAGATAAAAGAGTTGCGAATTTATGTTGAGTTCCCCGGCCAACCTTAAACTGATTAGCCGGGGAGATTTTTAAAATCTCCTGCGTCCTGCCTTTCGGAGGCAGTTCGATTAAAGGTCTTTTTCGTTACTTAACGCATTTCGCGCAGTGCGCGCGCTCAATGTGCTGGAAGAAGTCGTTACCTTTGTCATCGACCAGGATAAAGGCAGGGAAGTTCTCCACCTCGATTTTCCAGATCGCTTCCATTCCCAGCTCGGGATACTCCACGCATTCCAGACTTTTGATGCTCTGCTGCGCCAGCACCGCTGCCGGACCACCAATGCTGCCGAGATAGAAGCCGCCATGTTTATGACAGGCATCCGTCACCTGCTGGCTGCGATTGCCCTTGGCCAGCATGATCTTACTTCCGCCGTGCGCCTGCAGCAGATCCACGTAGGAATCCATACGACCGGCAGTGGTCGGGCCGAGTGAACCAGAAGCATAACCTTCAGGCGTTTTCGCCGGACCAGCGTAATAGACCGGATGATCTTTGATGTACTGCGGTAATCCTTCGCCGTTATCGATGCGCTCTTTGAGTTTTGCATGTGCAATATCGCGCGCCACGATAATAGTGCCGGTCAGTGACAGGCGGGTTGAAACCGGATAAGCAGACAGTTGCGCCAGAATCTCTTCCATTGGGCGGTTGAGATCAACCTGCAACGCTTCACCTTCGCCCTGCTGACGCAGTGCTTCCGGGATCAGGCGGCCTGGGTTGGCTTCCAGTTTCTCAATCCAGATTCCTTCACGGTTAATCTTCGCTTTGATGTTACGGTCAGCCGAGCAGGAGACGCCCATACCGATCGGGCAGGAGGCGCCGTGACGTGGCAGACGCACCACGCGGATATCGTGCGCAAAATATTTGCCGCCAAACTGCGCACCCAGACCGAGCTGCTGCGCCGCTTCCAGCAGTTCCTGCTCCAGCTGAACGTCGCGGAACGCCTGACCGTGTTCGTTGCCTTCAGTGGGCAGCCCGTCATAATAGTGAGTTGAGGCGAGCTTCACGGTTTTCAGGGTGCTTTCTGCCGAGGTGCCGCCGATGACAAACGCAATATGGTAGGGCGGACAGGCTGCGGTGCCGAGGGTACGCATCTTATCCACCAGGTAATTTTTCAGCTTGCCCGGGCTCAGCAGCGCTTTGGTTTCCTGATAGAGATAGGTTTTATTGGCGGAACCACCACCTTTAGCGATACAGAGGAACTTATATTCATCGCCATCCACGCTGTAGAGGTCGATCTGCGCTGGCAGGTTAGTGCCGGTATTCACCTCTTTATACATATCCAGAGCGGCATTCTGCGAATAGCGCAGGTTATCTTCGATATAGGTGTTGTAGATACCCTGTGACAGCGCAGCTTCATCACCGCCGCCGGTCCAGACGCGCTGGCCCTTTTTGCCCATGATGATCGCGGTGCCGGTATCCTGACAGGTTGGCAGCACGCCTTTGGCGGCAATTTCAGAGTTCCTTAAAAACTGCAGGGCGACATATTTATCATTGTCGCTGGCTTCCGGGTCATCAAGGATGGAGGCGACCTGCTGCTGGTGGGCCGGACGCAGCATAAAAGAGGCGTCGTGGAACGCCTGCTGGCTCAGTAACGTCAGCGCCTGAGGATCGACTTTAAGGATCTCCTGACCCTCAAACTCGGAGACGGAGACATGCTCACGACTCAGCAGATAGTATTCGGTATCTTCGTGGGACAGCGGGAAAGGGTTCTGATAGACAAAAGGCTTGTTCGACATTTTTTCTCACTTAATGACCGGCTGAACCTCCGCGGACAGGCTGCGGGGCGCAACATCATAGGCGAATTAATTGTTTATTATGCTTCCCCACCGCGGATGCGGTGGGGAAGTGCAGGAATGGTATCTTATAACGCGTTGATCTGCATGTTGTATCCGTCAGAACAACCACACCATCCACGGATAGGCAATCAGCATCATGGAGCCTAAGAAGATGGCACCGAAGATGGTTCCCAGACGCCAGTAGTCTTTGGTAGGCAGATAACCGCTGCCGTAGTAAATCGGGCTTGGGCCGGTGCCGTATGGCGTGATGATGCCCATTACACCCAGAGAGGTACACAACATCAGGCAGAAGACCGGCATATTGATACCCGGAATGGAGGCTGCAATGGTCAGCATGGCCGGTAACAGCGCGGTGGTGTGTGCGGTGGTACTGGCAAACAGGTAGTGCAGCAGGAAGAAGGCGATTAACAGCACCACGGCCGAAACCTGTGGGTCATAACCCTGCAGCAGCATGCCACCCTCTTTACCTAACCAGGTAATAAAGCCGACACGGGCCAGACCATCGGCCAGTGCCACCAGGGTGGCGAACCAGGCAAAGGTGTTCCAGGCCGGTTTATTACTGGTGATGTCGTTCCAGGTCAGTACGCCGGTCCACAACATCAGAACGACCACCAGCAGCGCAGCCATGGCAGGTTCGATCCATGAGGTGGCGAAAATCCACATCAGCAGGGCGCAGACCACAAACACCAGCAGCAGGATTTCATTGCGGGTCAGTCTGCCCAGTTTTTCCAGTTCAGCGATGGCCCATTTCGGCACTTCATCATTGATTTTAACTTCAGGTGGATAGAACCAGTAAGCCAGCAGCGGCATGGTCAGAATCAGCAGCACACCCAGCGGCAGGAAGGCCAGGAACCACATGCCCCATGAGATATCAAAACCGACGATGCTTTTTACCAGTGCCAGTGCCAGCAGGTTAGGTGCCAGCGCAGAGAGGAACATGGAACTGGTAATACAGGCCGCGGTAATCGCTACCCACATCAGATAGGAACCGATTTTTCGGGCGCTCGGGTCGTTAGGTTTAGAGCCGTAAAGCGGCGGCAGGTTGGCGATAATCGGGTAGATGGTACCGCCACTGCGCGCGGTGTTTGACGGCGTGAAGGGCGCAAGAAGCAGATCAGCAAAGGTAATAGCATAACCCAGCGTCAGACTGCGGCGACCCAGATACTTCACCAGAATCAGGGCCAGGCGGCGACCAAACTGCGTTTTGTCATAACCCGCGGCGAACATAAAGGCACCGAAGATCAGCCAGACCGTGGAGTTGCCGAACCCACTGACCGCCCATTTGAACGACTCACTGGCGACTTTGAATTTCGGGTTAGCCAGTTCAGCCGGGCTGAAGAGCAGAAACTGGCTGAACAGCGCGATGACTACCACGCCGGTCAGGCCGATCACCGCGCCTGGCAGGGGTTCAAAGATCAATCCGACAATCACGCCGACGAAGATGGCGAAGAAGTGCCAGGCGTAGGGTTCGAGTCCGGCTGGTGTGGGCACCAGCAACAGCAACACGGCAACGAGCACCGGCAGAGCAAGCATGATAGCTTTCTTTTTACCCGGCGCCGCAGGTGCGACTTTTGGGGGTTCAGTTACAGCTGAGAGTGGTTTCATAGTATTTTATCTGCAAGTTAAGAAGAATGCGATTTGCGCCCCGGACCTTCACTGATGACTTTCTTTCTTATTCTTAATAGTGTGAATAAACCGCGATGCACTGATTTTTTAATAGACTGCTTAGCTATTGAGCTGCATTTTTAAATCCATGTAAATATGATGCGATTTTTGCAAATATAGATTTTGATCCAGATCAAAGAAATTAATTCATTATTCCCCATTTTTAACATTTATTTTTTATTTATATTTACGGCATCGACATTTTGACGGTTCTGTGAAGTTGGTCGACAAATCACCAGCTCACGCAAACTGAATGCCCTGATTTAACTTCTTGATGATAAACGATTTATTTTTTATGTAAACGAATGGTTGATTTTTGGTTACCCATGGTTAACAATTAATATAACTTCACTTTATGCATTCGGCAAATAAAAACTCTAAATCATTTAAAAGTTAAAAAAGTAAATTTATCGCTTATGAAAGCAAAGAAAAGGGTATATTAGTCTCATGACATCGGACCACTTAATTAAGCGATAATTTGCGTCCGCTAAAAAATTTCCAGACTTTTAAATCTTGGAGTTTATCGCAATGAAATCTCTCACCCCCATCCTTAATCCATTGACTCTGCCTAACGGCGCTGTGTTGAAAAACCGACTGGTAATGGCGCCGATGACCACCTGTACCGGTTTTTATGACGGTACGGTCACCAGTGAGCTGGTCGAGTACTACCGCGCACGTGCAGGCAGCATCGGAACCGTAATCGTTGAATGCTGCTTTATTGACAACCGTGGCCCGGCATTTCCGGGTGCCATTGCTATCGACAGCGACAACAAAATTCCTGGTCTGAAACGCATCGCGGACGCGATTAAATCTGAAGGCTCTACGGCCATTTTGCAGATCTATCACGGCGGCCGTATGGTCGAACCGGAGCTGATTGGCGGCAAAACGCCGGTTGCGCCAAGCGCCATCGCGGCACCGCGTGAAGGGGCAACCAAACCCCTGGCGCTGAGCGCCGAAGAAGTCGAAACCATGATCACCAAATTTGGTGATGCGGTGAACCGCGCCATCAAGGCCGGTTTCGATGGCGTCGAAATTCATGGTGCTAACACCTACCTGATTCAGCAGTTCTATTCGCCGAACTCTAACCAGCGCGATGACAAGTGGGGCGGCAGCCGCGATAACCGCGCACGCTTCCCGCTGGAAGTGCTGGAAATCACCCACAAGATGGCTGAGCGCTTCGCCCATAACTCTTTCATCATCGGCTATCGCTTCTCCCCGGAAGAGATCGAAGTGCCCGGCATTCGCTTTGACGACACGCTCTATCTGCTGGAAAAACTGGCGGCGCGCGGACTCGATTACGTCCATTTCTCGGTAGGCCAGCTGCTGCGTCCGTCAATTGTTGATACCCAGGATCCGACGCCGCTGATTGAGAAGTTCGTCGCGATGCGTTCGCCTGTGCTGGCAAAAGTGCCGGTGATTGGTGTTGGCGGCGTCGTCAATAAAGCCGATGCCGAACTGGCGCTGGAGAAAGGCTACGATCTGGTGGCGATTGGTAAAGCCTGCATCGCTTACCCGAACTGGGCTGACCGCATCATCAATAACGAACACCTCGATCTCTACATCGACAGCAACAAACGCGAAGAGCTGCAGATCCCGGAACCGCTGTGGCGCTTCTCCCTGGTCGATGCGATGATCCGCGACATGAGTGAATCGGGCCGTAAATACAAAGCGGGCGTCTATCAGGAAAAAGTCGAAGCCGAAGCGCTGAAACTGAAAATCAACGTCACGCTGGATACTGACCGTATCACCGACATCTCGCTGGTGCCGGATGACACCCTGGATGTGGACTTCACCACCACCTTTGAAAGCCTGCGTAGCCGCATCCTGGTGGCTAACAGCCCGCACGTCGATGCGATTACCGGTGCGACTACCCAGAGTGAGGCGCTGAAAAAAGCGGTTTCACGCGCGCTGACCACCTCCAGCAAAGAGCATGTGATTGAAGAGGGCGGCAACCCTAACGCACCGCAGAATTACGATGTGGTGATTGTGGGCAGCGGCGGCGCCGGTCTTGCGGCGGCGATTCAGGCGCATGATGAAGGTGCGCGCGTGGTCATCATCGAGAAGATGCCGACCATCGGCGGTAACACCATTAAAGCTTCAGTGGGCATGAACGCCGCGGAAACCCGTTTCCAGAAACTCAAAGGCATCGAAGACAGCAAAGAGCTGTTCTACGAGGAGACGCTGAAAGGCGGTCAGTTTAAAAATAATCCGGTGCTGCTGCGTGAGTTTGTAGAGCTGGCTCCGGAGGCGATTGAGTGGCTGGCGAATCACGGCATTGAGCTTAACGACATCACCATTACCGGCGGGATGAGCATCGATCGTACCCACCGTCCGGCGGATCGTTCAGCGGTGGGTGGCTTCCTGATCAGCGGTCTGGTTAAAAACATCAACAGCCGCAACATCGAAGTCCTGCTGGAAACCTCAGTCTCAGAAATCCTCTATGAGAACGGCGCGGTAGCGGGTGTGAGAGTGGTCGATGAGTACAACGACAGCCGTATCCTGAACGCGAAAAGCGTGATTGTGGCGACCGGCGGATTCAGTGCGAACCGTGAACTGGTAGTGAAATATCGCCCTGAACTCGATGGCTTTGTCACCACCAACCACAAAGGTGCCACCGGCAGCGGTATTGCCATGCTGGAAAAAATTGGTGCCGGTACCGTGGATATGGGCGAAATCCAGATTCACCCAACGGTTGAACAGACCACCTCTTATCTGGTCTCTGAATCCATTCGTGGCGGCGGTGCTATCCTGGTCAGTCAGGCGGGTGAGCGCTTCTACAACGAAATGGAAACCCGCGATAAAGTCTCGGCGCAGATTATCGCCTTGCCAGAGAAGAGTGCCTGGATTGTGTTTGACGAGCAGGTGCGGATGAATAACAAAGCGGCTGACGAATATATCGCCAAAGGCTTTGTGGTCAGCGCGCCAACCGTGGCAGAACTGGCGGTGAAACTCAACATGAGTGAGCATCATACGCTGGAAGCCACGCTGGCCCGTTACAACAACTTCGTTATCATGCAGAAAGATGAAGACTTCGGTCGTCAGACCGCGCTGCGTCATCCTCTGAGTGAAGCGCCGTTCTACGCGATTCGTGTTGCACCGGGCGTACACCACACCATGGGCGGCGTCACCATCGACACCACCACTGCGGTGCTGGACAGCCAGAAACAGGTGATTAACGGCGCCTGGGCCTGTGGCGAGGTGGTTGGCGGCATCCACGGCGCGAACCGCATCGGCGGTAACGCAGTCGCCGATATCATTATCTTCGGCATTCTGGCCGGTGGTAACGCCGCCGCTTACGCCCGACGTTAAGGGTCGTCTCCGGCATCCGCGCTCTGCGGATGCCGCTCTTTTCTTTTTCAAGCAGAGTCGCCTATGTTAACTGATGCGCGTGTCTATGCTTACTCCGCTGTCTTAATGGGTTCACCCATCCTGCTCAAACTCTTCGACGATAATCAGACCCTGGCCGGACAGGTCTTCCGCCTGATTAAACAGCAGGAGAATCTCTTCACGGTTAACCGCGGGGCGTCGGAAGTGATGGCGATTAATCACGCGGCAGGGCAGCATCCGGTGGTCGTGAGTCAGCAGGTGTTTGACCTGATCGCCTGCGCGCATGCGGTGAGCCTGCTGCCCGACAGCCTGTTTAATCTGGCTATCGGCCCGCTGGTGAAGTGCTGGAAAATCGGCTTTCAGGGCCACCGTGTTCCATCAGAGACAGAACTTCAGGCGCGCATGGCGCTGACGAATCCGCATGACGTTATTCTTGATAACGCAAGCCGCAGTGTCATGCTGGCCCGGCCGGGGATGGAGATTGATCTGGGCGCCATCGCCAAGGGCTATATCGCCGATGTTGTGCAGGCATTCTTGCGCCAGCAGCAGGTCAGCAGTGCGCTGATTAATCTGGGCGGAAATGTGCAGACAGTGGGTGCGCCGCCAGAAGAGGCGGGCTGGGCAATCGGCCTGAAAAAACCATTTGGTGAGGCCGATGAGCTGATCGGGGTGATCGGGGTGAATAATCGCTCGGTGGTGACATCCGGTATCTATGAGCGTTATTTCGAGCTGGATGGCGTCTGTTATCACCACATCCTCGACCCGCGTAGCGGTTATCCGCTGGATAACGACCTGCTGAGCATCACCGTGATCTCTGACCGTTCACTGGATGGCGACATCTACACCACACTGCTTTATGGCCTCGGCGTTGAACAGGGCATTGCCTGCCTGGCGGAGCAACCGGGCATTGAAGCGATATTTGTGACCCGTGACAGGCAGGTGATCTGCTCGTCACAACGTCACTTTTCTTTTCAGTTACTGGACACCGATTACCGGCTGGTTCACTGACAATATTGTTTGAGTAAAGTGTGATACTCCGGCTGCAGGCGATAGCGATAAACCGGACGGCCCGTGACCCCATAATGAATGCTGGTGAACAGAATATTAATCTGCGCCAGCCAGATCAGATACTTGCGGCAGGAGACGCGAGAGATATTCACCTCGGTTGCCAGTTCGTCGGTGGAGAACTCGGTACCCGGATGGGCGTCGATCCACAGACACAGCGTGCGCAGCGTCTGCGGTGTTAATCCTTTCGGCAGTCGCTTCTGCTCGCTGGCCCCCGGCGGATTGCCATGCAACAACTGATCAACGTCCGACTGCTGATAGAACTGATGATTATCCATCAGCGATTTTTTCTGTCGCCAGCCAGTCAGCGCCTCTTCAAAGCGGGCAAACTGGAAAGGCTTGATCAGATAATCCACCACACCGTAGTTGAGTGAGGTTTTGATGGTGGCGGCATCTGCTGCTGACGAGATAATAATCACGTCAACCGGACGTCCTGCGCTGCGCAGTTCCGGCAACAGGTCGAGACCGTTCTCCTGCTGCATATAGATATCCAGCAGGATCAGATCAACCTGAGGTTCGGCCTGCGCCAGCCGCTCTTTGGCCTGCTGTAAGGTTGAGGCGGTGCCGCAGCAGGTAAAGCCTGGGATCTGCCCGATATAACAGCGATTCAGCTCGGCTACCATGGCGTCATCATCGACAACTAACACATTGATCATTGGGTAATCATTCCTCTCTCCCACGGAAGTTGTACTAAGAATTGGGTGAATACACCCGGTTCCGACTCGACACTGACACTGCCGCCCAGGCTTTCGGTCTGCTGCTTAACCAGAAACAATCCGACACCGCGATCTTCGCCTTTTGACGAGACGCCACGCTCAAAAATGGCGCTGAGCTGCGTACCGTCGATCCCGGGTCCGTCATCACTCACTTCACAGGCTAACCAGCCATTCTGATAATGCAGCATGAGGTGGATCTCTCCTTCGGTTTCCGGGTCCAGCGCCTCAAGCGCATTTTCAATTAAATTGCCCAGCACCGTAATCAATACCGCGCTCTGCTCCTCGCTGCCGCAGTCGGGCAGAAAACTCGCCTCATCGATAATCAGCTGATGGCCTTCATCGGTCACCCGGTTGATTTTGCTGAGCAGGAAACCCGCAATGATGGGCGATTTGATCTTTTGCAGCAGCGAACCAATCTCCGTCTGATAGGCGTTGGCGGTTTTCAGGATGTACTCTTCCATCTGCGCATAGTTTTTCATATGCAGCAGGCCCAGAATGACATGCAGCTTGTTCATGAACTCATGGGAACGTTCACGTAACGCGTCTACATAGTTTACCATGCCGTCCAGACGCTGCATCAGCTGGCTGATTTCGGTCTTGTCCCTGAAGGTGGTCACCGCGCCGATAATGCGGTCACGACTGCGAACCGGCACGGTATTGCTGATCAGGATGCGATTACCCAGCGTCAGCTCCTGATCGTGCCAGGCTTTGCCCGCATGCAGCGCATCCTGCTGATGGCGGTGCATTACGCTCTCTTCAGCAATCAGATCGCCGCTTAATGGCATCTTGCGGGTGGTCTCATGCAGTAGCTGCTGTGCCGCGTGGTTAATCAGGCTGACGCGTGACTCATCATCTACCGCAATCACACCCTCCTTAATAGAATTGAGGATCGCCTGACGCTGCTCGAACAGGCTGGAGATTTCATGCGGCTCCAGCCCGAGCAATATGCTCTTCAGGCGTCTGACCAGAATAAGAATCCCCAGCAGACCCACCAGGCCGCCAAATAAGACAGTCCAGACGATGTTCCAGCGGCTTTTGGCAATCTGCGCCGCCACATCATTCAGCGCGATGCCGATCGCCACCACACCAATCTGCTGATGCTCTGCGTTATAAACCGGGGTAAATACCCGCAGTGCCTCTACCAGCACGCCGTGATTTACCGCCACATTTTCCCGCCCGCTGAGGGCCGGATAGATATCATTGCCGACAAAATGTTTGCCAATCACCGCCGCGTTCGGGTGTGAAAAGCGAATGCCACGCATATCCGTCACCACCACAAACAGCAGGCCGTTGCGTTTGCGCGCGGCTTCAGCCAGTGGCTGAATCTGGCTGCTGCCGTCCGGTAACAGTAACCCACGCTGCACTTCAGGGCTGTCTGCCAGAGTGCGTGCCACCGCCATCGCCTTATCTTTAAGATGCGACTGAGCAAAGTTATCGATCTGCACAAAATAGAGCAGATGGACAGCAAGCAGCACGGTGACGATAACCGCAGTCATCATCAGGGTGGTCAGGGTACTGAGTTTCATGGGTCGTTTAGTCACGGCATGTCGGTTCTGTGGTTGGCTTGTCATTGGCGTTCAGCACGGGTGGGAGATCGCCCGGAAACATACGCTAACTGACCGCATCAGTACAGTTTTAGCGGTCTGCGCGCGGGCAATCGCCGGAGAACAATATTTGTGTTAGGGGATTGTATAATTCAAAGGACACCCTTAATGTGTGGTTAAAATATGTGAGCAATTCGGTAAGCCTTTTGTAATTAAATTAAGGCTAAATTGCTATTTTTAATTTTATAACTATTTTCACATTAACTCACAAATAACATTATTTTAAACTTTAAGGACTTTTTTTAACCAGTACCGTCTGAGCTGTAGATTAAAATGATGAATTCAAAGAAAGTTATCCCCACTCTTTCCCTCGCGGCCTTGTTAGTTTCTTCAGCACTGCATGCTGAAACTTCACCAGAAAAAACCGACGTCCTGTTAATTGGTGGTGGCATCATGAGCGCCTCAATGGGCACCATGCTGGAAGAGCTGCAGCCTGGGTGGAAACAGATCATGGTTGAGAAGCTGGATGGTGTGGCACTGGAATCCTCTAACGGCTGGAACAACGCCGGTACCGGTCACTCTGCCAATATGGAGCTGAACTATACGCCTGAGCGTAAAGACGGCTCTATCGACGTGACGAAAGCGCTGGAAATCAACGAAGCCTTCATGGTTTCACGCCAGTTCTGGAGTTCGCAGATCAAAGAGGGCGTGATGCACGATCCGCGCTCTTTCATCAACTCAACGCCACACATGAGCTTCGTCTGGGGCGACAACGTCGACTTCCTGACTAAACGCTATGCGGCGTTACAGAAAACCGCGCTGTTCCAGGGCATGAAGTTCTCTACCGATCACAAGCAGATCGAGCAGTGGGCACCGCTGGTGATGGAAGGTCGTGATCCTCAGCAGAAAGTGGCCGCAACCTGGACGCCAGTTGGCACCGACGTAAACTACGGTGAAATTACCCGTCAGCTGATCGGCAGCCTGAAGAAGAATGACAACTTCCGTCTGGAAACCTCGTCTGAAGTCACCGATTTCAAACGTAACGGTGATAACTCATGGCACGTCACCATTAAAGATGCCAAAAACGGCAACGAGCGTGCAGTTGACGCGAAATATGTCTTTATTGGTGCTGGCGGCGGCGCGCTGAAATTACTGCAGAAAACCGGCATTCCGGAAGCGGAAAACTATGCAGGCTTCCCGGTCGGCGGTTCATTCCTGGTAACCGAAAACAAGGCGATTGCCGATCGTCACCTGGCGAAAGTCTACGGTCAGGCGTCTACCGGTGCACCACCGATGTCCGTTCCGCATCTGGATACCCGTTATCTGGATGGCAAACGCGTCGTGCTGTTTGGACCGTTTGCGACCTTCTCAACCAAGTTCCTGAAAAATGGTTCACTGTTTGACCTGCTGAGCACCACCACTACCCATAACATCGTGCCAATGACCGACGTGGGCATGGATAACTTCGATCTGGTGAAATACCTGGTTGGCCAGGTGATGCTGACAGAAGAAGATCGCTTCGAAGCGCTGAAAGAGTACTACCCGGACGCGAAGAAAGAGGACTGGAAACTGATTCAGGCTGGTCAACGCGTACAGATCATCAAGAAAGATGCTGACAAAGGTGGCGTGCTGAAACTGGGTACAGAAATTGTGACCGATCAGCAGAAAACCGTGGCGGCATTGCTGGGTGCTTCTCCTGGTGCATCGACCGCTGCGCCTATCGCGTTAAGCGTGATGCAGAAAGTGTTCCCGGAAGAGTTTAAGTCAGCGGAATGGCAGGCTAAGATCCACAAGATGATCCCAGGCTACGGTCAGAAACTGAATGACAACGTGCCGATGCTGCAGCAGGTATGGAATGACACCGCTGCGACTCTGCAACTGACCACGCCGCCGGTTATCAACATGGATGGCAAAGCAGCCGAAGCGCCAGCAGCACAGCCAGAGCAGGCAGCGCCTTCAGCGAAGCACGACATGGCGCTGTAAGAGCGACCTGACGTAAAAAAAGCCCGCACAGGTTATCCTGCGCGGGCTTTTTTATTGCTGCGTTTTCTGCCCGTTACTCCGGCTGGTTACCGCGCCAGTTGCCCCAGGGATCTTCTGCGGGTGCTTGATCCGCCTCTTCAGACGGTGCTTCGCGGGAGGCCGGTTGCTCTTTTAACGAGGCGAGATAAAGCGCTTCGACTTCAGCCCGCGCCCAGGGCGTGCGCCGCAAAAATTTCAGGCTTGATTTAACACTCGGATCGCTTTTAAAGCAGTTAATGTTGATCCGTTTTCCCAGCTCTGCCCAGCCATACTGCGCGACTAAACTGTTTATCTGCATCTCCAGCGTTACGCCATGCAGAGGATCTTTTGAGGTTTGTGCGTTCATCATCTATCCGCCTGATTCATTCAATGCCGCACATCCTGACAATCGTAAAGCCGTTGTGCAAGGCGTGAAGGTGAAAAAGGGCGTGCCGTGGCGCGTTAAGCGCAGATTTATGTGTCTGAGTTAACGTGACAGGCAGAAGAGTGCGCAGGCGTGCGGCGATTGTGCTAATCATAAGCGACTGATGATGCTCAAAAAGGATCTCCTGCCATGTCTGTGCCCGTCGATAATCTGCTCAGCTCCGCCAGCCGTAAACGTGCTCTGATTGCCGGTTCGGTAGGTAATTTCATTGAATGGTATGAGTTTGCGGTCTATGGCTTTCTTGCCACCGTGATAGCGCAGAACTTTTTCCTGCTGGAAGGGGAGTCAGCGCTGACCGGGCTTCTGCTGACCTATGCGTCATTCGCCATCGCCTTTTTCTTTCGTCCACTCGGAGCAATCATTTTCGGCCGGATGGGTGACCGTATCGGGCGCAAACCCACGCTGATTTTTGTGTTGATCATGATGACGCTGGCGACGGCGGCTATCGGCCTGGTGCCCACCTACGCCCGGTTGGGCATCCTGGCGCCACTGATCGTGACCGGTCTGCGTATTCTGCAGGGCCTGTTTGCGGGGGGTGAGTATGGCGGGGCGGTATCGCTGATGACCGAGTTTGCACCGCGCGGTAAGCGGGGCCTTTATGGATCGTGGCAATCCTTTACTGTGGCGCTGGGATTACTGGCTGGTGCGGGCATCGTGGCGCTGCTCTCATTGCTGCTGTCGCCGGAGCAGATGCTGAGCTGGGGCTGGCGCATTCCGTTCTTCATTGCTCTGCCGCTGGGTGTCATCGCGCTCTGGCTGCGGGTTCAGATGGAGGAGACCCCGGCGTTTATTCAGCAGCAGGCAAAACCCGTTGCAAAAGTTGACGCCAGCCTTGGCGATACACTGAAAACGATCCTGCTCGGTATCTGCCGGCTGATGGTCTGGTCGGCGGCCGGTTACACCTGGCTGGTGATTATGCCGACGTACCTGCAGGCATCGCTACACACCGGTTTTAACCAGGCGTTGCTGATTGCGGTGATATCGAACCTGGGCTTTGCTGCCACCATCATTCCGGCCGGGATGCTGAGTGACAGGATCGGTCGCCGTGCGGTGATGTTGACGGCGGCGGTATTGCTGCTGGTGCTCTCTCTGCCGCTGCTTAACATACTTCAGGCAGAGAGCACCGGGCTGCTGCTGAAAGCGCTGGTGGTGTTTATCGCGGGCGGAGTGGTTGGGCTGCTGGCCGGACCGGGACCTGCGATGCTGGCAGAGATGTTCCCGACGCGGGTGCGTTATACCGGACTGGGTCTGGCCTATTCGCTTTCTAACGCGGTGTTTTCTGGCTGTGCCGGATTGATCATCACCGGGTTGATTAAACAGACCGGTAATCCCGATATCCCCGCCTGGTATGTGATGGCGACTGCGCTGGTCAGTATTGTTGCGCTGATGACCCTGAACAAAGATGACCACCTGCGGCTGCTGGATGAGCCACCGTCGCGCTAAGTGTCGGTAAGTAAGCTGAGCGGGAAATTCAGGCTGCTGAAGTGCCATGCAGCCTTTTTTGACAGGTCTGACGGGAAGGGCAACAAACCAGCCTGCTTATCTGAAGTGCAGTTGTAATATCACCGGCGTAACGTGCCGCTCTGTTCAGGCCGATGTAATGGGGTTATATCCCGTAAGCGATTCAGCCGGGTCAAAGTCTCTGACCTTCTCGCGTCATCAACACCGCCAACAGGTCTGAAACCATAGCGGATGCTGGGGAGAAGAATTCAGACAAGGTCATTCACTTTGCGATGATGGCAAACTGAAAACCTGATCCCGGCAATTAACTTTATGAGCATGGTTGTCGGCAATAATGATGACAGCAGCCATAATCATACCGAGAAGAATGATAACTATTTTACGCAGGAGCATAAGCGTTAATTCCTGTGAAATTAAACTATTCTTATCTGTAATATGTTATTCACTTTTATCAGTGACTTAACGTGAGTGTTGATTAATTATGGCTGAAGTAAGATCTTTATTTATTGATCGCGATGCGGTTTTCCAGACTCTGCTGAAATAAAGGCGTCATGCAAATTCTGAAATAAACGAAATCTAAATGAGGGAATAAAAGCTGTTAATTTATCTTGTGTCTGTTTGACTGAAAAGGGTTGAACATATATGGCTTCAGGCTGCGAAGAGGAAAAGCTGAATAACGGCCCACAGCTGAACGCTGCGGGCAGCACGCTGGACCCGGTCGGGACTCATCCGACAACCGGATCCCGCTGGTGGCGGTCACATCACTAACTTTAAACAGATCACAGACTGAGAACGGTGTCGTCAGATTTCTGTTTCTCCGGCTGAGTGATGAAATCCTGTGCCAGGTCGGCGACGATGGCTGCAACGGTTCGCACCGATTTGATCATCGAAATGCCGGTGCCTGTCGAAACAACACCTTTGTCAAAATTGCCCAGTCGCATCGCCTGCCATAAAGAGTGGTAGCCATTCATTGCAGTGAACAGGGTTTCACGGTCAGCGCCCTGCGCATCAAGTTCTGCCAGCCTGGGGCTGAGCGGCGTGGGCAATGTCCGGTAATAAGCGGGCAGGGTGCGGAAAAGTAGCAGATCTTCTGAGCTCGATGAAACAATCAGCTGCTTGACCTTCTCATCCGCCGGGTTCTCCTGCGCGGTTAAAAACAGGCTGCCTATCCAGACGCCTTCTGCACCTAACGCCATGGCTGCACGCACGCCCCGCACATCCCCAATGCCGCCTGCCGCCAGCACCGGAATTTTCACACTGTCAGCGATCATAGGCACGATGCTGAACGTTCCGATAATGCGTGATGGCACGGTGCCGCCTTCATCAAATCCCGTGGCGACAATGATATCGGCGCCAAGTTTTTCGGCCTGTTGTGAATTGGCAACGTCAGGCGTCAGCGCGCGATAAAGGATTTTGATGCGATGTTGTTTCAGAAATTCGAATATTTCGGCATCAAGCACTTCATTAACTAAAACGACCTCTACCTTCTCTTCAACAAACATTTCAGCTGTTGGCCGCCAGAAACTCATATCCGGCCCATTGATCAGGGTTGCCCCAAAAGGTTTATCCGTCAGCTGTTTGGTTTTTCTGATTTGCTCACGCATGCGCTCCAGCGCCATGAAACGAGAGTCCGGCAATGTATCCTGCCCGGCGTTGGGGCCAATTATGCCTAATCCGCCTGCGTTGGATACTGCGGCAACAAACGTTGCATTGGTCAGAAAGTACATGGGTGCCTGAATAATGGGATAGCGAATATTCAGAATTTCTGTCACACGGTTTTTCATGGTTTTTCCTTATCCGGATACGGTGTAGCCAGACTTATTCGTTAGAAATAAGAGTTTTTTACGGGCCGTTTTATTTTTATTCTCTTAGCCAAAACAGGGAGTTTAATAGTTGAAAATAAGAAGTAAACGGTCAGAATTGGGTACGTGTTTGCCAGATATGGAAAGATAATGGATCTCAACGCGACAAAACTCTTTATTGCAGTCGTTCAGGCAGGCAGCTTTTCAGCGGCAAGTGAGAGAACGGCTATCCCCATCTCTACGCTGGTGCGGAAAGTGAACGAGCTGGAGCGGGCACTGGGTGTGCAGTTACTGGAGCGATCAAAGAAAGGGGTCAGGCCGACCTACAAAGGACAACAGTTCTTTGAGCAATCGCGACCTGGCCTGGAATTGCTGGAAGAGGCCACCAAAACGGTCAGGTCTGCGCACAAACTGGCGGGCAAACTGCGAATATCGGTGCCGCCTGACTTCACTATCTGGTGGGAGTTACTGCATGCGTTTCAGCAACGCTATCCTGATATCAAAGTGTTTTGCCACTCAGGGGAAAGAGTGGTGGATCTGTTTGAAGATGGCATTGACGTGGCACTCAGGCTGGGCGAGTTGCATACCGAGGATGTAATTGCGAAACCGGTTATGAATGTCGAGGCATGGTTTGTTGCCACGCCTGAACTGGCTGAACGCTTTGGACATCCGCAGACGCTGGCGGCGCTGGCGACGTGTCCGATAGCCAGCTGGGAAGGGCTTAACAGTGGTTCCTTTGAGTGGGTATCCGGAGACGAGAAGGTAAAGTTTGAGCCGTTTTTTTCCTCTAACAACACGCAGGGCCTGCGCCACTATGCACTGAGCGGTGCCGGGGTATCGCTGTTGTTTGATTTTTTAGTTAAACCTGATGTGGAGAGCGGGAAGCTGGTGCGGCTGCTGCCCAGTTATCCGACTCACTCGATGCCCTTACATCTGGTCTATGTCCGGCACAAACATCCTTCAGCCATCACACTCGCGTATCTGGATTTTTGTGCTGAATGGGTAAGTCAATACAAGATCGGCTAGGGGCTACACAAAAGGGGCAGAGGCGGAGGTGTCCGGCAAACCAGCGCACAGGCGCTGTGGCCTCACCGATGAATGAAAGGGATAAAAACATAAAAAGAAAAGGCGCCCGGAGGCGCCTCTGATAGTGATCCTGACGCCACTATTTACACCAGCTGCTGTGCCGTGGTTTCCACCAATGTCAGCAACACTTTGATATCTTCCAGCGTCACTGTCGGATTCAGCAGGGTCATCTTCAGGCAGGTCACGCCATCGAACTCGGTCACGCCAACGTTGGCGCGGCCCGATTCCAGCAGGGCATCACCGATACGCTGATTCAGCAGCGCGATATCTGCACTGCTGAAGTGCGCCAGATGCGCCGGACGATAGCGGAACAGCACGCTGGCCAGTTGCGGTTTCATCACCAGCTCCAGCGCAGGCTGCTCATCAACGTACTGTGCAACCTGCTGCGCCAGTGTCACACCGTGATCGATGATTTCGGCATACTGTTTCTGACCCAGCGCTTCCAGGCCCATCCACAGTTTCAGTGCATCGAAACGGCGGGTGGTCTGAAGCGATTTGGATACCAGATTCGGCACACCCTGCGCTTCATCAAACTCAGAGTTCAGATAGGCCGCCTGGTAGCGCATCAGCTCATAGTGGCGTGCTTCCTTCAGCAGGAAAGCACCACAGCTGATGGTCTGGAAGAACTGCTTATGGAAATCCAGGGTAATGGAATCGACCAGCTCAATGCCATCCAGATAATCACGATACTTTTCTGAGAGCAGCAGCGCGCCGCCCCAGGCCGCATCGACGTGCACCCAGATGTTCTCTTCGGCCGCCAGCGCCGCGATTTCACGCAGGGGATCGATCGCACCGGCATCGGTAGTACCCGCCGTGGCAACAATCGCCAGAATGTTTTCACCGTTGGCTTTGGAGGCTGCCAGTTTGTGGCGCAGGTCATCCATATCCATGCGGGCAAAGCGATCGCATTTCACCTGCGTCACGGATTGATAGCCCAGACCCAGCAGCGCCATATTCTTCTGAACCGAGAAGTGCGCATTCTCTGAACAGAAGACTTTAATCTTCTTCAGATCGCCGGTTAAACCATCCTGCTGAACAGAATGACCCTGACGGGCAAACCAGGCGTCACGCGCCAGCATCAGACCCATCAGGTTGCTCTGGGTGCCGCCGCTGGTAAAGACACCCGCGTCGCCGGACTGATAACCGACCTGGATGCGCAGCCACTCGATCAGCTTCATCTCAATCAGGGTGGCTGAAGGTGCCTGGTCCCACGAATCCATACTCTGGTTGGTGGCATTAATCAGGACTTCCGCCGCCTGGCTGATAACCAGGCTCGGGCAGTGCAGATGCGCCACACACTGCGGGTGATGAACCGACAGGCTGTCTTTGAGGAAGTACTCAATGGCGCGTTCAATCGCGGCCTGGTTGCCCAGGCCCTGAGGATTGAAGTCCAGCTTAATGCGCTCGCGCAGCTCTGCGACAGTTTTTCCCTGATACATCTCAGGTTGTTCCAGCCACTTCACGACGGCCGCGCTACTCTGGGCAATCGCCTGCTGGTAGGCCTCGGTACTCTGTGCTGAGGCCGCCAGAATCGGGTTTAACCGGGACATTGCATTCACTCCACTCAAACTGGTTTCACGCCAGCTGACAGCAGGGCGTTTTCAAATTTATCCATAAACACGTCCAGTTCTGCATCTGTGATCAGCAGGGACGGCAGCAAACGTAATACGCTGCCGTGACGTCCGCCACGCTCCAGAATCAGGCCGTTCTCAAAACATTTTTTCTGTACCAGCGCGGAGAGCTCGCCGTCTGCAGGGAAGCTGCCCATGTGATCAGCGGCTTCGTCAGGTTTCACCAGCTCAATGCCGATCATCAGACCCAGACCACGCACGTTGCCGATCACCGGGTAGCGCTGCTGCAGCTCGCCCAGTTTGCCTTTCAGCCATTCGCCCTGTGCAGCAACTTTGTCAGCGATGTTGTTATCTTTCAGCAGTTTCAGCGTAGTCAGGCCGGTCGCCATTGCGAGCTGGTTGCCACGGAAGGTGCCGGTGTGGTGGCCAGGAGACCAGGCGTCGAACTCTTTCTTAATGCCCAGTACCGCCAGTGGCAGACCGCCGCCGACCGCTTTTGACATCACGATGATGTCCGGCTCAATACCGGCGTGCTCAAAGGCGAAGAATTTACCGGTACGGGCAATGCCCGCCTGCACTTCGTCGATGATCAGCAGAATGCCATGCTCTTTGGTCACTTTACGGATGCGCTGCAGCCACTCAGCCGGAGCCGGGTTAACACCGCCTTCGCCCTGAACCGCTTCCAGAATGACGGCTGCCGGTTTGCGAACGCCGCTCTCAACGTCGTTGATCAGGTTTTCGAAGTAGTAGGTCAGCGCTTTCACGCCCGCTTCACCGCCAATGCCCAGCGGGCAGCGGTAGAGGTGCGGATAAGGCATGAACTGCACTTCCGGCATCAAGCCGTCGACCGCTTCTTTCGGTGACAGGTTGCCGGTAACAGACAGCGCGCCGTGGGTCATGCCGTGATACGCACCAGAGAAGCTGATGATGCCGGAACGACCGGTGTGTTTTTTCGCCAGTTTCAGCGCCGCTTCAACGGCATCCGCGCCCGACGGGCCGGTAAACTGCAGGCAGTACTCTTTGCCCTGACCCGGTAATAACGAGAGCAGATACTCAGAGAACGCATCTTTTAACGGCGTGGTTAAATCAAGAGTATGTAACGGCAAGCCGCTGGTAATGACATTTTGAATGCTCTGCAGAACGTCTGGATGGTTATGACCCAATGCCAGCGTTCCGGCACCTGCAAGACAGTCGAGATACTGATTATTCTCGACGTCTGTGATCCAGACACCCTGTGCTTTCGCAATCGCGAACGGCAATTTGCGAGGATAACTTCGAACGTTTGATTCAAATTCAGCCTGACGGGCTAAATAGGTTTCATTGGTTGCGTTTAAGTTCTGTGCATTCAAACTATCTATACGGACTTTATCCGTCATCATATCTCTCCTACAACCGGGACGGGCGTAGCGTCGCAGTTGAATAAATGTATTTAAATTGGGGTATGTGTTTTAAGCGCGGCCAATATAGGTGTTTTTAAGGTCCGACTCAATGTTTAATTTTATCGGCAGATAACAGATTCTTTGCTATAGGAATCAATCATTTGGTGAGTTTGTGAACGTATACATTATTGCCGCTTCGCTAGTCCGTGGTTAATAAGTGGCGTAAAAACACCAGCTTACCCGGCGCGGGGCGTGCTAAGTCAATGATAATAATCTGTGTAAATAGCTGTTTCCGGGGCAAAACGCTATCAAAAAGGGGCCTTTTCAGATGGAAAAAGCATAAGTCAGTTTGACTGAAGAAGCCGCATTTATAGCGGGTTAAAAGCGCAGACCAATTAAAATAATAAACCTTTTATTAACATTTAATTAAAATCTGGCGTTGTTAAAGCCTTTATAACGCGTCAGATCCACGTTACGACAGGAGATGATCAATAAAGTGCGTTAAGTCAGCCATCCCTTCGCTTGCCTTTTTCTCCGACGGATTGATGGTCAGCAAATCGGCATAGCCGTTAAGCATCGCACTGATTTGCCGGGCGGTGCGCGGTATATCGGCACAACGCAGCGTTCCATCTGTGACGCCGTCACGAATTATCTCCTCCACCAGCGCCTGCCACGCTGCCGTCATTTGTTCTGCCAGCGCGGCATAGGCTTCGTGATGCGCAGCCATCTGCCAGAATGAAGCATAAAGTTGCCAGGTTGCATCCGGTGCGCTCGGCAGATGACTTTCGAACAGCGTCAGCAACCTCTGGCGGGGTGTGAGTAGAGTCAGGGAGTCAGCAAAATTTTCTAAATCCACGTGCATAAAGCGTTCAAGCGCTGCCAGGCAGAGCGTCTGCCAGTTGCTGAAATAGTGATAAATATGACTGCGTGAAATGCCCACCGACTCAGTGAGTTCCCGAGTGGTCACTTTTTCGATCCCATTCTCGATAAATAACACTATCGCGGTATCCAGGATTTTGGTTCTCAGTGCTTCAGCTGACTCTTTCATCTCTCTCTCAATGAGTGTCACGTTGACTTTGAGCAACTGCTCAAATAAACTGCTTTTCGTTCTTGAGCAACCGCTCAAGACTCATGATATCAGAAACAGAAACTATGCATTCCTCAAAAACGATCCTGCCGGTAGCAAAACCCCGCAGCGCTATTCTGACATTAAAAATGCTCGGCCGTCGCCATAGCCGCAAGCTGTTCCTCACGCTGCTGCTGGTGGTGGCGGAAAATGTCATGTATCTCCTCTATCCGCTGCTGGCGGGCTTCGCTATTAATGCGATTCTCTCCGGCAGGACCTGGCATGCGGTGCTCTATGCGGTGATGGTGTTTACCATGTGGGCCATCGGAGCGGCACGACGCAGCGTCGATACCCGCACCTTTGCCCGTATTTACGCCGGGCTGGCCGTGCCGGTGATTGTGGCACAGCGTAGCGAAAACCAGAGCGCTTCCACCATTGCCGCGCGGGTGGCCTTGTCACGCGAGTTTGTCGACTTTTTTGAGAAACATCTGCCGGTGCTGATTACCTCGCTGGCCTCTATGACCGGCGCCGCGGTGATGCTGCTGGCTATCGAGTTCTGGACCGGCGCGGGCTGTCTGGCGATCCTGCTGTTCTTCGCCTGTTTCCTGCCGGGATTTACCCGCAAAAACGATGTGCTGTTTGGTCGTCTGAATAACCGGCTGGAGAAAGAGGTGAGCTTTGTCAGCAACGCTAACGCTGCGTCACTGGACCGTCATTATGGCGTGCTGGCCAGCCTGCGGATCCGTCTCTCCGATCGGGAAGCCTGGGGTTATCTGGCCATCGGTAGCGTGGCGGCACTGCTATTTGCTGTCACCATTGCGGTAATGTCGAACCGTGGCGGGACCAATGCGGGTCACATCTATTCGGTGATGACCTATATGTGGATGTTTGCCATGAGCCTGGATGATGGCCCACAGCTGCTGGAAAAATATTCCCAGTTGAAAGACATAGGTCGCCGGGTAAATACCGGCACGCACTGATTTGGCCGATTCATGCGCTGCCTTCTTTTGGGCGTTGTCTCAGTTGAGGGCTCAAGCAGCCGCCGGAGGGACCGGCGGCAACGGAGGTGAAGAATAACGAGCCGACTCGGGACCGAAAGCGATCACGGCTCAGGGGAGGGGCTAATAATCCAGCTCACCTGGCGCAAATGCTCTGAATGCGTTATCAGATGGCGTATAGCCCAGCACTTCTCGCGTCTGTGTCAGATCAAAGCGCTTAAAACGGTTATCGGAAATGCCGTAGCCAATAAAGAAGGTGATCTTCTCTGCCTCGACAGCGCCGTTGAGCAATCTGACGGCATCTTCCGGACTCAGCCAGGCACTGTAATCCCGTGCATTATGCAGGCTGTTATCCAGTGCAGGTTCAAACGCCCCGATTCTTAATGCCACACAGCTCAAGCCGTGCTGGCTGGCATAGAAGGCGCAAAGTGCTTCACCATAACATTTGGTGACGCCATACAGATTCGCGGGAGAGACGGCCATGCCGGGATGTATCTGGACATCCGCCGGGTAGCCCTCAATGGTCTGCGCACTGCTGGCAAAGACCAGACGACGACAGCGGTGCTCAGCTGCTGCCTTGAGTATCCAGGTCGTAGAGAGAATATTGGCGGGCAGCAGATCGTCGAAACTGGCCTGCGCATCCGGGATACCGGCGAGGTGGATGACGGTATCGACAGGCTCTTCAGCCAGTAATTTCTCCGCCGCACCAGGTTGTGACAGATCCGCCACAATAAAACGATGGGGTGCGGGTATCGTGTAATCCGGCTCACGTAAATCGGTCAGGATAAAACGGTAGTTACTCTGGCTGGCCGCAAAGAAAGTGCGCCCGATGCGCCCGCTGGCACCGGTAAGAAGGATAACTCTGGTCGTCATCTGCTGATCCTGTTATGCAAAAGAAGCGCTGAGAGGTCAGTTAAACAGAGATTCACGACTCAGGCCTGCGTAGCTTTCCGGATTGTGATCTTTAACAGGTCGCTATGCGCCAGAGTGGCACGGATAAAGACCCATGTTACCGCAGCCTTCACTGTGCGCCAGATCACATAAATGGGTTGCTAAGCGCAGCCTGACTTTTTATAGTCTGCCCGCTTCAACCGGACGGGAACACGCTCTGCTTTCTCTCTCCGCCTCACTTCAGTTTTTTCAGTTCTGGCCATTGGGAATCAATTTTGTTAAGAAAAAATCATAAAACCGACGATGCCGGTTTTGTCCGCTGGGCATTACTGGCCCTCGCGCTGGGCGGCTTTGGCATCGGTACCGGTGAGTTCATCATGATGGGCCTGCTGCCAGATGTTTCACGCTCCCTGGCAATTACCGAGCCGCAGGCGGGCAACGCCATCGCCAGTTACGCACTGGGCGTGGTGGTCGGTGCGCCGTTTATTGCGGTGCTGGCGGCGCGAATGGCACGTAAATCGCTGCTGCTGATCCTGATGGCGCTGTTCAGCATCGGTAATGTTGCCAGCGCGATGGCCGACAGCTATCACGGCCTGCTCGTGGCGCGTTTTCTGACCGGGCTGCCTCACGGCGCCTACTTTGGTGTGGCGTCGCTGGTGGCCGTTTCGCTGGTGCCGATTGAACGTCGTGGCCGCGCTCTGGCGTCACTAATGCTGGGACTGACGGTAGCGACCCTGATTGGTGTGCCGCTGGGCTCCTGGATAGGTCAATTATTTAGCTGGCACGTGGTGTTCACCTTTGTGGGCGCAATTGGTCTGCTGACCTGCCTGCTGATTGGCCGCTATGTTCCTTACATGCCTGGCGATGTGGATGCGCATCCGCTGCGGGAACTGGGCGCGCTGAAAAACGCACAGGTGCTGCTGACCCTGCTGGTGGGGGCGGTAGGATTTGGCGGGATGTTCGCCATCTTCAGTTATATCGCGCCGACGCTGATTAACATTGCTGGCATCTCCCCCTCGCTGATCCCCTGGGCGATGGTGGCGTTTGGGCTGGGAATGATCATCGGTAATCTGGTGGGTGGCCGTCTGGCTGATGGCCCGGTGCTGAATATTATTGGCTGGACGCTGTTATGGAACGTGCTGGTGATGCTGGCCTTCCCGGTGCTGGTTCAGCATGTGGCAACCGGCCTGCTGGCCACGTTCCTGATCGGCACCTGCTCAGTGCTGCTGCCGTCGTTGCAGATTCGCCTGATGGATGTCGCCAATGAGTCGCAAACCCTGGCGGCTGCGATGAATCACTCGGCGTTGAACATTGCCAATGCGATGGGCGCGTATCTTGGGGGCCTGTCGGTGTCGCTGGGCTATGGCTGGATCTCAACAGCGTGGGTGGGTGTTGCGCTGGGCGTGGCCGGTCTGATGGTCTTTGTGCTCACGGCGCGACATGCTGCCCGTCAGCAGACTCAACTGGCCTGAGTTCTATAAAGCAGGGCGCAGCGATACTGTTTATCGCTGCGCTTTATCGCTACATGGCCGCCGTATAATTTTTCAGCAATGATTAACCGCACTATTATTGACTCTCTGACCGTTCAGTGAAAATTATCATTCTGCCAGCCCTGAAGTTTCAAAATGCTCGGGAAATCAACAAGGGCGCTCCGGACGTCTGGATGTTAAAAGTAAATTAAAATAATGTTTGCTAATGTCGGTGAGGCGTGGCTTAATAGCGTCATCGGTTTGGAACACAGACCTTATCAAAGCAGTTTTAGTAAAGCAGTCCTCAGTGCAAGCGATATCACAAGATACCCTTATTCATGAGTCTCCTCCTAAAAGCCTGGTAAGTTACCTTCTGAAAGACAGGCCATCTTCGCCACTTTGTGGCTCATAAATTAAGGAATTATCGATGTCTAATAAAATGACTGGTTTAGTAAAATGGTTTGACGCTGGTAAAGGTTTCGGTTTTATCTCTCCTCAGGATGGCAGCAAAGATGTATTCGTACATTTCTCTGCAATTCAGAGCAACGATTATAAAACTCTGGACGAAGGTCAGCAGGTCGAATTCACTATTGAAAACGGCGCTAAAGGTCCTTCAGCGGCAAACGTTGTCCCTATGTAAGCCTTAATTATCAATGGTGCTTATCAACGCGTGATGGCAATAGCCTGAGCAGATAAGCCTGATATTGATAATTAATTAAAACCCGCCTTGTGCGGGTTTTTTGCGTTTATGGTTTGCCAGATGCTTACGCGATGTTTTTTGCCCGCGCCAGATATCCGCGCGGGCCAGTAAAAAAATGTTCAGCGCACGCTGGCGACCAGCCACTGCTGCAATTCTGTCAGCTCCGCGCGTTGCTCCGGAAAATCCGCAATAAGCTGATTCAGCACCGGTTCAAGGGCATCGGGCCGATAGGTCACACCCTGCAACCGCTGCGCCAGCGCTTCCAGCGGCGCAGGGTTGAGGCTGTCGCTGAAAATCTGACAGCGGCTGATCACGCCGCGTTCTACATCGAAATGAATCTCCACGCCACCCCAGACAAAACGCTGGTCCAGCAGATGCGAGAAATCGGGTGCCTGACCGAAATTCCACTCCCAGCTACTCTGCTTTGCGAACTGCTCTCTGAAACCCGGCAGATCGGGCAGGGCGTCGGGAGAGATCCTCTCTGGCTCACAGCGCTCACCGTAATAGTTGAAAAATGCGTCCGTCACCGCGGAGCAGATCGCCTGATAGCTGATACCCGGCGTTAACTCCGCCAGATTGGTCACTCTGGCGCGCACTGAGGTAATCCCCTTCGCCTGCAATTTCTTCACATCCGGATTAAGGTAATCCGCCAGGCGAGAGAGGTCGGCATCCATCAGAATAGTGCCGTGATGGAAACCGCGATCCGGCGTTTCACGGTAGGCTGAACCGGATATTTTGCGCAGCCCGTCAGCGGTGTTCACCACTAAGTCATTACGGCCAGAAGCCTCCGCGGGTACGCCAAGCGAAGTCAGTGCGCGCAGGATGATCTCAGTCGAGACGCTTTTATCATACTCCGGCTTGCCGGCCATAAAGGTAAAACAGCAATTGCCGAGATCGTGAAACACCGCGCCACCGCCGCTGCTGCGACGTGCCAGCCGGATGCCATCTTCCGCCATGCGTCGGGTATTGCACTCTTTCCACGGATTCTGTGCCCGCCCGATCACCACCGTTTCCGCATTACGCCACAAAAACAGCACCCGCTGGGTGGCCGGCATCTGGCGGAAAATGCACTCTTCTACCGCCAGGTTAAACCAGGGATCGTTGGATTCAGATAACAGTAAACGCAGCGTGGACATCGGTCACTCCCGTTCCTTAAGAGAAGAGGCCCATAAAGCAGGGCAGAAGGCAGAGTGTATCAGCCGGGAAACGGGACTACATGCCTCTTCATGCCGTGATGCTGCGGCAAAAAAAGATAAAATGCCGTCTGCAGAGTAATCGCGGCAGATTGGAGAACAACATTATGACAATATGGATAAGGAGTGTGCTGATTCCCCTGCTTATTTTCCCTTTTGAGAGAACAAAAATCGTATGAACGCTTCCGCTGGCATAGCGATGAAGATCACCGCTGCATTAAGTAGCACGCTGATGCTGGCCTGTGTAAAAGAACTCGATGGGGCGATACCGGTCGGCGAAGTCATATTTTTTCGCTCGCTGCTGGCACTGGTGCCGCTGTTAATCTGGCTGCGCTTGCAGGGCAGCGTGCTGGACGGCATTCGCACCCGCAATATCCGGGGGCATTTTGTGCGCGGGCTGGCCGGAACCGGTGGACTCTATTTCAGTTATCTGTCGCTGCTCTACATTTCTCTGACCGACGCCACGGCTATCAACTATGCCGCGCCGCTGTTTACCGTGCTGCTGGCGGCGCTATTTCTGCGCGAAAAAGTGCGTCACCATCGCTGGGTCGCGGTCTTTACCGGTTTCAGTGGCATTCTGGTGATGTTCTCCGGGCATCTCACACTGACACGTCAGGCAACATTTTCCCTTTCTGCATCGGCGGGTATTCTGCTGGCGTTGATGGCGGCCTTCTGTACCGCCTGTGCGCTGGTGCAGATCCGCTTTCTTAACGGCAAAGAGAAGCCGGGCGCCATCGCTTTCTGGTTCGCTATTACCACGGCCTTAACATCGCTGGTCACGCTGCCAGGCGGCTGGAAAGTGCCGCATGGCAATCAGCTGGCATTACTGGTGGGATGTGGGCTGCTGGGCGGTATTACTCAGATTCTGATGACTCTGAGCCTGCGCTATGCCGAAGCGTCGTTGCTGGCCCCGTTCGACTACACCACCTTAATCTGGTCAGTGGCGGTGGGTTATCTGCTGCTCGGCAATCTGCCAACCTCCACTACGGTGATGGGTGCGATTCTGGTGGTGGCAGGCGGCCTTTACTCGGTGCTGTATGAGCGTTACCGCTTCCGTAAAGCGCGGATAGTTAATGCCAGTCGCTGATCGGCCCGCCCGGCATCGCCTTGTTATTTACAGAGTGATAACGCAGAGTTAATAATTTGTGATCGCGGCGAAGGAACAGTCGGCTGCATTCGTTTACGTTGTGAGCAATCAGAATGTAATCGATTACTTATTCGTGAGGTTCCCATGATTGCAACAGTGCAGGAGAGAGCAGGCCAGCAGATGCAGCATAAGCTGCTGGTGCCGCGCCTCTCTCTGATGATGTTTATGCAGTTCTTTATCTGGGGCAGCTGGTCGGTGACGCTGGGGCTGGTAATGACCCGTCACAACATGCCGTTGCTGATTGGGGATGCGTTTTCGGCCGGACCTATCGCCTCAATTCTCTCGCCGTTTGTGCTCGGTATGCTGGTGGATCGCTTTTTTCCCTCGCAGAAAGTGATGGCGGTGATGAACCTGGCGGGCGCAGCGATTCTCTGGTTCGTGCCCCAGGCGCTAATCGCGGAGAATGGGGCGCAGCTGATCGCACTGTTATTTGGCTATACACTCTGCTTTATGCCGACCCTGGCGCTCTCAAATAACATCGCCTTTCACAGCCTCGCCAGCAGCGAGAAAAGCTTTCCTATCGTCAGAGTCTTCGGCACCATCGGCTGGATCGTGGCGGGGATCTTTATCGGCGTAACGGGCATTGCTGACAGCGTGGCAGTGTTCCAGCTGGCGGCGCTCTGTTCTGTATTGCTGGCGATCTACAGCCTGACGCTGCCACATACGCCGGCTCCGGCCAAAGGATTGCCGTTAAAAGTTCGCGATCTCTTCTGCGCCGATGCCTTCGCACTGCTGCGACTGCGTCATTTCCTGGTCTTTGCGCTGTGTGCCACCCTGATCTCTATTCCGCTCGGCACCTACTACGCTTTTACCGCCTCCTGGCTGGCGGATGCCGGTATCCGGGAAGTGAGCACCCTGATGTCACTGGGTCAGATGTCTGAAATTGTTTTCATGCTGATCATTCCACTGCTGTTCCGCCGTCTTGGCGTGAAAGTCATGCTGCTGATTGGCATGACAGCGTGGTTTGTCCGCTATGCACTGTTTGCGCTGGGCATGAGTGATGAGACGCGCACGCTGATTTACATTGGCATTCTGCTGCATGGCGTCTGCTATGACTTCTTCTTTGTGGTGGGATTCATCTACACCGATCGGATCGCCGGTGAAAAGGTCAAGGGGCAGGCGCAGAGCATGGTGGTGATGTTCACCTACGGCATCGGCATGCTGCTGGGATCGCAAATCTCCGGTGCGCTCTACAATCAGCTGGTGGCGGGTAACGCCAGCGCAGAGAGCTGGGCGATATTCTGGTGGATCCCTGCCGTGGCGGCTGCGGTGATTGCGATTATTTTCTTCTTCTCATTCAAATACCGTGATTAAGCGGTAACTGAAATCAGGAGTCACAGATGAAAACAGTTAAGGGACCCGGCATCTTCCTGTCACAGTTCATCACCACCCAGCCGCCTTTTAATTCACTGGCGGGGCTGGCGGAGTGGGCCGCCGGGCTGGGATACCGGGCACTGCAGATCCCCTGCCACCAGCCCGCTATTTTCGACCTTAAGCAGGCAGCGGTCAGCCAGACTTACTGCGACGAGGTGAGGGGAACACTGGCCGGTTTCGGACTGGAGATCAGTGAGCTTTCAACGCATCTGGAAGGGCAGCTGGTTGCCGTGAACCCCGCATACGATCTCGCTTTTGATAATTTTGCGCCTGCCGCGCTGCGAGGCGATCCCGCCCGGCGCACCGACTGGGCCATCGCTACGCTAAAGCGTGCGGCTGCTGCTTCTGAAAAACTCGGCCTGCGCGCACATGCCACTTTTTCCGGCTCGCTCGCCTGGCCCTGGTTCTATCCCTGGCCGCCACACCACGAAGACCTGTTTGATGAGGCGTTTGCTGAGCTGGCGCGCCGCTGGCTGCCGGTGCTGGATAGTTTTGACCATCACGGTGTGGACCTCTGTTATGAGATACATCCCGGCGAAGACCTGCATGACGGTGTCACGTTTGAGCGATTTCTGACGCAAGTGAATCACCACCCGCGCTGCAATATCCTGTTCGATCCCAGCCATCTTCTTCTGCAACACATCGACTATCTGCAGTTCATCGACCTCTATCATCCGCGTATTAAAGCTTTTCACGTTAAGGATGCGGAGTACCAGTTAAATGGACGCAGCGGAGTGTATGGCGGCTATCAACCGTGGCTGGCGCGCGCCGGACGCTTTCGCTCGCCGGGCGATGGCCAGATCGACTTCAGCCGCATTTTTAGCAAACTGGCCCAGTACGACTATGACGGCTGGGCGGTGCTGGAGTGGGAGTGCTGTCTGAAGGATGGCGAGACCGGGGCGCGTGAAGGGGCGGAATTTATCCGCCGGCATATTATCCCGGTGGCTGACCGCGCTTTTGATGATTTTGCTTTAGCAGAGAACGCCCCTTCGGTGCGCCATCAGCTGGGTCTGGATCGCGACGTCTGAGGCGGCATGGATTCAAAGGTTTTCTGTGGGTGAGTTTTAAAACAGAGGGATCGCTATGTCTATTCAGAAAATCGCCCGGATGGCGGGTGTGTCGGTCGCCACCGTTTCCCGTGTGTTGAATAACAGCGACAGCGTAAAACCGGCTAACCGGCAGAAAGTCCTTGAGGCAATCGAAGAGAGCAACTATCAGCCTAACCTGCTGGCGCGCCAGCTGCGTACGGCGCGCAGCTCGATGATTCTGGTACTGGTTTCCGATATCTCTAACCCGTTTTGCGCAGAGGTGGTCAAAGGCATTGAGGAGCAGGCGGAGAAAAATGGCTATCGCATCCTGTTGTGTAACTCGGGCGCGGATATTGCCCGTTCGCGATCCAGCCTGCAACTGCTCTCCGGCAAGATGGTGGATGGCATTATCACCATGGATGCTTTCAGCAAGCTGCCGGAGCTGAGCCAGCTGATAGGCAAGGCACCCTGGGTTCAGTGCGCCGAACATGATGATAATGGCCAGATCTCCTGCGTCGGGATTGATGATGACGTCGCTGCGCAGTCAGTGGTGCACTATCTGGCCGGACAGGGACGTCAGCGCATTGCGCTGATCAATCACGACCTCCGCTACCGATATGCCCGCCTGCGTCAGCAGGGCTACGCATATCAACTCAAAGAGCAACAACTCGCATGGCAGGCCATCGCTTACGCCAGTGAGTTAAGCTTCAGCGCCGGAAAAGCCGCGATGAATCAGCTGCTGGTGGGCGAGACACGACCGGACGCCGTGTTTGCGGTTTCAGATACGCTGGCAGCGGGTGCCATGGCTGCGATACAGCAGGCGGGGCTGCGGATACCTCAGGACATTGCCGTGGTGGGTTTTGACGGCAGTGAACTGGCCGACATGGTATCGCCGCCGCTGACGACTCTGGCTCAGCCCTCCAGGGAGATTGGCCGTCGTGCCTGTGAGCTGGTGCTGCAAAAAATCATCCGGCCAGACTCTCCGCCACAATGTGTGATCATGCAGGGAGAGCTGGTGGTGCGAGCCAGTAGCTGAAGGATTAATCCGCAAAACCTGGCCCCGCCATAACCTCGTCTTTATTGTCTACTAAAACGCGACAGTCATTGCCAGTTCACGCCATTGTGTGACTACCTGGTTTACTTATATGCTGTTTCCATCGAAGGGCATTCGCACTTCCCGAATCAACGAAGGGGCAGAATATGATTGAGCAAAGATTGTCAGAGCAACGCGGCGTGGGCGATCACGGCTGGCTGAATTCACGTCACACCTTCTCTTTTGCAAACTACTGGGATCCAAAGCAGGCGGGCTTCTCAGATCTGCTGGTGATCAACGATGATCGGGTAGCCAAAGGTCGCGGTTTTGGCGCCCATCCTCACAGCAACATGGAGATTATCTCCTATGTCCTGGAGGGCGCGCTGGAGCATAAAGACTCTATGGGCACCGGCTCTGTGATTGTTCCCGGGGATGTGCAGCTGATGAGTGCCGGTAGCGGTGTGACTCACAGTGAGTTCAACCACTCGGGTACCGAGGGTGTTCACTTTTTGCAAATCTGGGTGGTGCCGGCAGAGAAAAATAGTCCGCCAGGCTACCAGCAGGTCTCCGTTAGCGAAGCGGATAAACGCGGTAATCTGCGACTGATTATTTCGCCGGAAGGTGAAAACGGGGCATTGCGGGTGCGCCAGGATATTCGCATCTATGCGGGACTGTTCCAGGGGGATGAGCAGCAGACAATCACTCTGCCGGACGACCGCTATGCGTATATTCATGTGGCGCGCGGCAGTGTCAGGGTAAATGGCCTGCAATTTAATGCCGGTGACGGTGCGCGGGTTCGCCATGAGAAAACGTTGTCGTTCAGTCACGGTGAAGGCGCGGAGGTGTTGTTATTCGATCTGCGTCCCAACGAAGTGAATCATCCAACCCGTTAAGGCGAAAACTGCGCGGCTTCCACCGCGCAGTTTTTTTTGCATCACTGTGCGTTAAGAAACGCCAGCAGATCCTGATTCAGTTGATCCTGATGCGTCACCGCAAAACCGTGCGGCGCATTGTCATAAACCTTGAGTTCAGCACCCTCAATCATCTCCGCCGCCACTTTGCCGGTGGATTCAAACGGAACGATCTGGTCGTTGCTGCCATGAATCACCAGCGTCGGCACATTCACTTTCGCTACGTCAGCACGGAAATCGGTCTCAGCAAAAGCGGTGACGCAATCAACAGTGCTCTTCAGCGAAGCGAGCAGCGCGATGTTCAGCGTCTGCGTCATGACGCCATCAGAAACGGTCTGTCCGGCATTGGTACCATAAAACGGCGTAGCGAATTCTTTGATAAACTGCGCGCGATCCTTAAGCAGGCCATCACGAATCCCTTCAAACACCGACATATCGACACCCTGCGGGTAGTCTGCCGTTTTGCCAAAGATTGGCGTGACGGCACCCAGCAGCACCAGTGCCGCGACGCGATCGCTGCCATAGCTGCCGATATAGCGTGTGACGTCGCCGCCACCCATTGAGAAACCCACCAGCGTCACATTCTGCAGGTCGAGATGGGTGATTAAATCGTTGATGTCAGAAGCAAAGGTATCGTAGTTATTACCGGTCCAGGGCTGATTAGAACGACCAAATCCACGACGGTCAAAGGCGATAACCCGATAACCGTGCTCCGCCAGGAAGTTCATCTGGCTGTCCCACATATCGGCATCCAGCGGCCAGCCGTGGCTGAACAGAACCGGCTTACCGGTGCCCCAGTCTTTAAAGTAGATCTGTGTGCCGTCGGTCGTTTTAAAGGTGCTCATGGTATTGCCCTCTGTATGACGTGATGGATGAAAAGATGGTGTGCCAGTCACGCTGGCGCCACCAGATAGCGAACCTCGGGTGAATGTTCACCCTGATGAAAAGCGAAAACCCGTCGCTCTATCTTTTTGTCGTTGATGGTGTAGCGCTCTTTCTGACGCAGATGCTCAACCCAGGAGCCGACGACAAAGGTCTCAACGAAAATGCCGGGCTGCAGAATATCTTCATACAGTGACCAGTTGATGGCGCCACCGCGACGCCTGACCCGACGCATATCCTGCATGCAGACGGTAAAGGCATGTGTATCATCAATAGTAATCCGGTATTCGTAATTCACCATCACCGGGCCGCGTTCGTGACGAATATCCAGTGCGGGCGCGTTAACGCCATCACCAATCATATCGAGATTGAGGTCGGGATCCTGGTCGAGACGCCAGCGCCAGACGGTGCTGCTGGCCAGCACCATGCCCAGTGCGGCGATGCAGAGCGACAGCGGAATGCTGAAGTGCGAGGCGAGCTGTCCCCAGAGTGCGCTGCCAGCGGTCATGGAGCCGAAGAACACCGTCAGATAGACCGCCAGCGCGCGGGCTTTTACCCATTTCGCGGCGCTGCGCTGTGCGCCGAGATTCAGCGTCGAGAGCACGGCAATCCAGGCAAATCCGGTAAAAAATTCAAACGCATTCAGTAGCCAGAAGTGGCGTACAAAAGCCAGCGCCAGCATGGTCAGGGCGAAAACAAGACTGGCGAGTACCATCAGGCGATCGGAGCTCAGGCGACGACGCAGGCGCGGCAGCAGCACCGCGCCGGTAATCGCGCCGACACCGATACAGGCCAGCATGATGCCGTAGCCGCCAGGGCCCAGGCCGAGTTCACGACGCGCCACCAGCGGCAGCAATGCCCAGCCCGCACTGCCAAACAGGAAGAAGGCAAAGGTTCGCACCAGCACATTACGCAACACCGGTGCCGCGTGAACGTAGCGCAGTCCGGCACGCACCGCCGGAAAGAAGTGCTCAGGCGGGAGGCGCTGCACGCTCGGCTCCGCCTTCCAGCGCCAGAGCACCCAGGTGACGCCCAGCACTGAGAGCGCATTCAGCAGGAAGACCATCCAGGGACCAGTGAACGAGAGGATCAGGCCACCCAGCGCCGGGCCGATGGCACGACTGATATTAATACCGAGTGAGTTAAGGGCAATGGCCGCACCCAGCTCCGGTTTCGACACCAGATCCGGCACTACCGCCTGAAAGGGCGGTGAACTCATGGCGGCACCGGCGCTCAGCAAGAAGGCTGCCACCAGCAGCACCTCGGGAGTGACATGGCCGGTCCAGGCGAGCACCGTCAGTCCACAGGCGGCGATAAAGGTCCATAGCTGGGAAAACAGCAGATATTTGCGGCGGTCAACGATATCCGCCATCACGCCTGAGGGCAGCGCGAACAGGAACATCGGCAGGCTGCTGGCCGCCTGCACCAGCGCCACGGCCAGCGGATCGGCACTCAGCGTCAGCATGCTCCAGTTCACACCCACATCGTTCATCCATGAACCGATATTGGAGACGACGGTGGCGATCCACAGCATGCGGAACACCGGCCTGCGTAGCGGCTGTAACGGCGAAATCTCGCCAGCGGCCTGGACCTCAGGCTGCTCCTGCTCCAGCTGGTGGATATCATTAACCTGCGCCATGACGAACCCCCTGATGTTTCACCGCGCCGATTCGCCAGCCGCCAGGCCCGGTCAGCGCCAGCGTGGTAAAGATAATCAGCAGCAGCCAGCCAAACTGGCCTTCCGCCAGTGACCAGCCAGGGTGTACCACCAGCATCGCGACCAGCAGCACCGCGATGATCGGCAGGCAGGCAATCCGGCTACCCCAGCCGAGAATAATAAAGATCGGGCAGATGACTTCTGCCACTATCGCTGGCAGCAGGCTCATCATCGGTCCCAGACCAAACGGGTCTTCTATACGCGTCAGTTCTTCGCTGAAATGCAGAATTTTCGGCAGTCCATGCACCTGTAACAGCAGCAGACTGCCGGTCAGGCGCAGGAAGAACAGCCCCGCGTTGATGCGGGGCGATTGAGTGATAGCGTTATTCATGATTAAAACGCGAAGCAGCTGCAGCCGAGCGCGCCCCAGAAGGCGTTATCTTCGGCAACCGGAACGCTGGAACCACGGGCGATCTCATGCGAGTGGCGATGAACACCGCACGGGCCGCTGCAGTGGTGCACGGCGGGCATCATACCCGCACGGCTCTGCGCAACCGGCGGGGCGCTGCGATAGTGACCTGGCACATTCACCACCGGTGACCACTCTGGCAGAACCGGAATAGCGGGCGGCGCATCCGCGCTGAACGATCCGGCGGCATAGACAATATTGCCATCCACCACCGTCAGCACTGACTCAATGCCTTTAATTTCCTCTTCCGGCACGCTGAAGAAGTCTTTGCTCAGCACGGCCAGATCCGCCAGAAGACCTACCTGAATCCGACCTTTTTTATTTTGTTCGCTGGAGAACCAGGCGCTGCCCTGCGTCCAGAGCATCAGTGCCGTTTCACGGTCAAGGCGGGCATTGACGTCATACATCTGCATGCCGCCTACGGTGCGGCCGGAAACCAGCCAGTAGAGCGCGGTCCAGGGGTTATAACTGGCGACGCGGGTTGCATCGGTGCCGAGGCCGACCGGAACGCCGGTTTCCAGCATTTTCTGAACCGGTGGGGTATGGCGGGTGGCTTCAATACCGTAGCGTTCGGCAAAGTATTCGCCCTGGAATGCCATGCGATGCTGCACCGCAATGCCACCGCCCAGCTCTTTGATACGATCGATATTACGCTGAGTAACGGTTTCCGCGTGGTCAAAGAACCAGTGCAGACCATTAAACGGAATATCGCGGTTGACCTTTTCAAAGACATCCAGCATCCGGCTGATCGACTCGTCATAGGTTGCATGCAGACGGAAAGGCCAGCGATGTTCCACCAGATGACGCACCACGCGCTCCAGCTCATCCTCCATGCCAGGCGCTAAGTCCGGACGTGGCTCCAGGAAATCTTCGAAGTCGGCGGCAGAGAACACCAGCATTTCGCCTG
Organism: Pantoea sp. PvP021; assembly: GCF_054056055.1. Classification (NCBI taxonomy): domain Bacteria; kingdom Pseudomonadati; phylum Pseudomonadota; class Gammaproteobacteria; order Enterobacterales; family Erwiniaceae; genus Pantoea; species Pantoea sp. PvP021. Next base: position 53,610 of record NZ_JBSRXX010000002.1, on the reverse strand, counting down.
CGCCGTTGTGACGGAAATAGTCGCTGCCCTGGCCTGGCGTCAGCATGTCCGTCCACTTCTCAAAATCTTCCAGTTCATGACCCGGACGCTGAGTGAAGAGGTTGTAGGCGATACGCAGCGTCATCTGCTTTTTCTGATGCAGTTCAGCGATCACTTCGTAATCTTCGGGATAGTTCTGGAAGCCGCCGCCCGCATCAATGGCGCTGGTCAGACCCAGTCGATTCAGCTCGCGCATAAACTGACGGGTCGAGTTGATCTGCTGTTCCAGCGGCAGTTTCGGTCCTTTGGCCAGGGTGGCGTAGAGGATCATCGCATTGGGACGGGCGATCAGCAGGCCGGTGGGATTGCCGTTGCTGTCGCGCTGGATTTCGCCACCCGGCGGGTTCGGTGTCTCTTTGGTGTAGCCGACGACTTTCAGCGCTGCGCGGTTGAGCAGGGCGCGGTCATAAAGATGCAGCACGAAGACCGGCGTGTCGGGTGCCGCCTCGTTGATCTCATCCAGCGTCGGCATCCGGCGCTCGGCAAACTGGAACTCGGTCCAGCCGCCTACCACACGCACCCACTGCGGTGACGGCGTGCGCAGCGCCTGCTCTTTCAGCATCCGCAGCGCATCGGCAACCGACGGAACCCCTTCCCAGCGCAGCTCAAGGTTGTAGTTCAGACCACCACGTATCAGGTGCAGGTGGGAATCGTTCAGGCCCGGCACGGCGGTGTGACCTTTCAGATCGATCACTTTAGTGCCGTCGCAGTGATACTCCATCGCCTCTGCCAGTGTGCCTACCGCAACGAATTTGCCATCACGAATCGCAACGGCTTCTGCCACCGGATTGCTGCGGTCAACAGTATGAAATTTGCCATGGGTCAGTATCAGTTCTGCTTTACCCAGCGTAACCATAGATCCTCCTCAACGGGGTTGTCCGACGTAGTGCGAGACAGGATGTGCCGCAGATAACAGGGCACGAATAAGCCGGATTATGGTGAGCGGGTTAATGCGTCGTCTAGTTATACAGAGGGATACCTATACCTTCGTATAGTTATACGCAGAGATAATAGTTTGCCTTCGCCCGTCGCCCTACACTGCGACCAGACAGCCAGCAGCAGGACGTTAAACCTGCACTGACCGTCCTTTTGCTCCGCGCCAATTGGCGAAAATTCCGTTACATAACCTCTATGGGTGAACGCATGTCCAACGCTAAGCTTGAAGTCCTCACGCCACATAACAGCCAGATTATTTTCATCGACCAGCAGCCGCAGATGGCCTTTGGCGTGCAGTCGATTGACCGCCAGGTGCTGAAAAACAACACCGTTGCGCTGGCGAAGGCGGCGAAAGTCTTCAATATCCCCACCATCATTACCACCGTCGAAACCGAAAGCTTCTCGGGCCACACCTATCCTGAACTGCTGGATGTGTTTCCGGGTCAGGACATTCTGGAGCGCAGCTCAATGAACTCCTGGGATGACCAGAAAGTGCGTGATGCGCTGGCCGCGAACGGCAAGAAAAAAGTGGTGGTGTCCGGTCTCTGGACGGAAGTGTGTAACAACAGCTTTGCGCTGTGCGCAATGCTGGAAGGGGATTACGAGATCTATATGGTGGCGGATGCGTCAGGCGGCACCACCAAAGAAGCGCACGACTACGCGATGCAGCGCATGATTCAGGCGGGTGTGGTGCCGGTCACCTGGCAGCAGGTCATGCTGGAGTGGCAGCGTGACTGGGCCAACCGGGACACTTACGATGCGGTGATGAACATCGCCAAAGAGCATTCAGGTGCCTATGGCATTGGTGTGGATTATGCCTACACCATGGTACACAAAGCGCCGTCACGTCAGAAAAGTGAACACCGTACCCTGGCACCGGTTCACGCACCGGTCCGCTAAGGGGCGTCCTGCTGATCGGCTTACGTCTGCCGGTCAGCAGGCATAACAGGAGTCTGGTTATGAATCCTTTACTGCTTTCTCTGGCTGCAGGGGTATTGATTGGCCTGCTTTACGGCCTGTTAAAGGTGCGTTCACCGGCTCCGCCCGCGATTGCGCTGGTGGGGCTGTTGGGGATGTTGCTGGGTGGGGCGCTGGTGCACGCAGTCTTGCCCGCAGAGCATGCGACCACCCTGCAGCGATCCGATGCGCCGTTTGTTACACCTGTTTCGCGGGTAAGCTGAACATGTTGAAATCCTACATTATTTCTCTCACGGTGGGGCTGCTTGCCGGGGTAATCTATGCCCTGATCAACGTCAACTCTCCGGCACCTCCGGTTATTGCTTTAGTGGGGCTGTTTGGCATGCTGGTGGGCGAGCAGTTGATTCCGCTGGGTACGCGTCTGTTCCGCCGTCAGCCGGTGACGCTGAAGTGGTTTCGCCATGAGTGTGTGCCAAAAATCAGTGGAACACCGCCACCCGATGGCGATGACCACCCTTAAGTCCTCGCGTGCCGTACGATGAGGCGTTTCAGAGGATAACTGCATGGCGCTGTCACAGCGTATTGTCATTGTGGACGATGAACGCGCGGTCCGCAGTGGACTCAGCAATCTGTTGCATTCAGACGGCTATTCGACCCGACTATTTGAGTCAGGTGAGGCGCTGCTGAGCGATGACGATGCGCTTTCAGAGGTGGGCATGCTGATCATCGATGTCGGACTCAAGGGCATGTCCGGCTTTGAGCTGTTCACTATTTTGAAACAGCGGGCAGGTCTGCCACCGGTGATTTTTATCTCGGCAGATCTGGAAGAGACCACCCTGTGGTATGCCATTGCTTTAGGTGCCGTGACTTTTTTGCGAAAGCCGATTGATGTTGATACGCTGCTGACACTGATCCGTTGCGAGTTATCTCAGGGAAAGGTGCGCTGATGAGCATGCTTTCGGTTAATTTTCAGGAGAGTGACGACGCAGGGATCGCGATTGAAGATTTCGACACGCTGACGCCGCTGGCGCAGGATGGCTGCCTGCTCTGGATGCTGGCGCGCCGTCACTCAGGTGAGTCGCTGATAATCGCCACCGGACAGAGTGACGACGTCACGTTTCAGGCGACGCAGCGGTTGAAAAATGAGCGAGCGCTGGCCGCTTATCTTTCGCCCCGCTGGGCCATCACCGCGACGGGCACCACCCGTTACCTCAACCGCTATGCGCTGATCTACCCCACGTTTCCGTTTCGCAGCCTGGCGAATAACCTCGCGACCCCTCCCGATAAAATCGCTGACTTCCTGCAGGTTGCATTGCAGCTTTGCTACACGCTCGGCCAGGCGCATCATCAGGGCATCGTGCATGGGGATATCAAGCCGGGCCATTTTTTTATCAGCGACGATGGCCGGTTCCGGCTGGGCGGGTTTGGTCTCGCCTCGCTGGCGGCGCAATCGGCGGAAAAAAACAGCCTGCGCGTCTCAGGCGGTACGCTGGCCTATATGTCACCTGAACATACCGGCCGCACACCGCATCCGGTCAGCAGCCTCAGCGATCTCTACAGTCTGGGTGTCGTGCTGTATGAATATCTCACCGGTAAGTTGCCGTTTGGCTCACCGGATGCGGGGGAGGCGGAGTGGATTCATCATCACATCGCCAGTGCACCCCGGCCAGCCGGACAGGTCAGAGAGGATGTGCCGCCGATGCTCTCTGTGATTCTGCTGCGTCTGCTGGCAAAGTCACCTGCTGACGGGTATCAGACCGTGCAGGGGCTGATGGCTGATTTACGCCGCTGTCAGGCGACGCTGACCGCAGAAAACACCATTGCGCCGTTCACGCCCGGTCTGCAGGAGCGGTTCAGCACCAGTTTCCGGCCCGAGACACTCTTCACGCAACATCCGCAGGCTCGCGTGCTGCTGACGACGCTGGATGCGGTCAACCGTACTGGCACGCAGAGCCTGGTGATGCTGAGCGGTTCCCCCGGCTCGGGTAAGTCCGCCATTATCGCTTCCGCGCTGAAAACCCTGCAGCACCGACAGATTCTGCTGGCAGCCAGCAAGGCCGATCAACATTCGCCTGCCGCACCTTATGCCGCAGTCGCCTCAGCGTTTCGCACGGTTACGCTTTATCTGCTGGGATTGTCAGCCCTGGAGCTAAGCAAATGGCGGGTTCGCCTGTTGCGCTTGCTGGGTGGCTATACCGATTTAGCCATTGAACTGGTGCCTGAACTAAAACAGCTGCTGAATATCCGGACAGTGCAGCCGGTGGTGCGCCATGCTCCGGACGCCCGCGAGCAGTTTAATCAGATGGCGTCTGCGCTTATCCAGGCCTTTGCCACCCCGGGCCGTCCGCTGGTGATGCTGATTGATGATGTTCACTGGGCAGACAATGCCACGCTGCAACTGCTGGAAAATCTGATTACCCGTAATGAGCATCTGCCTTTTATGCTGGTGCTCGCCTTCCGGGAGGGTGAGTCGATGCCCTGTCCGATGATTGCCGGGTTTCTGCTGCGCCTCAGAGCATCAGCGGCACGTGTCGTGGCGCTGACGCCGCAGCCGCTCAGTGTTAAAAGCATCACCCGCTGGCTGGCGGGGATGCTGCATACCCGTCCCGGCGGCAATCGTGAGCTGGCACAGATTATCTTTGAGAAAACCGGCGGTAATCCACTCTCGATGCAGGAGTTCTTCCGTCAGGCGGTGGATGATGGGGTGATTGTCTATCGTCAGAACCCGCTGAAGTGGCATTACGACAGCCAGGCGCTGATTGCGCGTCAGTACACCGACAATGTGGCGACGCTGGTATTAAATCAGCTGGCGCGGATGCCGGAGGCTACACGCCAGCTGCTGGGTTCGCTGGCCTGTCTGGGGGCCAGCGGTGAACTGTCGCTATTAAGTCATATCAACGCGACGTCCGTATCGCGGATTCAGCAGCAGCTTGAGCCTGCCGTCAGCGGCCGTTTTATAACCCTGACTGGCGGGAACTACGCCTTTACCCACGACCGCGTGCACAACGCAGCGTTTTTACTGCTCGACCTCCGGCAGCAACACTCTCTTCATCAGCAGGCGGCGGCATGGCTGTCGGCCGCGGTGGTAAATGCCGATCACAGTGAGACGCTGTTCCGCGCGGCTTATCACATCGGCATGATTGCTGAACTGCCGCTTAGTGTCGCAGACCGTGAACGCTATTATCCCCTCTGTTTACGTGCTGCGCAGGGAGCGAAACGTGCCGGAGATTATCTCTCGGCGCTGCGCTATCTGCGCAGCGCCCAGCAACTCAGCCAGCGGATGGTGACCGGCAATGACTTTATGCTGGGCATCGATGAGGCGGAGTGCGAATTTCTGCACGGTAATCTCACGACCGCGCAAAAGCTCTGTACCCGACTGCTGAGTGAACCAGGCACGCTCAGTGAAAAATCGATGGCAGCCTGTCTCTCTGCTGAAATTCATATGCGTCAGTCCGACAACCATCTGGCGCTGGAAACTGCGCTCGCCTGGCTGGCAGTATTTGGGGTGCATCTCAGGCGTGATCCGGACGACGCGGAGATTGACGCCGCCTGGCAGGCGATCAGGGCGCGGATCGGCGATTCCCCGCAAGCGGCTTTTTCCCGACTGCCACGCAACACCGATCAGGAAACTGAGTCGGTGCTGAACCTGATGGCCAGCACCATCTTTGTCTCCGCCTACGACTGCCCGCAGCTGCATCTGTTGCTGGTCTGCCGGATGCTGGAGATGACGCTGGATCACGGCGTGACCGGTGCCTCTGCGTTTGGTCTCGCCTGGTTCAGCGTGCTAATCAGCGAACGTTATCAGGCCTGGCATTTTGGCTATGCCTGCGGCCGGGTGGCACGTGAGCTGGTGGAGCAGCATGACTTTACCCGCTATAAAGCCCGCACGCTGCTGCCTCTGGATCAACTGGGGATCTGGACGCAGCCGCTGGATGTGGCCGTAGAGAGTGCCCGTGATAGTTTTCGCGTCGCGGTGATGCACGGTGACCGATCCTTTGCCTGCCTCTCGTTGCGTCATCAGATCATGAACACGCTGACACGCGGCGATCACCTGGAGTCGGTCATGACCTCCATTGAGCGCGGACTCGCTTTTACCCGCAAAACCTTTTATCCCGATGTTGAGAACGTGCTGGTCATGCAGAAGCAGCTGGTGATGCAACTGCGGAACAGCAACGGGTTCAGGGCAGGCGATCGCGATGGGGCTTTGCCGATGGTGGCGGGCAGCGAGCCGGGCGTGATCTCTGGCCCAAAAGCGATGGTGCTGTTCTGGGCGGGGTTGTATCGGGGAATGGCACATTTCTTTGCGGCAGAATACCGGGAGGCGCTGCGCTGTTTTGCAGAAATTCGTCCGCTGACCAGCGCAGTGCCCGCTTACATCTACCTGATGGATATGCATTTTTACAGCGCACTATCGCTAAGCCTGCAGCCCGGTGCGGCTGACAGCAACACGCTGCGCTGCGATCTGGACAAATTTGCGGGCTGGGCCGACCTCAATCCCGGACTCTTTGCTGATAAATATGCCCTGCTCAGGGCAGAGTGTGCCCGTCTTGCGGGCAACACGGGCGAGGCGCTGAAACAGTATGAAAATGCGATCTGTCTCTCCCGCCAGGGGGGATATCTGCACATTCATGCGCTGGCGAATCAGCTGGCTGGCCGCTACTGCAAAGCATTACAGCTAGATACCGCCGCCGATGCCTACGTTAAAGCGTCGATGAGAAGCTGGGAGAGCTGGGGCGCGCTGGCGATGGTGCGCCAGCTTGAGCAGCACTATCCGCATCTGACCACGCCGATGCAAAACAGTGCAGTGGCGACCATTCCCTTTACGCAGGATGCCTCGTTCTACGACCTGGAGAGTGTGCTGACCGCCGTGCGCGCCCTGACGGAGGAGATCAACCTTGATCGGTTGATTCATACCCTGATGCGCATCCTGCTGGAGCGGGCCGGGGCCCAGCGCTGTCGGCTTATCCGGATTCTGGATGGTACGCTTCCGGAAACGCAGGCCTGGGCAGAAAGCACGGCTGATGGCGTGCGGGTGCAGATTGTCAAAGAGCGCCCCGTCGCAACTGACCTGCCGCTATCGGTACTGGCCGCGGTGATCCGTACCGGTCAGGAGATACGTACTGGCAAGCCGGAAGAGTTCAGTCCGTTCAGTCAGGATCCTTACCTGGTGGCCTCGGGCGCTGCGGTGTTATGTGTTCCGATGTTCAGGCAGGCCAATATGGTTGGGGTGCTCTATCTTGAGAATCGCCTGATGCCCGATGCGTTCACGGCTGAGCACTCCCACATTGTTAAAACGTTGAGTGCTCAGGCGGCAGTTTCGCTGGAGACGGCGCGCCTCTACGCTGAACTGCTGGAGGAGAACAACCATCGGCGAAGGGTTGAGAAGCAGCTGCGCGCCAGCAAAACCTCGCTGATGCTCGGCGAGAAGATCAGTCATACCGGCACCTGGCGCTGGGAAGTGGCAGAGGACATGATGATGGTGTCTGAAGAGTATGGCCGTATTCTGGGCCTGCCAGCCCATCAAAAAGGGTTGTCGATGGCAGATTTTCTGACCCGCGTTCATCCCGATGATTATGAATGCATCAGCGAACTGGTGACGCACAGCGTCAGTCAGGGACGTAGTATGCAGGCTGAGTTCCGTGTGCTCAGGCCGGATGGGGAATGCCGTTATATCAAAGGTATCGGAGAGCCGGTAGAAAACTTCCCCGAGGTGAAAGAGTACTTCGGCACCATTTCCGATATCACCTTGCAGCGCCAGGCAGAAGATGCCGCGCGCATGGCCCAGGCGGATCTGGCCCGTGTAACCCGCGCCACCACAGTCGGGCAACTGACTGCCTCAATCGCCCACGAAATTAACCAGCCACTGATGTCGATCGTGGCCAATGCCGGTGCCAGCCTGCGCTGGTTAAAGCGTGAACCGGTGATGCTGGAGAATGCCAGCAGCAGTCTGGATGAAATTATCAAAGAGGGAAAACGTGCCGGAGAGATAATTCGTGGCCTGCAGTCGCTGACCCGCAATCATGAATCAAGCTTTGCCTCGGAAAACCTGCATCTGATCGCCCGCGATATTCTGGCGCTCTCCCGGGTGGAGCTGGAGCGACGCGGAATTTCGCTGGAGCTGAAACTGAGGGCCGGAAAGGCGGATATCTATTGCGACCGCGTTCAGATTCAGCAGGTACTGCTGAATCTGGTGATCAATGCCATCGATGCCATGTCCGACGATTTACCGCGCGCGGCGCTTTTGCGGCTGAAGTCAGAGAACCCGACGCCGGACACGCTGCGTTTTGAGGTGCTGGACAGTGGTTGCGGCTTGCCGGATGGCGTGCGTGAACGGATTTTTGAGTCGTTTTACACCACGAAGAAAAGTGGCATGGGCATGGGATTAACCATCAGCAAAGGGATTATCAAAAAGCATTGTGGTGAATTAGGCGCAGAGAACCGGGCGGAAGGCGGCAGCCGTTTCTGGTTCACTCTGCCACTGGGATAATCGTATTGAGGCCAGGTGTCTGCCTGGCCTTAGCGGCGTCGGGTATGATCAATATTGAGCCGCTCTGCCGCCCGCACCAGATCGGTGAGCGACCGTGCATTCATCTTCTCCATCACCCGCCGCTTATGAACTTTAGCCGTGATCTCACTGACGCCCATTTCGGCGGCGATCTGCTTATTCAGCAGGCCGCTAATCGCCAGCAGCATGACCTCGCTTTCACGCGGTGTAAGGGTCTGATGTCGCTCCAGTATCTCCCTTCGCTCCTCGGAAGAGGCCATATTCTGCCCGGCGATCTGTAAGGCTTCTGCAACCGCCTGCAAAATACGATCGGGATCGACAGGTTTAGTCAGAAACTCATAAGCACCGGTTTTCATCGCCCGCACTGTGACCGGAATAGTCCCGAAGCCGGTTAAGAAGATAGTAGGAATGGCGTAGCCACGATCGATCAATGCCTGTGCGACATCAAATCCATCTGCACCAGGCAGATTAATATCCAGAATCAGGCAACAGGGAAGGGGAGTAAAAGCGTGAGCCAGGAAATCATCAGCCGAAGAAAAAGAGATAACCGTGTAATCGTCGGCAGTGAGCAGATTACGCAGTGCAGCAGTCACAGCAGCGTCGTCGTCAACGATATAAACGATGGGATTCATAGGGACCTCATTTCAGCCAGGTATTTACTGATAATTTAATTAAGCATGACGCGTAAAGAGGCCCTGATGAGAAAGTTTCGGGCAGGGTTAACAGGATATTACCATAACAGTTATCATTATCATCTTATAATTATCAGCTTGTTAAAATTAAGATAAATGGCTGATAGGTATGACTAAAATGTGAGCGTCAACTCTGGGGTGGAGCGCCACTGTTCTGGCCGTCAATGCTGATAACTGTCATTTGATCGACATAGCTATGCCATAAATTGTTCGCTCACTCACGGGCAGGAGAATAGTCCCGTTTAATAGCTAAAATAATCCATAAACCCGTTATCCAGATTAAATCGTTTCAGCCTGATATGTACTGGAATAAGTTAGTGGCGGTACGTAATTAATTCGGAAGTAGTCTGTTAAATCGCGGCGGTCCTGATAATTAATTTGCCTGAGGGCAAAACGACGGATTGATAAGCGTACCGATCTTTACCCTGCGTCTTATAGCGAAATAAGCTAGTTGATTATATAGTTACAACATACATTATGTTTGGTTATTAACCCTCAACTTCACCATTGTGCGGCCAATGCTTATCAACGCGAAGCCTCTGTGCCAGATTCTGACGATCAGCCGGGTAAAACCTGACCCGTATTTAGCCGGTAAGAAGTCATTACATTTAAAAAAGCCTTATCTGTCAGCAAGTAACCTTGATAAGCGTAGCGGTATTCATGGCGTGGCTGCTAATCCTCACTAAGCTTGTGAAGCAACCCTTTAAATAGAGGGAGATTTTCCATTCGGTAGCTCGTCGCAATGTCGTCATGAGGCTTATATGAGTCAAAATTACTGCACCATTATCTACAATGGTGAACGGTTAAAAGGGTTAGCTGATCAACCGCTAATCGATTTTCTGGATGCTCAAGGGAAAAAACTACCTCATGTCTGTTACCACCCGGCGTTGCCGCCGCTGCAAAGTTGTGATGTCTGCTGGGTAGATGCCAACGGCGAGCGGGTTCGCGGCTGCACGCTCCGCACTGAAGAGGGGCTGGAGGTGCAGAGTGAAGGCAGTGCGCTTAAGGCCGCGCAGCAGGAGGGAATGGATCGGCTGCTCAACCGTCATGAGCTTTACTGTACCGTCTGTGAGCACAACACCGGTGACTGCACGCTGCATAATGCCGTGGCTGATATGCACATTCCGATTCAGTACTATCCTCATGAGCCCAAGCCCTACGCAAAAGATCATTCCAATCCGTTTTACACCTACGATCCTGACCAGTGCATCTTATGCGGTCGCTGTGTCGAAGCGTGTCAGAATGTCGAGGTCAACGAAACACTTTCGATTGACTACACCCAGGCACATCCTCGCGTGCTCTGGGATGGCGGAACGGAAATCGCCGGTTCCAGCTGCGTCAGCTGCGGACATTGCGTCACTGTTTGCCCATGCAATGCGCTGCTGGAAAAAACCATGCAGCCAGATGCAGGCCCCTTTACCGCGATGGATGAAGGGCTGAAGCGTCCGCTGATCGACTTTGTTAAAACGCTGGAAAACAGCATCGGCATGGAGCCGATTACCGGCGTTTCGAAAATCGATGTGGCGCTGCGCCAGTCGGAGATCAAACGCACCAAAACCGTTTGCACCTATTGCGGTGTAGGCTGCAGCTTTGAAATCTGGACCCGTGACCGCCATATCCTGAAAGTTCAGCCGGTCGCCAAAGCCCCGGCCAACGGCATCTCGACCTGCGTTAAAGGTAAGTTCGGCTGGGACTTCGTCAACAGCCCGGAGCGCCTGACTACGCCGTTGATCCGCGAGAATGGCCACTTCCGGCCTGCCAGCTGGGATGAAGCACTACAACGGGTTGCCGAAGGATTACAGGGTATCGCTCAGAATTATGGAGGCGATGCGATTGGCTTTATCGGCTCCAGCAAGGCCAGCAATGAAGAAGCCTATCTGACCCAAAAAATCGCCCGTTTAATTTTCGGCACCAACAACGTTGATAACTCCTCGCGTTATTGTCAGAACCCGGCCACAGAAGGGCTGTTCCGCACGGTGGGCTACGGCGGAGATGCCGGGACGATTGAGGATCTGCAACAGACCGATTTGATCGTGCTGGTCGGTAGCAACCTGGCCGAGAACCATCCGGTGATTGCTTCACACATCAAACAGAGCCACAAACATCGCGGTCAGAAACTGCTGGTCGTTGATCCGCGCCGTCATGAAATGGCGGAACGTGCTGACTGTTATCTGCGTATCCGGCCCGGTACCGACCTGGTCTGGGCCTCGGCGATGGCAAAATATATGTTCGATCACGGTTATGCGGATGAGGCTTTTCTGGCCCAGCGGGTCAACCAGGTTGATGAGTACCGCGCCTCACTCGCTCCCTTTACGCTGGCCTTTGCCAGTGAGACATGTGGACTGAGTGAATCAGAACTGATCGAAGCAGCGGACATGATCGGCCAGGCGGGCAGCGCCTGTGTGTTGTGGGCGATGGGAATTACCCAGCACAGCCACGGGGCAGACACCAGTACGGCGCTGTCGAACCTGCTGCTGGTCACCGGCAACTATGGCCGGCCTGGCACCGGCGGTTATCCGATGCGCGGACACAACAACGTACAGGGCGCCAGCGACTTTGGCTGCCTCAGTAATCTCTATCCCGGCTATGAAAAAGTCACTGACCCAGCGGTGCGCGAAAAATGGGCGCGTGCCTGGGGCGTCTCACCTGAAGCGCTTTCCGATCAGCCTGGTGCTGATAATTTCAAAATGGTGCAGCAGGCCGGTGAAGGCAAAATTCGCGCGATGTATATCACCGGTGAAGAGACGGCGTTTGCGGATGCCGATGCCACTTCGGTGCATGCCGCCTTCAGCAAGCTGGAATTTATGGTGGTACAGGACATTTTCATGTCACGCACTGCCGAATTTGCCGATGTGGTGCTGCCCGGTGCGCCCAGCGTGGAGAAGGAGGGCACCTTTGTGAACACCGAGCGGCGGATCCAGCACTTTTCACCCGCCATGAAGCCGCTGGGTGATTGTCGGCCCGACTGGGAGATCTTTACCGATCTCGCCGCCCGTCTCGGTCATCCGTGGCATTACCCGAACCCAGGCGCGATTATGGCGGAAGCGGCAGGCATCGCAGAGATTTTCGCGGGTGTCAGCTATGAGCAACTGGTCGGCTGGCAGTCCCAGTTCTGGCCCGTCAGCGCCGCAGGCGAAAGCACGCCGCGACTCTACACGGAACGGTTTAATTTCCCGGATGGCAAAGCGCGACTCTATCCGCTGAGCTGGCAGCCGCCCGCCGAGCAGGAGGATTCACAGTATAATCTGCTGCTGAATAATGGCCGGATGCTGGAGCATTTCCAGTCGATGAATCAGACCGGGCAGGGTGGCCGCATGATGTCGCTGTCGCCTAATGCCTTTGTTGAGATCTCACCGGAGCTGGCCGCCGAGCGCGCGCTGAACGAAGGAGAGTGGGTGCGCATTACCTCGCGGCGCGGATCGCTGGATGTGCCTGTTGTGATCACTGAGCGAGTGGCAGGCAACGTGCTGTTTATGCCGATTCATCATGGCAAAGATGGCGTCAACGCCCTGACCGGCGAACATCACGATCCCGACGTCAACACACCAGCTTATAAAGAGATTGCCGTAAATATGAAGCGCGTTGATCGCCAGTCGCAGCCTAATCCGGTGCCACTACACAACTTCCGTCACGGCAGTCGTACGCCGCTGGATCACCTGCCGATAGAGCAAAAATGGCAGCAGGCTGGCTATCGGGAACCGCCTGAACATGTCGAAAAACCGGAGAAATTCTAATGGCAGAACGGATGAAATATCAGGTCCCGCCGACACCTACCGAGCCGACCGCCCGGGAGGCGATGGATGAGCTAATCGAAAATCTTCACCAGCACGGTTTTCTGCGGCTGGCGAACGATCTGGTTAAATCAAACAGCGAGGTGGGGAAAATCCTGGTTTCGGGCCTTAATCAGCCGGGTACGCAGAACGCGCTGCAGAATCTCTCGATACTGATGATGACGCTGGGCAGCGTGCCGCCAGAACGGTTTAATCATCTGCTGTTGGCCGTTCGCGATGCCGCGATGGCCGTTAAACCAGCGCGCGATGAGGCCCGTCAGGAAAAAGCCGCGCCGGGCATCCGCGGCATTATCCGGTTACTCAATGATGAGGATCTGTGGCGCGGACTGCGCCCCATCTTCGCGGCGCTTGAAGTCTTCTCACAACAGATCGACCGTGAAGAGCAAAAGCCGATTACCCGCTTCAGTGGCAAGCCCACACGGGAGTAGTTCAGCCTGCGATCGTTCAGGATTGCGTGGGGGTGTAGATCAGATGACCGGCTACACCGCCCGCGCCGCCATCTTTTGGATGATTGATACCATCGGAGACCGGGACATCGGTGAAATCAAACGGCGAAACCCCCTCAAGGCAGGCGACATTCACCCCGAACTGATCGGGCTGTGAGCGGCTCTGATGAAAGGTGTAAATGCCGCAAACGGAACAGAAGTAGTGGCCCACCTCTTTGCTGTTGAAACGATACTCTGTGAGCTGCGCTGCACCCCGGGTCAGCTCCACCTTTGTCGCAAATACCACCACCGCGCCGCGCATCCGGCAAAACGAGCAGTTGCAGCGGCGCACCGTATTAAATCCATCCTTGAGCGTCACCCGGTACGCCACCGCGCCACAGTGGCATTGTGCTGTCATTTCATTTTGCATCGTGATCTCCTGTGTAGTGAAACCAACCAGCTTTCAGCCTACGCTAAAGCCTGGAATTTGGCAGCATCGGGTGCGGATTTGTCGACCATTAGTACAGCCAGGGCAGGGTGCGTTTATCGGGTTCGTCTGCGACATGATTTATTTCATCACCCCGTATCAGACAGTAATAAGCGTTATCTCTTCCTCTTCAAACGCCTCAAGCAGTTCTTTATCGAGCTTCTCTTCCACGACGAGCGTTAAGATTTCACGGCATTTCGCCACGCTGAATCGCGCTACTGCGGGGATTTTATCCGCTGTCAGCCCGACAATGACCTGATTGCTTTGCGCCATGGCAACTTTCTTGAATTCGCAATCCGCATAGTTAAAACCGGTCAGACCGGCCTCCGGACTCATGGCACAGCCGCCAATAAACGCCTGATCAAACAGAATCCCCTGGATCTGGTTGATCGCGGTTTGCCCGACCGCGCCGCCCGTGCTCTTCTGTATCTGCCCGCCCAGCATAATCACCTCCGCAGCAGGATGGTTGATCAGTAGTGCAGCAATATCGGGTGCATTGGTGACGACGGTGATATTCAAATCTGGTGATAGCGCCTGTGCCAGCGCCAGATTGGTCGTACCGGCATCAATAAAGATGCAGCTATTGGCTTTCACCATGCTGGCACAGCGCTGCGCGATCAGGGCTTTTGCTGCGTGATCGTGAGCTTTCCGGCTGACAAAGCTGCCCGCCTCCTGAAGCTGTAACACCGCACCGCCATAGACCTTTTTACATAAACCCTCTTTACTGAGTTCATGAAGATCGCGGCGGATAGTGTGCTCTGACACGGCCAATTGCCGTGCCAGGTCAGCGCAGACCACCCGTCCTTTGTCCTGCAATATCTCACGAATCAGCGCTTGTCGCTGCTGCGGGAAAGCTGCATAATCGAGCATATAAACCTCAAAATATTCACAATCGAGCTATAGTGAGCATAATCGTTCACTGCCGGGCAGGGAGTCAATAGCGATCTCTCGGTCCTGTCAGCTCTCCCCGACATCCCTCAAAGGAATGCAATGGCTAATAACGTCTCTTCCACACTGGCAACACGCATCATCTTTTTTATAGCCGGCTTTATAACCGCGACCTGGGCGGTGATTGTGCCTTTCGCCCGCGGCAATACCGGCGTTAATGAGGCGCAACTCGGCACCTTGCTGCTTTGTCTTGGCGTCGGCGCGCTGATTGCGATGCCGGTGACGGGCTGGCTGACCAGCCGCTTTGGCTGCCGCCGGGTGATTCTGGTCGCTGTCGCGCTGGTCATCATCAGTACGCCATGGCTGTCGGTGCTCAGCGACCCGCTGTTGCTGGCGCTGGCGTTGCTGGTTTTTGGCGTCGGCATCGGAGTAACCGACTGCGCCATGAACATCCAGGCGATTCTGGTGGAGAAGCAGGCGGAAAAGCCAGTCATGTCAGGCTTTCACGGCATGTACAGTGTGGGCGGCATTGCCGGGGCGGGCTTTATGACGCTGCTACTGGCGATGGGTTTTAGCGTGCTGACCGGCTGTTTGCTGGCAGTTGTGGCGGTGATTATCATGACGCTGGTCAGCACACCGGGCTTACTGACCTACGCGAACCCCGCTGAAGGCCCGGTATTTGCTGTTCCGCGCGGCAGCGTACTGATTATCGGCATCATCTGCTTTGCCGTCTTCCTGACCGAAGGCACCGTGCTGGACTGGAGTGCTGTCTATCTGACCGACGTCCGGGCCATTCCGGCGTCACTGGGTGGGCTGGGCTATACCTGCTTTGCCATTGCGATGACCGTGGCGCGTCTGACCGGGGATCGGATTATCTCATCGCTGGGACGTTTACCGGTTGTGCTGGGCGGCGCGCTGGTTGCCGCCGCTGGCATGGCGATGGTGACCTTTATCGACTCCTGGCCGCTGGCGTTGCTGGGCTACACCCTGGTCGGCGCAGGCTGCGCCAATATCGTGCCGGTAATGTTCTCCGCCGCTGGGCGTCAGACGGTGATGCCGCAGGCGGTCGCCGTGCCTGCCATTACTACTCTGGGCTATCTGGGGGTCCTGAGCGGGCCAGCCGTGATTGGCTACGTGGCGCATTACACGTATCTCGCTTTCTCGTTTTCACTGATTATGGCGCTGATGCTGGTTGTCGGTGCGGTCTCTCTGACCCTGGATCTGGGCCGTAGCCGCGCGGGGGAAAATGCATAAAATTACCCAGTCCGCGCTCCTGACAGAATTTCATTGAACGGGGCGCGGAGTCATCTTCAGGAGGAACGGAAGCGGCGTGCCATTACTCTCCCAGCCTGACCCAGCGGCGGCCTGCCAGCACCGTCAGCGCCACGATGGTGATGCCCGCAGCCAGATGCATAGAAAAATCGATGGCGTGCAGATGGGTATCGTGGCACAACGACAGCAGCATCGATGAGGTAAACGCACTGCCGCAGCCGCTCAGCGCCAGACTGCGCGCCGGATAGAGGGATCGGGTGCGCTGCAGGGCGAACACGGACATCAGCATCATCGGGACACTGGCCGACAGCATAAACAGATAGCAGTGCATCCCTTCACCCAACCGGTTCGCGCCCGATGGCGGTGCTGAAGATGACATATTGATCAGATTCAGCACCAGCCACATCATCGCCATCAGCAGCGGCCAGCGCAGGCTGATCGGTTTTCTGCCTGCAATACTCAGCGTAAAGGCTGCCGCCAGCGTGCTGCCCGCGATGATGAGTGACAGCAGCAGGGCAACCAGCGCGAAAAACGCGCCAGGCTGCGACCAGTCAGTGAAACGGCTGTGAAATGCCCAGCTGGTCAGCGCGCCACAGGGCAGGGCAAGGGCAATCCAGCCCGCAACGCGCCAGGCGGTGGGCCAGACGCGCTGCACCGGCTGGGCAGACGCGCTGAGCTGATTAATTAACTGGTCATGATTTCTCATGATGACCCCGTCCATATTTACGAAGGTTGACCATTGCGCGATGCAACAGAGATTTAACCGCAGAGAGCGACTGATTAGTTTCAGCTGCTGCCTGCGCCAGGCTCTGCTCGCGCAGATGCACAGATTCGACGATCTCCCGCTGGCGCAGCGGAAGGTTATCCAGATAACCGGAGAGGATATCCGTATCGGCTGAGGACTCTGCACTTGCAGCGGGTTGTCGTTGCAGCTCTTCCTCATCCTGTACTTCCTGGCGACGGCCGCGATGGCGCAGCGCATCTATGGCCCGGGCAGAGGCAATGGCAGCAACCCAGGGGAGTATCGGACGCTGCGGATCGTAGGTATGCCGCACCCGATGGATCGCCAGCAATGTCTCCTGAATGACATCCTCAACCAGTCCCTCATCACGGATTTTTTTGCATACCAATGCCCGGATGGCAGGAACCATCGCTTTCAGTAACTGGTTATAGGCAGCTCTGTCACCCGCCTGCGCCCGGGCCATTAATGCTGGCCACTGCTGTGCGCGTTGATCAGTTTCTGGCATCGTTCATCAGCAGTTCAGCATGCTGTCGCCGCGCCCTGGCCACGCGCCAGGCAATCGTTTCATCAGTAATCTCAGGATTTATTTCCTTTTTCTGTTGCCTGATTCAGCGCTGAAATCACAATGCCAGGCGTCAGCACCTGCGGCAGTACCTCAGGTTTACCGCCGTCAGCCGGATAGACCACGTAGAGGGGTAATCCACCGCGTCCAAAATCGCTCAGCGCCTGTTCAACATCGGGATTATATTTGGTGGAATCCGCGACCATATAAATGGTGTTGGTTCGCGCCATCGCCGCTTTTACCGCCTGCGTCGAAAGCGAAGTACGATCGTTAACCTGGCAGGTAATACACCACGATGCGGTAAAGTTCACCAGTATTGGCTTGCCCTGACCTTTGATGGCATCGACGTTCTGGGGCGACCAGGCCACAGCGGCGGCAGCCTGTGAGGCGGTTGCCGTTTCAGCCGGAGCCTCGGCAAACCTGTTCAGGTTCAGTAACGGCACTACGACCAGCGCCAGGAAGAATGCGGTCGCCACATGCAGCACCCAATGACGCTGTCCCATCATACGGCGTTTCTGCGCCATGCCATACAGCCAGGCGGCGAAACTAAACAGTAAACAGCAGGCCAGAATGGCAGCCAGCGCCGCCGATCCCGCCTGACGTTCAAGTACCCAGATCAGCCAGCCCACCGCGCCCAGCATGGGAAACGCCAGCCCCTGCTTTAACGTGATCATCCAGGCACCCGGTTTTGGCAAAATTCGCGCCAGCACCGGGAAGAATGAGATGAGAGTGAAGGGCGCAGCAAAGCCCAGCGCCAGTGAAATAAAGATCACCAGACTGATCAGTGGAGGCTGGGTAAGCGCATAGCCTACCGCGCTGGCCATGAAGGGCGCGCTGCAGGGAGTCGCGACAATGATGGCCAGCGCGCCAGTCAGAGCTGAACCGACTAAACCACCGCGATCGCCTCCCACTTCGCCAACCCGCTGTACCGATAATCCTACTTCAAACAGACCGAGCAGGTTCAGTGCCGACCCAAGCATCACCAGAATCAGCGCGGCGATGACCAGCGGCGATTGCAGCTGGAATCCCCAGCCCACCGATGCGCCGCCCGCCCTGGCCAGCAACAGAACTGCGGTCAGAGCGACCATCGTCACGACTACGCCCAGCAGAAAGGCCAGCCCTTCGGCTCTGGCGTGGGAAGGTGATTCGTGATGGCGGATCAGGCTCAGTGCTTTCAGCGAGATCACCGGAAACACGCAGGGCATGAGGTTCAGAATAATGCCGCCCAGGAAGGCGGCTGCAATCGCAGTCAGCATGATGTACCTGCTCTGAAGATTAAGTTATGCCGGATTGGCCTGACGGTATTTTTTAACGGCATCCATCGCTTTCTGGATATGCGTATCAGGATTTTTATCGGTGAAGCTCAGCAGGATTTTGCCATCGGGCGCAATCACGTAAGAGGTACGGTCTGAAAGCTTCTGACCTTTCATCTCCATAGTGCTCTTATATTCTGCCGCCACTTTGGCACCGGGATCGGCTGCGACGGTAAATTTGTCACGGCATTCAAGCTGCGAGAATTTCGCAATCTGATCGGTATTGCCCGCCGTCACGCCAATGACTGTCGCACCCTGCTTTTTAAATTCATCGGTCGCTTCAGCAAAATCGTGTGCTTCCAGCGTACAGCCTGCACTGAAAGCAGCAGGGAAGAAGTAGAGGACAACCGGGCCTTTCTGCAGCGCCTGTTGCAATGAGAAGGTGGTCGATTTACCGGCCAGCGCGGCTTCAAGTTTAAAGTCCGGCGCTTTTTCACCGACCTGTAACGCTGCAAAAGCAGATGTTGCCGGAACACTCAGTGCCAGCAGTGTAGCGACGGCCAGGGTTTTCAGGGTGTTTTTCATTGGCTTTACTCTCTCCATTGACGAACAGACGGAGTTGTCTGACGTCCCTGATAACAGGTTCGTTTAAAAATGGAAAAAGTTGCGCGATTGAAGATTTTTTTTCGTGTTTTTTTTATGGTGCTTCACCAGCCGTCCTTTATCAGAACCCTCATTTTGAGCTGAATCGTATAAAGCTAATGTCAGCAAATTTCACCTGGTTCGCTGTAGTTATTCCTCTCTGGCCGTAATCACTGTGATTTGGCCCACAATAATAGGGCTAACTCACTGCCTTTTCTCAACAGGTGAGCATCATCACGTTTATCTTCAGTCCCATTAAGTAAATTTCCCTTACGGAATGAAAAAACGATTCAGCCAATGGGATGACTTATGAAGATTAAACTGGCGTTAACGGTACTGGCAGTGCTGGTTTCAGGCTCTGCAGCGGCGAAAACCTGGGTGCTGACGAGTGCTGAACAGGGCACTGAGCAAGGAAACTGGAAGATTTCCAGCAGTGAGCTGAAGTTTCAGGGCAAACCGTTCAGCATCGAACAGAAAGTCCTGCATGGCGGCAAGCAGGAAGGCAGTAAAATTCTGACGATCCGCAGTGAGGATGGCCTGACGATTACGCTAAGCCCGACACGTGGCATGAACTTACTGCGTGTTGAAGGCTTTGGCACCCGCATGGGCTGGGATTCACCAGTTAAAGAGGTCGTCAATCCTGCCTACATCAATCTTGAGAGCCGCAACGGTCTGGGCTGGCTGGATGGTTTCAACGAGATGATGGTGCGTTGCGGCTACGAATGGACCGGTCATCCGGTCACCGATGAAGGCCGAATCTATACGCTGCACGGTAAAGCGGGGAATACGCCGGTTTCTCAGCTGGAAGTTGAAGTGGCAGATGCGGCACCACACGAAATTCGTATTCGCGGCCTGATTAAAGAGAGCACCTTTAAGAAAGCTGATTTGCAGACCATGACCGAGCTGCGTTACGTGCCAGGCAGCAACAGTTTCAGCCTGCATGATGTGTTAACCAACCACGCCGACTATCCGCACGATTACCAGATCATCTATCACAGCAACTTCGGCAAACCGATTCTGGAAGAGGGCGCACGCTTCCTGGCGCCGATGTCCGGCATCAGCCCATTCAATGACTACGCGAAAGCCGGGTTAAAAGAGTGGCAGACCTATAAAGGTCCGACCAAAGACTTCGATGAGATGGTGTTCAACATCAAGCCACTTTCAGACAGCAATCATCAGACCGTCGCTGCGGTGATAAATAAAGCGGGCAACAGCGGCGCATCCATTCAGTTCGATACGCGTCAGCTCCCGATGCTGACCTTATGGAAAAATACCGACACCCTGAAACAGGGCTACGTGACCGGTATCGAACCTGGTACCAGTTACGCCTATCCGGTCACCATTGAACGTGAACAAAAACGGGTGAAGCAACTGCAACCGGGTGCCAGTACGGCATTTGATCTGACTTACACCTTGCTTCACAGCAGCGAGCAGGTTAATGACGTTGAGAAACGCATTAAGGGCATTCAGGGCGACACGAAGATCGATGTGAGCGAGACGCCGATAGCGAAAGAGTAACGACCCTTCATAACCCCAGCTAAATTGTTGGGGTTTTTAGTTTATAGGTCAGCCAGTTATGTTGTGCCACAACTGATAACGGCAGTAATCGACATTAGGCATTGTTAATTGTACCGTCAAGAGATGACAATACCGATGCGGGAGAATAGCGCAGTCCTGCGATGGATAATGGCAATGCGATAACATCGTAGTGTTGGACATCACGGGTAAATATTCGGCATAGCTGTGGGAGGGTTTTAAGCCGAAAGTTGATGGAAAAGAGTAACTCTGAAATACTAACAGTTAATAACTGATAGTAACTCAGCGGGAGAGGAATCATGCCAACCAGCGTAGCACTTAGTCCTTATTTCGAAGCGTTCATTCGCGAACAGATTGAAAGCGGGCGATATAACAACACCAGTGAAGTGATCCGTGCGGGCCTCAGGGCACTGGAAGAACGGGAGCAGCAGATGAAACTTGATGCTCTGCAAACAGCGGTCAGCGCAGGTATAAACAGCGGCGAAAGCAAAAACGCGGAAGAGGTATTTGGTCGCCTGTCGCAAAAATATCGGCGGCAGGCCGAAGGTGGTAAAGCGTAGTGAGGTACATGTGTGATACGTTATTTAACATAAGATAGATTATGCGCACTTAAGGCAAGGCGGTAACATAGAGGCTAAAGCTCTAAGCTAACCTTATCCGGGCGCTTCAGACAACCTGCTGAAGCCCCTTGTATGAGTATGACGGCCTCTGGTGAGGAATTTTCACGATCAATAAAGCCGTCGCCTCACCACCACTGTATCTCTCACGGCGATCGGTTCAGGATATACAGTGGCGATGATCGCTGGTTTAAGAGCACGCTGTTGCTCTCAACCCGTCGCGCCCTGACACACTGCGAATCGACAGCATCTATGGCTTAGGCAACGAAGTCTCGTGCAGATGTCGCCACAAAATCTTGCCAGCATTATTTACCTCGAACACAACCGTAGAAAACCGCAGTGTGACCTCCTGACCCGGAAGCTGCTGCAACTCCTTATATACCACAGTGGCGTTTCCTTCACTCTCAGCAACCATCTGCATGTCGCAGATATCAATCGCTAAACCCGGACGTGCACCGCGCTGAGTGCGGAAAAACCCATTTAGTGTCGTGAAATCCAGTAAGGCACCGCCCGGTGTCACCATGGAATATGCAGGACTAAAACGCGCTAAAAGTTCCTCACAAACCTCATCATGTGCTTCTTTGTTACCCAGCCAGTTGCGAATCAATTCGTGGGCGTCCAGTACTTCCTTAAAATAACGGTTCATTTTTGGTCCCTTTTAAGCATAGAAATAACCTTCTGATTTGAAATGCGTAAACAGCACAGAAGCGGAATCACAGCGCTGAATGCCGCTATAACAAAACAGAGGTGATAAGCGTGTTCTTCAGGCATGCCGCTATTCGCAATCAGATTGAATAGCAGGCTGACCAGCGTAACGCCGAGACAAAAACTGAGCTGGCGATTGATATTCCAGAGTGCGCTGGCATCAGCAAGTTCGCTGTCGGTGATGTGAATAAAAGCAGAACTCTGGGCCGTGCTGCTGCACAGGCTGCCGCCAAATCCCATCAAGGCGAAAGCAAGTACAAAGACTAAGGTGTCCGATGTCTGGCCAGTCAGCGCCAGCAGGCCAATACCCAGCGCCTGAAACAGACAGCCGGTGATAAATAGCGGGCGTGGTCCCCAGAGGTTGAACGTCTTACCTGTCAGACTAATTGCCGCAAAGGAAGCCAGAGACCATGGCAGCATGAGCGCGCCGACAATGCTGGCATGTATACCTAATTGATTTTGCAGGTATAGCATAGTGATCATACTGACGCCGGTGAACACGCCTGGTATAAACTGATAGATCAGCATTGCGGTGTGTAAGAGCGGATCCTTTATCAGATGCAGGTTAATGAGTGGATGGTTTTTTCGAAGTGCGTCCCACACATAGCCCGCCAGAGTAAGGACGCCAGCAAGCAGCATCATCGCCCCCTGATAAAGCCTGTCAGCATCGCCCAGGTAAGTCAGCCCGAGAAGGATCAGCGTGAGCGCGGTACAACCACTGACTAAACCCACCAGGTCCAGCGGGTCAGATGAGTTCGCCGGTTTGTCTGCTTTGAGCCAGCATCCCGCCAGCAGCAATGCCGCAACCGCGAGCGGCAGGCTCACAAGAAAAACCCAGCGCCAGCTAAGGCTCTCAACCACTATTCCACCAATAGCTGGCGACAAGGCGGGTGCCAGCAATGCAATCAACATCACTACTGACGATAACTTCGCACGTTCATTGCTTCTGTATAACGCATAGGTCATCGTCTGACCGATGGGGATCAATAGTCCGCCGCCGATGCCCTGTATCCATCGGAAGGCGATGAGCTGAGAAACTGACGTTGATGCCCCCACACCACAGGTGCCCGCAATGAAAATAAGCAGTGAGAGCATGAACAGACGTTTTGCGCCCATGCGCCGTACCAGCCAGCTACTGAGCGGTATGACCAGCGTCAGGCCTAAGATGTAGCCATTACTGATCCATGCCAGCTGGCTAACGGGGGCATCAAAATGTCTGCCAATCTCTGGATAAGCAACATTGGCGATAAACATGTTGACCAGATCAATAAAAAATCCCAGCAAATAGACACTGGCTACGCGCACACGATAGCTCATTTTTTTCCCAGATAGATCAGCGTAAGGCGCGCAGTATAGGTGCTTAAATTATCGGGATAAATTCACTTTCTGTTGTTACACTGTCAAAGATATTTTGACAATGAGATGTCGTTAACGGAGTTCACGATGATCAATATGCAACGGCTGGGGATCTTTGTCGCAGTTGTCGAGGCAGGCAGTTTTACAGGTGCAGCTCAGACACTCGGGTTAACTAAAGCCGTTGTGAGTTTCAATATTAAACATCTCGAAGAGGAGCTGGGTGTCTCGCTCCTTATCAGGAGCACCAGACGCGTTTCAGCCACGGATACGGGTGAAAGATTTTATCATCGTTGCCTTCAGCTTCTTCAGGATGCGGAAAGCGTATTAGAGGATGTGAGAAGTGATCACGCTGGATTAAGCGGGACACTCCGGATCACAACCACTCTGGAATATGGCGCTCGTGTGATCGTCCCTGCCCTTGCTGACTTTGCAGCCCAACACCCGCAGTTACGCATACATCACGTCTCTTCATCAAAAAATGACGACCTGATTGCCGGCCGCTTCGATGTGGCGATACGACTTGGGCATCTTGCCGATTCCAGTCATCACGCCCGCCTTATCGATCAGTTTGATATCCTGCCGGTCGCTGCACCTTGTTATCTCAACAGCCTGAATGAAGCGTCTATCCGGGATCTTTCACATCTCGCGTCAGCAAAATGGATTGCGCATAGCCGTTTATCGACGCCACTCAGCTGGCAGGTGATCACGCCCGAAGGCGAGTCTGTGCTGATGAGCGCATTTCAGCCTGCCATGATCACGGCTGACAGTGCCTCTTCTTTGCTCGCTTTTGCTTTAGCCGGTGCTGGCGTGGCGATTCTGCCCGCCTGGCTGGTACAGGATGAGATTGAAAAAGGTGGATTAGTACGGCTACTGCCCGATCATCAATTCCCCCGTCAGGGAATTTACGCGCTCTACCCTAATACGCGTCATGTGCCAGAAAAAGTACGCGCGTTTATAGATTTCCTGCATGAACGTTTAGCGCTGTACAGCAGAAAATAAGCGCATCCATCACATTATTCTGATGGGCTAAGCGTTAATTTATCTGAACTGATTTAAATCCCATAAACTTTATTTTATGCAGCGCGGGAAGGTAAATATTTACTGTCTGGCTAATGACAATTGAGTTTAACGCAGGCGTATTACTTAATTCCCTGTCCTGATAAATCACTGCTGCGCGATAACCTGTAAAACTGGCGCTGGGGCTTGTCTTGTTATCCCATCCCCAGCGCCTGCGGCTTCAGGCCCGGACCTGCGCCATACCCTGGTATGGCTCAGTCATTTGATGCACAGTATTAAGTAAAAATTAACGCCGTATAAATAATTCGCACAGTACCTTAATAACATAAGATTTTAATCTGGATGATTGCGGTTTATTCGCTGGCAGGAAAACAGGTCGCATGTTATTAAATTTGAATGTCGCGCTTAAATTCACTTGCATCCGGGAATTAAAACATGAAAAAGAGCCTATCCCTCGCATTACTGTTTTCGCTCACAACAGTTAGTCACGCGGCACTGGCGCAGCAGACCCTGCGCTTTGGCGTTGACCCTACGTTCCCGCCGTTTGAATTCAAGGCGGCTGATGGATCATTGCAGGGCTTTGATGTTGATCTGGGCAATGCCATCTGCGCTCAGGCAAAGGTGAAGTGCCAGTGGGTGCAAATGGGTTTTGATAGCAGCATCCCTGCCCTTCAGGCGAAGAAATTTGATGCCATCCTGTCAGCGATGTCGATGACCGATAAGCGTCGTCAGCAGGTGGCTTTCAGCGATATGTTGTACAACACGCCCAGTGCTTTACTGGCACCGGCTGCCAGCACGCTGACGACCGATGTTGCCTCATTGCGCGGTAAGACGATCGGTGTGGCACAGGGCACCATCCAGGAAACCTATGCCAAAACCAAATGGGAGCCGGAGGGCGTTAAAGTCATCTCCTATCCTAACCAGATGGAAGTTTATCCGGATCTGGTCGCCGGGCGTCTTGATGGCAGCCTGGCCAATGCGGTCTCTGCTGAACAGGGATTCCTGACCTCAGCCGAAGGCAAGCCGTACGCCATCAAAGGGACCCTGGTGGATAAAGTGATTTTTGGTGATGGCGTGGGTATCGCGCTACGCAAAGGAGATGAGGCAAACCTGAAGATGATTAATGCGGCACTGGCGGAGATTCATAAAAACGGGACTTATGACCAGCTCACCAAAAAATATTTTAAATTCAATGTTTATCCCTGATCCGCACAACGTGAAGAATCGCAGGAGTATGAAGACTATGGCGTTGCCCGAATACCACGTTCAGCGCGCGCGCTTTATGGCAGCGACGCAGAGCAAAGGTGCTGAGACGACCTCTTATCCGCATCCTCTGCCTGGTCCTCTGGGAGAAGCTCTGTATACAGACGTGGCACGGATAGGACCGGCCAGCGCATCACGTCTGATGCTGGTCGTTTCCGGCACTCACGGCGTTGAAGGCTATTATGGTTCCGATTGCCAGATAGCCTGGCTCGAGACCCTGGATGAAAAAGCGTTGCCCGCTGATACCGCGCTGTTGCTGATTCATCTGCTCAATCCATGGGGCGCGGCGCATTTACGGCGCGTGAACGAAGACAATATTGATCTGAACCGTAACTTTATCGATTTCAGTCAGCCGCCTCCTGCTAACCCGGATTATGCACAGTGGCACGGTATTTATCATGGCGACCGTGCCAGTGCCGATCGGCAACTGGCCGACGCACTCGAGGGCGCGGGCTGGCAGGCGGTTAAACGTGTCACAGAAGCCGGACAGTATAGTTTTGCTGACGGCTTTTTTTTCGGCGGTGAGAAGCCCTGCTGGTCACACCTTACGATGGCGGCAATCGTTGAACAGCATCTCTCTGTAGCGAAAACCATCATCAGCTTTGACCTTCATACCGGGGCTGGCGCATGGGGGCATCCGATGCTGCTCTCTATTGCGGAGCAGCGTTATCCGGCGCATGACTGGGGCAAAGTCATTTACGGTGAGTGGCTGACCTTATTGTTTACTGGTGCCGGACGTGACAGTGTAACTGGAATTACAGCAACGGCAACCGGCTATCTGTCGCACTATCTGCTGACGTCGCTGGCTGACACCCGGATTTTGCCTCTGGTGGTGGAATGCGGGACTTACGAGGGTCAGGATATGCATCAGCGGGTGCGTGAAGATCACTGGCTGCACCTCTATGGCGATCCTGCCAGTGAGGGCGGCCAGGTGATAAAGCAGCAACTGGTCGAGGGGTTCTGGCCAGAAGATGCGGACTGGCGTGCATTGGTGGCTTTCCGCACGCAGCAAATCTTTCTGCGCGGCTGGCGTGCCCTTGCAGACACGCCATGATGTCATAGTCTGCCGTAAAAGGTCATACGCGCGGTTTCTGACAACGCAATATCCGGCTGCGTATTGTAAGCCAGCACGGCCAGCATCCGGGTGACCTCGCCTTCAGTTGGGGTCACCCGGTGCAGGGAATTACGGCCACGAAACAGCACCAGATCCCCGGCATCTATCTCCAGCGCGTCAACGGTCTGGCGTTCTTCCAGCACTGCGTCGACACCGGCAAAGTTCATCTCACCGGCATCAGCATCCCGCAGATCTTTCACATACTGAAACACGCCGCCCGCCAGCGGTTTCTGTACCAGTAAGGTGATGGCAAATGAGGAGTTGTCGAAGTGCCAGCCCAGCTCCTGACCGTGTGATGCATAGTGCAGGTTGATCGAGGAAAGCGGGTCAGCATAGGGATAGAGCGCTTTTTCACCCAGTACATCGCACAGGAAATGTTTGAACAACTCATCATTATAAAGCTGGCGCAGCGGCGAGTCGGCAGCGATAACATCATCAGTGATGCAGCCTTTGGTGCTGATCACATCCCGATTACGCGGATGCTCAGCACTGAAAGCGTCATCAGGTTTCATCAGATAGACATTGTGCATGCTGCGGGTGTGATAAGCCTGGTGACGTTGTGCATTGCCCTCTTCGATGATCGCCTCTAAAGCGTGTGGTTTTAAAAACTGACGCAGTACCAGCGCGCCGGACTGGTTTAACTGCTCACGACAACGTTGACGCCAGCCATGATCGGCCAGTGGATGAAGATCGAGACGGACAAGGGAACCAGACATAGCAACAATTCTCATGATGAGCAGGTGTGATGTTACTCTACCGGTCGCCTGCAACGCTGCGTAACGATAAAAACTTAATGCCCTGATAAGGAAGTGTTAATGCCTGCCCAATTGCCAAGGTTGCCAAAGATCAGCGTCATACAGTCATTTAAAGTGGCTGCCGAACTGGGCAGCCTGGCAAAAGCGGCCGCTCAACTGGCCTTAACCCCGGCGGCAGTCAGTCAGCAGATTCGCCAGCTGGAGGAGCAACTCGGCAGCGCCCTTTTTTTACGTACGCAGAGCGGCGTGATGCTGACCGAAACCGGAAAAGAGTATCTGCGCTATGTCACTGAGGCGTTTGATATTCTGCATCTCGGTCAGCAAAACATCCGCCATGCGGCCAGCGCGCCAAAACTCACGGTTTACACATTACCGGCGCTGGCGTCCAAATGGCTGTTGCCCCAGCTGGCGCGACCATTGCCCGAATATCGATCTCTCGTTACACGGTACGCATTCTCAGGTCGATTTCACCGCGATGCCCGCCGATTTTGTGATCTGCTTTGGTGAGGATCGTTACCCGCAGTCAGATAAGCTGAAGTTGTTTCATGATGACGTGCTGCCGGTGGCCAGTCCTGCTCTGTTACATCGCTTTACACCGGAAACGATCTTAAGCCAGGCGCCGCTGATCCACCTCGACTGGGGTAATGAAGGCCGTTTTCTGCCGGACTGGCGAAGCTGGTTTCAGGCTAAAGGCATGGACGAACCTCTGCCGCAGCCCGCGTTCAGCTTTAATCTGACCTCGCTGGCGATTGATGCGGCCGTCGCGGGTGCTGGTGTGCTGCTGGGGCAGCGACGCCTTATCGCGGCGGAACTGGCACGGGGCGATCTGGTGGTAGTGGATGATCTTTGCCTGCCGCTGAGCAAACCCTATTACCTTGTCTGGCCGCAACGCACCCTGAGCCAGCCAGGCAGTGAGGCGATGATTAGCTGGTTAAGCCAACTGGGCGCGAGCGGCGAATAGCCCTTCGCCGTGATCGGACTCGCCTGCGTCCGCCAGTCTGGAACCATCAGCAGGCGCAGGGTCAGATTATTACTGCGCCACCAGGCGATCAGGTGTCATCATCCTTCCGCATTATCCTCAACAATCACCGCCACGCGTTGCCCTGCACGTACAGCGCTGCCTGGCTGCACGCTGACCTGCTGAACAATGCCGTCGCACGGCGCCAGAAGCGGGATCTCCATCTTCATCGACTCCAGCACCACCAGGATATCGCCTTCCCGCACCCGGCTGCCCGCCGTCGCCTGCACCTGCCATAAATTGCCTGAAACCGGGCTTTCAACCCCCTGCTCGCCTGGCTGCAGCGGCGCGTCGCCGCCTTCATCGGCCACACTTTCCTGACTGTCAAAATGGGCCTGTCCGCTGGCGATCCAGCGGTCACGTTCCGCATGGAACGCGGCTTGCTGGTGATGGCGAAACAGACCGATGCTCTGCGCTTCACGGGCGAGGAAATCCTGATATTCCGCCAGCCGCAGCGTGCTGTGCTCAATGCGCAGCGGATAGCGACCGAGGGGAAAATCGCGGCGAATCTGCAACAGCTCACTGGCTGAAACCGGATAAAAGCGGATCTGATCGAAAAAGCGCAGCAGCCAGGGTTTACCGCCAAAATCGGCGACTTCATGATACCGGTTCCACATCTGCAGCGTGCGGCCGACAAACTGATAGCCGCCTGGCCCCTCCATGCCATACACACACAGATAGGCACCGCCGATGCCAACCGAGTTTTCCGCCGTCCAGGTGCGGGCCGGGTTATATTTTGTCGTCACCAGCCGATGCCGGGGATCCAGCGGTGTGGCGACCGGCGCGCCGAGGTAGACATCGCCCAGCCCCATCACCAGATAGCTGGCTTCAAAGACCGTGTTCCAGACAGCCTGCTCATCCGGCAGATCGTTTATACGGCGGATAAATTCCAGATTACTCGGGCACCACGGCGCATCCTGCCGCACGGTGGTCATATATTTTTCGATGGCCTTCTGACAGGCCGGATCGTCCCAGGAGAGCGGCAGATGCACCACGCGTGTGGGAACCTGAAGGTCATCACTCATGCAGACCCTCTCCCACTCAACGCGCACCCACATCAGCAGCACGTCGGGCGTCAGCGTCTCCGGCTGAAAGTGGATTTGCAGCGAGCGGATCCCCGGCGTGATATCAATAATGCCGTTGCGGGATTGCGCTTCCAGCGCCTGCATCAACGCATGAATGCGAAAACGTAACACCAGATCCAGTTCCGGCTCGCCAGCCTCCAGCAGCAGATGGGTATCGCCAGAGAGGCGCGCCACCAGGCGTTTATCCGCTGCGCCGCAGGTCATCACGATGGGCGAAATCAGCGGTGCAGGCTGCCAGTCTGTTTCCTGTGGCTGGAGCGTGGTCAGCTCGGTGCGTCGGCCCTCTGCCAGTCGGCGGGCGGTAGGAATATCCACCGCGACAAACTGTACTTTGTCACCGGCTTTGAGCTGTCCCAGTTGCCAGAGGTCAGCCTCGATTACCGTCACCGAGCAGACGAACCCACCAAGGCTCGGGCCATCCGGCCCCAGAATCACCGGCATATCACCGGTAAAATCGACCGCGCCGATCGCGTACGGGTTGTCATGGATGTTTGAGGGGTGCAGCCCTGCTTCACCGCCGCTGTCGCGGGTCCAGATTGGCTTTGGCCCGATCAGGCGAACGCCGGTGCGGCTGGAGTTAAAATGCACTTCCCATTCTGTGGCAAAAAACGTCTCGATATACTTCAGCGCAAAAAACTCAGGCGCACCGTGCGGACCATAAATGACGCGCAGCGTGCGCACCGTGGCAAGCTCTGTTTGCAGTCCGACGGGCAGTTCCGATCCGGTTGCGCTCGCAGAACGCGGAGCGAGATGCAGCACGTCACCGCTACGCAGTGCCCGTCCGGCATGTCCGCCAAACTGACCAAGGGTGAAGGTGCTTTTGCTGCCTAAATAGTCCGGCACCTGAATGCCGCCGCTCAGACAGAGATAACTTCTGACGCCAGCGCCACTTATCGCGCCCAGCTTCAGCGTTGTCCCGGCCGGAATGGTAAATACAGAATTCATTGACTGCCCGACGCCATCCAGTGTGACAGTGAGCGGCGCGCCAGAGATCACCGCCTGAATCTCAGTGTTAAATTTCAGGGTGGGTCCATTCAGGGTGATTTCCAGCGCGGCGTCACCCTCCTCATTGCCCAGCAGACGGTTGCCCAGACGCAGTGCGCGATCGTCCATCGGCCCCGATGGCGGCACGCCTACCGCCCAGTATCCCAGACGTCCGGGATAGTCCTGAACGCTGGTCTGGGTTCCGGCACTCACCACTTCAACCGTTGCCGCCTGATAGGCGAGCTGCTCCAGGCAGCGGGTCCAGGGTTCGCCAGCCGTAAAGGGCGAGAAGGCCAGAATCTGCAACAGATAGAGGCGATTGGTTTCTACGCCATAGAAACGGGTCTCCGCCAGCGCCTGTGCCAGGGTGGCGATGGCTTCCTCGCGAGTGGGGCGCCAGGTGATAACTTTTGCCAGCATCGGGTCGAAGAATGGCGGGACTTCGCACCCCGCTTCCACCCAGCGGTCAATACGCAGGGTTTTACCGTCGGCTGCCGGAAAGAGGACCTGGGTTAACAGCCCTGGCGAAGGCTGGAACTGACGCCCCGGATCTTCCGCATAAATTCGCGCCTGCACGGCATGGCCCTGAGGATTCAGCGCGGCGGCTAACGCATGAAGCGGAGGAAGATCGCCTGCTGCCAGCTCAATCATCCACTGCACCAGGTCAACGCCCCACACCTGCTCCGTGACGCCATGTTCAACCTGCAGCCGGGTATTCACTTCAAGAAAATAGAACTGCTGCGCCCCGCTGTCATAGACAAACTCAACCGTTCCGGCGCTGCGATAGTTCACCGCTTTTCCCAGCGCGATAGCCGCCGCGCATAAAGCCTCCGCCATACCTGCGGGCAGATTCGGCGCTGGCGTCTCTTCGATCACTTTCTGGTTACGCCGCTGTACCGAGCAGTCGCGTACGCCCAGCGCGATTACCTCGCCCTTGCCGTCACCGAAAATCTGCACTTCAAGATGACGGGCGCGTTCGATATATTTTTCGAGAAATACCCCGGCATCGCTGAAGTTGTTCTGGCCGAGGCGCTGGACCGTTTCAAACGCCTCTGACAGCGCATTCGCATCACGACAGACCCGCATACCGATGCCACCACCGCCCGCGGTGCTTTTGAGCATTACCGGATAGCCGACCCTCTCTGCGGCGCGGCGGGCTTCGCTGATATCCGCCAGAAGTTCACTGCCTTCCAGCAACGGCACCCCTTCGGCTTCCGCCAGCGCGCGGGCCGTGTGTTTCAGGCCAAAAGTCCGCAACTGCTGCGGTGTGGGGCCGACAAAAATCAGACCGGCAGCCTCGCACACTTCAGCAAAGGCGGCGTTTTCCGAAAGGAAACCGTAGCCAGGATGAATCGCTTTCGCCCCGCTCTGCTGCGCGGCGGCGATGATCTTTTCCGTCACCAGATAGGTTTGTGCAGCCGGGCCTTCGCCAAGGCTTAGCGCCACATCCGCCTCGCGGATATGTAAACTGCTCAGATCGGCTTCGGAGTAAACGGCGACCCCTTTCACCTGCATGGCACGTAGCGTGCGCAGGATGCGACAGGCGATAGCACCGCGATTAGCAATCAGTAAGGTATCAAACATAAGCGAACTCTCAGGGATGCGGGTCGTCCCGCAAAATTCGATATTCCCTGGGGCCGTCCCCGGGGCTGACCGGCACGTAACAGGCGTGCGCCGGTGGTGTGTTGAGAGGTCTGACGCAAAAGGCTGAGAAACTCAGTCCCGCTTGTCGCCATGGCAACGCTGACTCAGTTCCACACCAGCACTTCGGCGGGCGTCGGGTTCCAGCCGTTACAAGGGTTATTCAGCTGCGGGCAGTTGGAGATCAGCACCATCACATTGCATTCGGCTACCAGCTCAACGTATTTGCCGGGCGCCGATAGCCCATCCTCAAAGGTCAGACCACCTTCCGGCGTGACCGGAACGTTCATGAAAAAATTGATGTTGGCACCGATATCACGTTTGTGAAGGCGGCCATCGTGCAGGCAGGCGCAGAGAAAGTTATCCCGACAGCTGTGCATGTAGCGCTTATCCTGGGCATAGCGCACGGTGTTGCTCTCCTGCGAGCAGGCTCCGCCCAGGGTATCGTGACGACCGCAGGTGTCGGCAATGATAGTCAGCAGCGGATTGCCCAGATTCGAATAGAGCACGCTGCCGGTGGTCA
Source organism: Pantoea sp. PvP021 (assembly GCF_054056055.1). Taxonomy (NCBI): domain Bacteria; kingdom Pseudomonadati; phylum Pseudomonadota; class Gammaproteobacteria; order Enterobacterales; family Erwiniaceae; genus Pantoea; species Pantoea sp. PvP021. Next base: position 20,844 of record NZ_JBSRXX010000002.1, on the reverse strand, counting down.
GATAGACGTTTCCCTGACGACGCAGCGTGCGCTGAGGATCGTAGCGTTCCCGCGGGTTATCGCTGTTATAGAACAGGGTATCAATTGCCTGATTCCCTTCGAGGTCGAGCAGGCGCAGCGTCTGCCCTTTTTTCACTTCGAACAGCCACGGCTCGCCTGCCGGTATCACGTGGCGATAGACGGCATCTTCAGGGCGACGATCAGAGTTGATAAGGGTCATCGCAGCCTCCTTACAGGGCAAAAAGTTGGGTGTTATGAAGCGCGCGCTGGTTTTCACCACGCGTGACCATCGCTTCGCTGACGGCCTGCATATCGTCGGCCTGATACCAGCTCAGCTGGACCGGACGCGGGAGATAGTCAGCGGCGGGATCCTGCGGATGTGGCAGCGCGGTCAGCACCATCAGCACGTCCATGGGTGCGTACAGTTCAGTGAAATCGCCGGCGCAGCTGTTGCCCGCGCTGAACCGGAAGCGGCCCTTATCATCAACCGTGACCTTGCTGAAAAAATTGACGACCATCAGCAGATCTTCCAGGCCCAGATCCCATTTGCCCATCTCAACCAGCAGATTATCTGTGCCGTTGCGGTAGAAGCCGTTGCGCAGCTCCTGATAGCGTCCGGCTCCATACTTATCGTGCGTTTCCGCCGCGTTGAGTACGCCGCCAAACGGGTCGTGCCAGCCGCAGCTATCCGCCACAATCGCGGCCAGTACGCGTCCCATGTCGGAGTAGAAACAGTGCCCGGTGGTCAGGCGAGCCGTATGCTGGCCTTTCAGGGTATCCGGCAGATTCAGGCGTTCACTTTTCTCGTGGGGATTGAGCATCATCATGCTGACGTTCGCGCCGCCCTCGATGTCGGTCAGGCGCAGGATTTGCCCTTTGCGCAGAATCAGCGAGGTGTGCCCTCCGCCAGGCAGCTGCTCTTCGCGCAGGCTCGGAGCTGAATGAAAAAGTGCGGTCATTGAGCGGTCTCCTTGAGGGGATAAATGTTGTTTTTACTGCCGGTTGCCAGCTGCGACAGCCGCGTTTCATTAAGCGGGATGTCGTAAGTGATACGCGCGCCCCAGGCATTGGGGGCCTGAGGATCGATGCGCACTTTGTCGAAAACCAGCAGCCGGGTGCCAAGATTGAAGCCTTCGGCAAGGTCGTGAGTGACCATAAACACCGTCATGCGGGTTTCGCTCCAGAGCTGGAGCAGCAGCGCATGCATATCTTTGCGGATGCCGGGGTCAAGCGCGCCGAAGGGCTCATCCAGCAGCAGTACGCGCGGCTGCATGACAAAAGCCTGCGCAATCGCCAGCCGCTGCTGCATCCCGCCCGAAAGCTGCGCCGGATATTTATCGAGAGAATGGCCCAGCCCGACTTTCTCCAGCATCTGTTTTGCCTGCTCACGGGCATGGCGTTTTCGGGTGCCAAAGAGCCGGCCAGTAAACGGTGAAGCCGGTAGCTCGAGGCCAATGGTGACGTTATCCAGTACGTTGAGATGAGGAAAAACCGAATAACGCTGAAACACCACGCCACGGCTGCGATCGGGTTCCGCGCGCAGCTGTTCACCATCCAGCGTGATTGTTCCCCGTGTCGGCCTTTCCTGCCCCAGCAGCAGGCGTAAAAACGTCGACTTACCACAGCCGGACGCGCCCACCAGCGAGCAGAATTCACCTTCTTTGACCTGCAGATTGATGCGTTCCAGCACCACGTGGTCGCCATACTCCTGCCAGATATTTTTGATATCGATAAAACTCATTCCCGGCCTCCTTCCGCCCAGGGGAAACAGGCTTTGTGCAATTGACGCAGCGCGAGATCCATCAGCCACGCCAGCAGCGTTATCCAGATGACATAGGGAATGATCACATCCATCGCCATATAGCGACGAACCAGGAAAATGCGATAGCCCAGTCCGGCGGTTGCGGAAATGGCTTCGGCGGAGATCAGAAATAGCCATGCGGATCCCAGCAACAGGCGCAGCGAGGTGATCAGCCGCGACAAGAGCTGCGGCAGCACAACCCGCAGCACCACCGTCCAGCTGTTCGCCCCCAGGGTTTGTGCTTTGATAAAGAGCTCTGCGGGGATTTCCCGCGCCCGATGTTCAAGGTCGCGCGCCAGCATCGGCGTAATCCCGATAACAATCAGCATCACTTTTGACAGCTCATCCAGCCCGAAGACGATAAACAGCATCGGCAGGAGCGCCAGCGGTGGGATCATCGACACCACGGTCATAAAGGGTGACAGCGCCGCGCGACTCATCGGGAAGACGCCCGCAGCAACACCGATGCAGAGACCAATCAGTGAAGAGATCGCCAGGCCGGTCAGCAGACGGCTTAAGCTAATCCACGTATCCGCCCACAGCAGATATTCACCGCTGCGCTTGTCCGGCGTGAAGGCCATCCGATCAATAGCGGCGATCATCTGTGACAGGCCGGGCAGCAGCTTGTCGTGTGGGTTGGCTTCAAGACGCACCGCCGAACTGATAAACCAGACGGCGATCAGCAATACAAAAGGTAATAGCATCAGCGTCAGGCGCATTCCCTGCCGGGGATAGCGGTTGATGTGGCGCATGGCAAATACTCCTGAGATCGGTGATTACAGCTTGCCCGCAGCGGCCATCTTCAGATAGCTGTCGTCAAAGCGCAGTTTGATGTTCGCTGTATCACCGACGGTGATGTTGCCAGGGAAGCTCATGCCGATGAAGTCAGCGCTTTGTGCACCCTCGCCCAGTAATCCCTTATCAAAGGAGAACGCGGCGACGCGTTGCATGGTTTTCGCCAGATCGGGGGAAGAAACAAATGTCTGGGTTTCGGCTGGGGTCCAGAACAGGTGGGTGGTTTTCAGCTGCGCCTTGTATCCGGCGAGGTCAGTACCGGAATCGGCAGCCATCGCGCTCAGCGCCTGCGCATCTCCGGCCTGCATTTTCGCCATCATCTCAAACCAGGCCCCGGTCAGTGCCTTACCCAGCGCGGGGTTATCTTTCAGGGTCTCTGTATTCACCACCATCATGTCAATCAGTTCGCCCGGTACGGCCGAAGAGCTGAATACTTCTGTGGTTTGCGGGGTTTTCTTGATCACTGAAAGCTGCGGATTCCAGGCAACCGCCGCCTGCACGCCGCTGGTACCAAAGGCGGAGACGATATCGGCATCGGAGGTGTTCACGACCTTAACGTCTTTTTCCTGTAAACCGGCCTTCTCAAGACCGCGAACCAGCAGGTAGTGCGAAACCGACAGCGCAGGAAGATAGACAGACATCCCTTTCAGGTCGCTGAGTTTTTTGTTTACGCCTTTCAGCACCACTCCGTCATTACCATCGGAGAAGCTGCCGGTGATCAGCGCTGTGGAATCAATGCCGCCCGCCGCAGGAATGGTCAGCGCATCCATGTTGGTCATGGTGCAGCCGTCGAACTGACCCGCGGTGTACTGGTTGATCGACTCAATATAGTCATTGAGCTGGGTGATATGAATTTTGATGCCGTATTTGCTGGCCCATTTATCGATGATTTTCTCGTTGCTGATGGTGCCCCAGGGCATCCAGCCCGCATAGATGGTCCAGCAGATATTGAACTCTTTTTTGACCGCGGCGAAAGATGGCGCGCTGACCAGCAGCGTCAGCGACAGAATAAGCGTCAGGAGGGGTGATTTCTTCATGGTTGACCTCTGGTTGGCACAAAAAAAACGGGAGCAGCGCAAGACACCATTTGGTGCCGCTGTCTCCCGGGCTTTTGTCCCGCCGTGTAACCTCGCAGAGGTCGCCAGCTCTCGGACCAGACATTCACCTGCGTGAACCGGAACCCTAGCCAGCTATTTGCTATCAATTGGGTCGAACGCTGCTTACTGTTCAGACTTCAGCAAATGGCGTGCCAGAAATTAACTTAAGTAAAATCAGAGAAATAGAGAGAGCATAATCCAGAAGGCACCGGGATGGTGAGTCAGTAACGGGCGTTGCACATTATCAGTGCCGGGCAGGCAAGAGATATCAGAACCCTCAGTCAGTCTATTTTCGTACTCACATCTATGCCGGAATGCAGACCCGGACCGTGACGCCCATCACTTATCGCTATATAATCCAATGCATAACGTATTTTGAGGATAGTTAATGAAGCGCTTCTGGCAGGCATGCACACTCGGTTTACTGATACTCCTTCCGCTCTCTTCCCAGGCATCGCGCCAGATAACCGATCAGACAGGCCGCCAGGTCACGATTCCTGATCGTGTTGATCGTATTGTGGTGCTTCAGCATCAGACGCTGAACCTGCTGGTGCAGATGAACGCGACCGATAAAATCGTCGGTGTGATGGCGAACTGGAAGCAGCAACTTGGCGACAGCTATGCCCGCCTGGCTCCTGAGCTGAACCAGAAAGCGACACTGGGGGATCTGACGCATGTTGATCCCGAAAAACTGGTGGCGCTGCATCCGCAGGTGGTGTTTGTGACCAACTACGCACCGCATGAGATGATCGACAGCATTACCGCGCTGGGCATTCCGGTGGTGGCTATCTCACTGCGTCATGACGAGCCGGGTGAAAAGGCAAAAATGAACCCGTCTATCCGCGATGAGGAAATGGCCTATGACAAAGGACTGCGTGAAGGGATTACGCTTATCGGCGAGATCATCAATAAACCGGCAGAAGCAAAAGCGCTGATTACGGCCACCGATGAGGGCCGCAAAATCGTCAGCGATCGCCTGAAGGATGTTCCGGCGGAAAAACGCATTCGCGCCTATATGGCGAACCCGGAACTGACCACCTACGGTTCAGGGAAATATACCGGCCTGATGATGCTGCATGCGGGCGCGGTCAATGTCGCCGCAGCGACCGTAAAGGGATTTAAAACCGTGTCGATGGAGCAGGTCATCGCCTGGGATCCACAGGTGATTTTTGTGCAGGACCGTTATCCCTCCGTCGTGAATGAAATCAACAGTTCACCACAGTGGCAGGCTATCGACGCGGTAAAAAATCATCGCGTCTGGCTGATGCCGGACTACGCCAAAGCCTGGGGTTATCCAATGCCGGAAGCGATGGGGATTGGCGAATTGTGGATGGCGAAAAAACTCTATCCGCAGAAATTTCAGGATGTGGACATGAATAAGCTGGCCAATAAGTGGTATCAGCGCTTCTATCGCACCGCTTATCAGGGAACAGAGTGATGCGCGTACTGGCGGCGGGCAGCCTGAAAGCCGTCTGGCCCGCCCTGATGGCGTACTTTCCTGAGCCAGTTGAAACCCGGTTTGGCCCCGCCGGTCTGCTCCGTGAACGGATTGAAGCCGGTGAGCCCTGCGATCTCTTTGCTTCAGCCAGTGAAGAGCATCCGCAAAACTTGCTGAACGCTGAGCGAGCGCTGGCAGTCATACCGTTCACGACTAATAAACTCTGCATCACGGTTCGCAGCGATCGGCTACAGGCGGGAGACAACTGGTATCAGCTACTCACCCGCGACACACTGCGGATCGCAACCTCTACACCCACAGCCGATCCCTCTGGCGACTACGCGCAGGCCCTTTTCACCCGGATGGGTAAAGCCGGTGAAGCGGTGCGCCAGCGTGCAAAGGCACTGGTGGGTGGGCGTGACTCTGCACCCATTCCCGCAGGCAGGCTGGCGGCAGAATGGATTATCCTGGAGGATCAGGCGGATCTGTTTATCGGTTATGCCAGCCATCGGGCGGCCCTGAGTCAGATTGCCGGGCTGACAGTCGTTGATATTCCTGCGGTTTTCAATCCTGTTGCGCGCTACGCCTGTGCAGTCATTACGCCAGAGGCGCGTCGGCTGGCGGATTTTTTAGAATCGGAGCAGGCAAAAAAGGTACTGCGGGAAGCGGGGTTTGGCGGGGAGTAAATGCCTTTTCTGTCGCGGATGACTTTGCGCCCTGTCAGCATCTCGCTTTAAGGGCGCGAAACACAGCTCATTAAAGCTTAGCGAAATCCACCTTAAGCTTGTGACTGATATGTTCAGCCTGCTCGGTAGCACTATCAGCCTCACCAGTCAGGATAAAAGCGATCGCGAAGGCGAAATCAAACGCCGCGCCCAGATCCTGTCCACTCAGCAAATTGCCATCTTTCACTACCGAGGCATTAACGTAAACGCCATCGGTGACACCTTCTGATGACGTACCAGAACTGACATAGCGACGCCCCCTTAAAAGACCCTGTGGCGCCAGCACTCTGGCCGCTGCGGAGCAAATTGGGCAGACCAGGCGGCCCGCCTCATCATGGCGGCGAATAAAATCTATCACTGCCGCATTTGCCGCCAGATTTTTGCTGCCGTCAGGACCACCCGGCACAATCACCGCATCAAACAGCCTGTCCCGATTCGCCTCCAGCAGCTCATCGGCGACAACCTTCACATGATGATAACTGTTCACTTCGCGATAGGGCTGACAGGCCAGGGTTGTAACCTGAACGCCCAGGCGTGAGAGGATGTCGAGAGTGATAATAGCCTCAGCTTCTTCAAAGCCTGGGGCAAGCAGCAGAGCAACATTCTTATCCATGAAAATTCCTTTTTAATTGGTGTGGATGAAGCAGAGAGCGTTTAATCCTGGTCTGTGCAGGCGCACCCTTTACTGATCCGAATCAAGTCTGAGCAGGGTTTTTAAACGGCAGCGGGCGACACTACCGTGGTGCGTCATGAAGTAAGTGCGTTTAAAACTCTTCCGGCTCGCCCGGCAGTGGCTCGGTCAGTTCCTGCCCCTTTACACCGGCATAGGTAATCACCAGTTCGGCTGGCTCATCCAGTGTGTAACCGCGATGCGCACTGTTGACCGTCTCATTGAGGGCTTCACCCGCATGGAAGGTGCGCTGTTCGCCGCTCTCTTTATCCTCAACAATCAGGGCGCCGGAAAGAATAAACGCCGCATTCGGCATTGGATGGGTATGCCAGGGCAATGACGTATGGGTAGGTAGTGAGAGCCGCATAACGGTCAGCTCAGGTTCGCCGGTGGGATAGGCCTCAAGAACGTCACCGTTCCAGGCCTGGCTGCTGCGCATCACTTCAACCGCGTTAATTTCGTTATCTTGCTTCGACATGGTTAATCCCTGTTAATAATCAATAGAATGCCAGTAGTGACCGATAAGTAAGCTTAGAAGAAAACTGTGTTGATGCCCGCCTGCGTTTTAATAAGCCTGTTAACAGGAATTTTCCGCCAGCGAACAGAGGGATGAAAACCGGCCATTAGCGGACTGGCTGAATTACTGATTAATTAATGTTCAATATTTGCGTTGTGGTTATAAGATATATTCCTCAGTCAGTACGCAACCTGTGAGTTCTGTATTATCTTTGAAGCCATCAACCACCTGAGGGATTTCTGATAATGAAAGGTCTGTTTACGGCATTACTCGCCAGTTCTGTTCTACTATTATCCGCCTGCTCAAAAGATGACGATAACAAAGTTAAAGTTGCGATTAATACCGGGCCTGATGAAGCAATCTGGCAGGTGGTAAAGCAGGTGGCGAAGGATAAATACAAGCTCGATGTCGAAGTGCTTAACTTCAATGACTATGTGCTGCCAAATGAAGCGCTGAATAACAAAGAAGTTGATGCTAACGCCTTCCAGAGCCTGCCTTATCTGGAATCACAGTCTAAAGAGCGCGGCTATAAGTTTGCGGTAGTGGGTAAAACGTTCGTCTTCCCGATTGCTGCCTATTCGCACAAAATCAAGAACATCAGTGAGCTGCAGAATGGTGCCACTATCACCATCTCTAACGAAGCCACCACGCTGGGACGCAGCCTGCTGCTCCTGCAGGCGCAGGGTCTGATTAAACTCAAACCGGATGTGGGGTATTTACCGACCTCACTGGATATCATCGAAAATCCAAAAAACCTGAAGCTGGTTGAAGTGGATACCCCACAGCTGACCCGCACATTAGACGATCCCAACGTGACCCTGTCGATCATTAATACTAATTTCTCGGCTCAGGCTGGATTATCAGCGCACCGCGATGGCTTATTTATGGAAAGTGCCTCATCGCCTTACGTCAATGCGCTGGTATCACGTGAAGATAATAAAGACAGCGATAAAATTCAGAAGCTGAAGTCAGCGCTGCAGTCACCGGAGGTGGCGGCCAAAGCCGAAGAAGTTTACAAGGGTGATGCGATTAAAGGCTGGTGAGTTGCCCGATAATCGATCATTAACGATCAAAAAAGGCCGCACTCTGTTGCGGCCTTTTTTATATCTGCACTTTTACAGGCACATCTGCCAGCACTTATACATCCGCGCCAGCCCGCAAGATCACAGGAACGGTTACGCAGCTGCGCCTTTTGGCTGAGCAGAGAGATGCCCTGCCCACAGACTGGCGACCCATTTCACCCCTTTAGACGTAAAACGTGCCTGAGAGAAAGCGTGCTGATTTTCGCCCGTGCCGGTATGCAGCGTAAAGTAGCCGGCCTGCATATGGTAGTGCTGCGGCGTCAGGGTGCCTTTTGCGCGATACATAATGTTGCGCTCCAGCAGAAACTGGCGAAACTCCGGTTCTTTCACTTTCAGCATTTTGCAGAGCTGCCGAAAACCCAGCGAGTCATCAACCTCAACGAAGTTATCAAAGAACGCCGCCTTGGGTGCCGAGAGAGCCAGCTGCTGCTCCGCCGCCTGACGCTGTTCAAACTGCTCAGCCCAGGCGCGAGCGGCTTCAGCCGGATTGGTAAAGTCAGGCAGATGGGTCGTCTTCTCGCGGTCCTGCCAGCGATCCAGCACTTCTGCAGTGAAGCCTGGCGACAGGCGTGCCACGGCCAGCAGCGAGTCACGCTTGCACAGACGGTACTCCTGACGCACTTCTCCTTCCCGCTCATACTCATTCACGCTGAGCGGCTGGGAGAGACGCTGAGCCGTCTCCAGACTTTTGATTAACCGCTTCACTTCTCCGTGTGTAATACCGGTCATCTGAGCCAGTTCACGACTGCTCATTGTGACCGATTGTTCCAGAGATTTGAGGCTTTCAGTTGAAATCATCATGGGTTCACCCCTCGCTAACGCTACCAATACCCGGCGGGCAGTCGATTAATTATACAAATACCTGTTCAAATATCCAGTATTTTATTTAAGCAATAACGTAACTGGAAGCTGTTACGCAAACAACAGGGTGTGAGGCGGTTTGGCGGGCTGAAGCGTGCGTGCTGAATGCCTTGCAGGAGGCGTTGCGGGCTTTTGCGGCAGCATAAGCGGGTAATCCATCGCTCAGTTATTTACATATAATCACAATGATGGACACAGACTCTTTACATTACAGTATAGTGAAGGCTGTCAGCAGGTTACTGGCCTGCCGGGCTCACTATTTTGATTCGGGGTGCAGGGGCGAAATCTGGCCCGTTACCACTGAATGTCACCTTTTACTGGAGTAAGTCATGCAGCCGTTGAAAGTCGCCTTTATTAAAGCTAACTGGCACAGCGAAATCGTTTCTCAGGTTCTGACAGGATTCGAACAGGAACTGGAAAGCCGCGGTACCTCATATGAGATTAAGACATGGGATGTTCCGGGCGCTTTTGAAATGCCGCTGCTGGCGCAACGCCTGGCGCAGACCGGCAACTACGATGCGATTGTCTGTGCAGCACTGGTGGTGGATGGCGGCATCTATCGCCATGATTTTGTCGCGCAGGCTGTGGTAAGTGGTCTGATGCAGGCGCAGCTGACAACCAATGTGCCCGTCTTCTCTGTGTCACTTACGCCACATAATTTCCAGCCATCGGCAGAGTTTATCGACTTCTATACTCAGCATTTCGTGAAAAAAGGTCAGGAAGCGGCGCGTGCCGTCTGCCAGATTCACGCCCTGGAACTCTGATACGACTGTAACGAATGCTGACAATGCGTTTGCCTGCGCTGTTAAGGAGAGAAAGTTGGAAAATTCACGTCCGCCTCTACCGCCATTTACCCTGGCTGCACAGGCGATTGAAAAAGTCCGGCTGGCTGAGGATGGCTGGAACAGCCGGGATGCGGAGCGAGTCGCTCTGGCCTATTCAGCGGACAGTAAATGGCGCAATCGCGATACCTTTCTGACCGGCCGGGCAGAAATCATCGCCTTCCTGCAGCAAAAATGGCAGCGGGAGCAGCAGTATCGGCTGATTAAAGAGTTGTGGAGTTTTGACCAGAACCGGATTGCGGTGCGGTTCGCCTATGAATGGCATGACGAGCAACGGCAGTGGTATCGCTCATATGGCAACGAGAACTGGGCCTTTGATGAGCAGGGTTTAATGCAGCAGCGTTATGCCAGCATCAACGATCTGAAAATCAGTGAAGAACAGCGGCTGTTTCACTGGCCGCAGGGCCGACGCCCTGACGACCATCCTTCACTGAGCGAACTGGGCTTATAGCACCAGCCCTTCCAGCGGAGAGCGCAGCTCTCCGCCGTCATCCACTCAGCCCTGCTCGTCCTTGTTCTCAACAAAGGTCGCTTTGTTGCGTGTGACCGTATAAGCCACCTTTTTGACATCGTCCGGTGACGTGGTCACTTCTACCGGCGCAATGGTCACCCGACCCATACCAAACAGAGTGGGTACATAGCCACCGACCTGGTGTTTTCCGGCCGGAACATGCAGCAGCATGCTTTCGCCGTTAGGCAATCTGCCGGCGTCTTTACCATCTACAGTCAGGAATACACTGGAGCCATCATCTGCGCGGGTCTTGATGTGTGAGACATCAATCTGCGTCGGGCCAGCAGCAAATTCATCTGGCGCATCGCTGGCGGCATGTTTTGCACAGCCAGTCAGTACAGCAGCAACCGTTACAACGGCGAGACTAAAACGATAACGCATTGGGCACTCTTTCTCCTGATCATCAGAACCCGCTATTTTAGCGATTTAGCGGGAGGATGTAAGGGGGATAAGAGTCGGCATGCTCTTAAAAGAGGCTTAAAAGTACCGATTTCCCGGTATATTTGCGTAAAGAATATTTACTGAATAAATACACAGTATTTTTATTGCCTGATCGCAGCGCTTTTAACCTGCTGATCAGCATAAATTTAATCGGAGAATAACAACGAATAAGCGTAGCGTCACAGGCACATAGCGCCGGTTTGCCTTAACTCTGCCTCTGTTAATTGGCTGTTATAAGGTTCATAGTGGTGGTTCATCCCCGGTTAATCCCGGCGGCCTTCCCCTCTACAGAGGGCACGATATGCATTCTTATACCACCGATACTGTTTGCGCCATAACCGGCACCCATCCCGCTAACCTGAAGAGCTGGATGAAGCAGGGATTACTGACGCCGCAGCAGTATCAGGAACGCTGGAGTGAGCATCACCTCAGTGAAATCCAGACCCTGGTTGGCTTAACAGCCACTGGCGCGACGCTCGACGAAATCTGGCAAGGTCAGCAGGCTGCTTCGACGGTCACCACCTTTGGCTGGGCGGCGCGCAAAGGTGACCTGCTCTGGCAGCTGGAATTTGGCACACCGCTGTCGCTTTCACGTCAGATGCACACGATGTCCAGCCATTATAGCGGTGATGATTTCGTCATTAATCTGCTGCGGCCGCTGAGCGCCTGGCTTTACGCCGATCTCCGTCGGGGAGCGTCACGTCGCCTCAACCGTTTTGAGCAAACCGTGCAGCAGCAGGCGGATAAAGTCATGCGCGCCTCATCGCGCAACGAATCTTCTATTCCTCTGTTTCTGGAAGCGGTGAGCGTACTTGATAAAACCGAAATCTGGCTTGAAGCCATTCGTCTTACTGCGATGGGCTTTAATGTCGAGGTTGACTCGCGTGCAACCGGGCTGCCAGCCGTTAAAACCGACCTTCATCAGCATCATGTGATGTGGTGTGGTGCCGGCATCAGCCAGCAGATGCAGGACTATTTTGAACAGCAGAGTCTGGATGGCCATCCGGTAATGCTCAGTGGACCTGATTGTAACCTGCAATTTGCCCAATCCAACGCCTCCAGCGCTGCCTGACAGCAGGCAGCGCCTTCTTTACCCCTGTTTTTCCGCGCCAGTAAATAATTTTTTTCGTTAAGAATCTCTTAAGGTGGTTCCGTATACTGGTGCCACAACCCTGACTCATTGACGAGACTAAGATGAAAAAGACCTTACTGACCTTCAGCCTTCTCCTGTTACCACTCACTTTTACTGCTGCTCACGCGGCCTCTGGCCTGACCGGTTGTGCAGCCAAAAAGCAGGAGATTGAGACCCAGCTCTCTTTTGCCCGCCAGCACAATAATACCCATCAGGTTGCCGGCCTTGAAAAAGCGCTGAGCGAAGTAAATCAGAACTGTACCGAAAGCAGTCTGCTAAAGCAGCGTCAGGAAAAAGTGGCAGAGAAAAAGTTGAAGGTACAGGAACGCGAACAGGAACTGGCTAAAGCGAAAGCAGAAGGCCGCAGCGCCAGCAAGATCCAGAAGCGCGAAGATAAACTGGCTGACGCTCGCCAGGAACTGAAAGAAGCCGAGCAGGCTCTGCATCAGTAAAACTCATTCTGGCCAGCCACTGCGCTGGCCCGTTATTCTCCCTTCCCCAGCCCTGACCCTCTCTCCTTTCTAAATACCTGATTAGCCTGCGCTATTAACGTCCAATCCATTACTTTATGTAATCCTTTGATTACTTATTCTCATGCACTTAATTGGTGCAGCAAAGTCAACATGGTTACGATCAATTATTTAACTTTTTGAACGCCCTCAAAGATTTGAAAGATAGCGATATTTCCTGTCCTATGCAGAAAATACGCACTCCACGCGCATCTTTATTCGTCTGTAAGGGGCCAGCAATACTAATCTATTCACTTACCCTGCCCCAAAATAGGGCATTACAGCGATGTGGCATGGCTGATGCCACATCTTATTTGTTTCAGTAGTGTTAGATTATGTCGGCGCAATGCAATGCGCTCTCCATCCACGGCTCCACACAATAAATAACTTCATTAAGAAAGGTTTTTTATGGATAAGTTATCTTATGCGTCTGAAAGCAGCACATCTGCCTGGTCCACCTATTTACAGCAAATCGACCGGGTTGCGCCCTATCTGGGCGATCTTTCACGTTGGATAGATACTTTGCGTCATCCAAAACGTGCGTTGATTGTTGATATTCCTCTCCAGATGGATGATGGCTCAATTCGCCATTTCGAAGGCTATCGCGTTCAGCACAACCTTTCGCGCGGCCCAGGAAAAGGCGGTATTCGCTACCATCCGGATGTCGACCTTAATGAAGTGATGGCGCTCTCCGCATGGATGACCATCAAATGCGCGGCGGTTAACCTGCCTTATGGCGGCGCTAAGGGCGGAATCCGCGTTGATCCGTTCAAACTGTCCGACGGTGAACTTGAGCGACTGACCCGCCGTTACACCAGCGAGATCGGCATCATCATCGGGCCGCAAAAAGATATTCCTGCGCCAGATGTCGGGACCAACAGCAAAGTGATGGCGTGGATGATGGATACCTACTCCATGAACCACGGCACAACGATTACCGGCGTTGTCACGGGCAAACCGATTCATCTGGGCGGTTCACTGGGGCGTGAAAAAGCCACCGGTCGCGGCGTGTTTATTACCGGACGCGAAGTGGCACGCCGTGCAGGTATTGAAATTGAAGGCGCACGCGTTGCGGTCCAGGGCTTCGGTAACGTCGGCAGCGAAGCGGCACGCCTGTTTGATGAGGCGGGTGCTCGTGTGGTAGTGATTCAGGATCACACCGCGACGCTGTTTAATGCCGATGGCATCAACCTGGCTGCCCTGACCGAATGGCAGATCGCCAATAAGCAGATTGCCGGTTTCCCTGGTGCGCAGAGCATTGATAAAGAGGCGTTCTGGACCACAGGGATGGATATTCTGATCCCGGCGGCGCTGGAAGGTCAGATTACCCGCGAGCGTGCTGAAGTCCTGAGCTGCAAAATCGTGCTGGAAGGCGCAAACGGCCCGACCTATCCGGATGCCGATGACATGCTGGCCACCCGCGGCATTATCGTGGTGCCGGACGTGGTCTGTAATGCCGGTGGCGTGACCGTCAGCTACTTCGAGTGGGTTCAGGACATGGCCAGCTTCTTCTGGAGCGAAGATGAGATCAATCGTCGCTCAGACAAGATCATGACGGAAGCGATGGTACACGTCTGGGAAAAGTCGAAGGAGAAAGATTGCTCGCTGCGTACCGCGGCCTATATCGTGGCCTGTGAGCGTATTCTGATGGCGCGTAAAGATCGCGGTATCTACCCGGGTTAATGCCTGTGGCGCTGTTGTCTGCAGCAGCGCCCTTTTCCCTGCCTACTTCATCAGCACCTGAAACTTCGGATTAAATTCATCGAAAATCGGTAAAGCGGCGGCGCCGAGAGCGGCTGTATCGCTGCCGGTCATGCCAATTTTTAGTCGCATATCGTTAAGATAGCGTCCGCGCACCGACTGATAAAGCGGCGGCAATCGCTGCACCATCTGCTCCAGCAACGGCGCAGGCATCATCCCGCCAATAATTACCGCCTCAGCATCAAACACCGACTCCAGAATATTGATCGCCTGACGTAACGGCGTCGTCACATTCTCAATCCATGCGGTAAAACGCGCGGGTTCAATCTGCAACAGATCTTCGGGCAGCGCCCGCATTGGATCGAGACCGCAGAATTCATAAGCGGCCTGCAGCGAGACGTAACGCTCGAGGCAGCCCTGATTTCCGCAGTAGCAGTCGCGACCGCCCGGCTCGACCACAATGTGTCCGATTTCGCCCGCATTATGGGCGTGGCCGGTATAGATATGACCATCGGTGAAGATCCCCGCGCCCAGGCCGGTGCCGATATAGAGATAGATAAAGGAGTTCAGGTGGCGCGCCGTGCCGTGAAAGCGTTCGCCTATGGCGGCGACCGTAGCATCATTTTCCAGCGTCACTGGCAGACCGCTAATGGTGGCGAGTTCAGCCTCGATATCAACCTGCTCCCAGCCGTTCAGCGTGGTCGGCCCCACTGATGAAATGCCCTCCACACCAAAAGGCCCTGGCATCACCACGCCAATCCCCAGCACTTTCTGCCACTGAGTACCCAGGAAGGCGCGCATCTCCTCCAGCACGCTGGCAATGCACGCCAGGGTGGCAGCAGGCTGAGGCTTTTGCACCAGAACGAGGCGGCGGAAACGCACTTTACCACTGAGATCGACCAGAACCAGCAGCAGCGTCTGGTGATCAAGATGGATGCCGATCGACCAGGCACTGGTGGGATTGAGCGTAACCGGAATTGAGGGCTGACCACGCCCGCTGCGGCGCGGCTGGCGGCTGGTCAGCAGTTCGGCCTGCTCCAGTTCCGCCACGATATTCGAGACGGTCTGCGGCGTCAGCGCCGTCATGCGGGCCAGTTCGGCACGGGTCAGTTCACCGTGCAGGCGAATGGCTTCAATCACCACACGTCGGTTATGCGCCCGCGCATGTTCAAGGTTGGTACCCGAGGTTTTCATGTTGTTTTCCATTTCAGCGGGACCCGACAGTATTGGTCTCCGAATGCATTCGGGCAAACAATATCTTTGATGCTGCACGCAATTCTCGCGCATCAGGATAGGCAATTTTGCCATAAAAGCGCAGTCTGAGTTTTAGCGTTGTTACGGCTTTGTTGCAATGCCCTCCGGCACTGTGGCACGCCGTTTGCTTAGATTCAGACAGGTCAGTTCACCCACTGACCAAAATTATGCCCCCGATTAAATCAATCAAATTGATTTAATTAACCGACAGCCTGTTGCTGCACAGTGGAGAAGACCATGTCACAGCGTTACACACCCCAACTAAAAGCCGGTTTTGCCGCCTTACTGATGTTAAGCGCAGTCAGCGCGGCGGCGGCCAGCCAGATCAATGCCCTGTTTATGACCCAGGCGGCTTACAGCGAAAATGATATCCGCGCGATGACGCAAAATTTTCAGAAGCAGCACCCGGATGTCACCGTCAATCTGGAGTTTGTTCCTTATGAGGCGCTGCACGACAAGATTGTGGCAGCGCGTGGCGCGGGCGGCAATGGCTATGATGTGGTGCTGTTCGATGCCATCTGGCCAGCGGAATTCGCCCGTTTCGATTTGCTGCAGGATGTCAGCGCACGCATTACGCCAGAGGATAAAGAGAAGGTCTTCCCGGGCGCGATGAACACCGTGGTTTACAAAGGTAAAACGCTGGGTATGCCGTGGATCCTCGACACCAAATACCTTTACTACAACAAAGCGATGCTGGCTAAAGCGGGCATCACCACGCCGCCACAGACCTGGCAGCAGGTGCTGGATGACGCGAAGATCATCAAGGATAAAAAGATTGTCACCTGGCCGCTGGTCTGGAGCTGGTCCCAGGCTGAGGCGCTGGTGTGTGACTACACCACGCTTGTTTCAGGCTTTGGTGGTCAGTTCTATCAGAACGGCAAACTTAACTTCTCCAGCCCGGCTTCACTCAAGGCGCTTAACCTGATGAAAAGCTCGCTCGATGAGGGCCTGAGTAACCCGGCGTCGCGTGAATATCTGGAAGAGGATGTGCGTAAATCGTTTTCTAATGGCGATGCGGCTTTCGCGCTGAACTGGACCTACATGTACAACATGGCGAACGATCCGAAGCAGAGCAAAGTGGCGGGCGACGTTGGGATCATGCCTGCGCCCGGCGATGCGCCAGGAAAAGTGGGGGCGGTAAACGGCTCAATGGGGCTGGGGATCACCAAAGGCAGCACCCATGCCAACGAGGCCTGGCAGTACATTCAGTACATGACCTCACAGCCGGTACAAAACCAGTATGCGAAGCTCAGCCTGCCGATCTGGAAATCCTCTTATCAGGATGAGGCGGTGAAAAAGGATCAGGAGAGCCTGATCGCCGCGGCGGACAAATCACTAAACGTGATGCTGTCACGTCCGGAGACCGCTGACTATTCCCGTCTGTCGAACCAGCTGCAACAGCAGTTACAGCAGGTGTTGCTGGGTAAAGCCCCGGCGCAGGACGCGATGGCGACGGTTGATAAAAGCGCCGCCCGGCTGCGTTAAGGAGTCACGATGCTGAGTTTGCGTCAACGCGAACAGCGTCAGGCATGGGTGCTGCTGGCACCCATGTTGCTGGTGATGCTGCTGTTAACCGCCTGGCCTCTGCTGCGTACCATCTGGCTCAGCTTTACCGATGCTGCGCTGATTGGCAGTGGTGAAACGCCTGCCTGGATTGGGCTGGAAAACTATCTCTATGCGCTTAGCGATCCCGACTTTCGGGCATCGATCTGGCGCACACTCTATTTCACCCTTGTGTCTGTCACCGTTGAAGGGATTATCGGCGTGCTGGTGGCGCTGCTGCTGAATCAGAAATTCACCGGGCGCAACGTTTTGCGGGTGCTGGTGATTCTGCCGTGGGCGCTGCCGACCATCGTCAACGCCATGATGTGGCGGCTCAACTTCAACCCTGATTACGGCAGCATCAACGCCCTGCTCAGCCAGCTCGGTATCATTGACGGTTATCGCAGCTGGCTGGGATCGCCGGAGGCGGCGCTCAATGCAGTGATGTTTGCGGATATCTGGAAAAACTATCCGCTGGTCACCCTGCTGGTGCTGGCGGCGCTGCAGTCGATCCCCGAGGATCTGTTTGAAGCGGCACGACTGGACGGTGCCTCCGCCTGGCGGCGTTTCCGGGCGATTACCTTCCCGGCGATTGTTGCACCGCTCGGCGTCGCGCTGGTGTTACGCACCATCGATGCCTTCAAAATCTTCGACATCATCTACGTGATGACGCGCGGCGGCCCGGTGGACAGCACCAAGACCCTGAGCTTTTTCGTTTATCAGGAGTCGTTCAGCTATCTGCGTGCCGGCAGCGGTGCCGCCTACGCGATACTGATGACCCTGATGTGCGCCCTGCTGATCACGCTCTATCTGCTGATGTTATGGCATCAGCGCCGCCGGAGTACCGCTTATGAAAACTAAACTGCGACGGGTCCTGCGTTACGGGGCTGCGCTGCTGGTCGCCGTCAGCATTCTGGCCCCAATGGGCTGGCTGTTTCTGATGAGTGTCAGTTCTGCCAGCGATCTCTCCCGCGTGCCGCTGGAGTGGCTGCCGCGTCAGTGGGATTTCAGTCGCTATCAGGGGCTGGTTTCGCTGGCACCGAATCAGCCCGGCAACGTTTTTCTGCACGCGCTGGGTAATAGTTTGCTGGTGGCGACGGTGGCCACAGCGATCTCGCTGCTGCTGGCGATACCTGCGGCGTTCAGCTTCTCACGCTACAGTGGTCGTGATGCCTGGCTTTCCGGCGCTCTGGCAATCTATATGGTGCCGCCCGTGGCGTTTGTGCTGCCGCTCTACTTTCTGCTGCAACAACTGGGGCTGCTCAACACCCGTCCCGGCCTGGTGATGGTCTACTGTTCGCTGATCCTGCCGTTTCTGACCTGGATGCTGAAGAACCAGTTCGACTCACTGCCACGTGATATCGAACAGGCAGCACGGCTTGATGGCCTGCGCTTCTGGCAGGTTCTGCTGCGCATTACGCTGCCGCTGGCAAAGCCGGTGCTGGGCGCTGCCGCGCTGTTCGGCTGGCTGCTCGCCTGGGATGAGTTTTTCTACGCGCTGCTGTTCACCAGCAATATTTCGGCACAGACCCTGCCGGTCGCCATTGCCGGTTTTACCGCAGGACGCGCGACCGATGACGGGCTGATCGCGGCAATCGGCATTCTGGCTTCGGTGCCGCCACTGTTTATTGCCATCTGGTTGCAGAAGACGCTGGTCAGCGGTCTCACCAGCGGCGGAAGTAAGGGATAATCATGGTCACTACCCTCACGCCCACCCTCTATGTGGTGGGCAATATAAATGTTGATTTAATCATGAGTACGCTCAGCGACTGGCCGCAGCGCGGCACGGAAGTGATGCTGCAGCACAGTGAGTTACGTCCCGGCGGGTCCGCAGGTAACTGTGCGCTGGCGCTGGAGGCGATGCAGGTGCCGCATCGGGCCATTGCCAATCAGGGCGACGATGGCTTCAGTCACTGGCTCGCCAGTCACTTTCCTCATAGCGCTGCATACTGGCCGCGCTATGCCTGTGAAACCTCGCTGACGGTAGGCGTGACCCATCCCGATAACGAACGCTCGTTTCTCAGCAATCACGGCCATATTACCGTGCTGACCGCGGACGATGTGCTGGCCCAGTTGCCGTCGCAGGCGACGTCGGGCGACATCGTCCTGCTGTGCGGCACCTTTCTCTGTCTGGAACTCTATGATCACTACCCGGCGCTGCTGGCCGCGCTGCAACAGCGTGGCTTCTGTGTCGCCGTGGATACCGGCTGGCCGCCTGCGGGCTGGAGCGATGCGCTTCGCTTACAGATTGGCAACTGGTTAGCGGACTGTGACTGGCTGCTGCTGAATGAGGTGGAAGCGCTGGGCTTATCGGGCGCAGAACTGCTGGATCAAAGCGGTAAACAGCTGGCAGCCCGGCTCAGTGGTCGCGGCGGCTGTGTGATTAAGTGTGGCGCAGAGGGCGCACGTCTCTGGTCTGCCGCCTCTGTGCAGTATGCTGCTGCCCAGCCGGTGACGGTGGTAGATACCATTGGAGCCGGTGACAGTTTTAATGCCGGTTTTCTTACTGCACTGCTCTATCACCAGCCATCGCACACGGCGCTGCGCTGGGGCATTGAAGTGGCATCACAGGCGATAAGCAGCTCTCCGCGCCGCTATCCCAGCTGGCAACAACTCCAACTATCAAATGAGGTGCGCTGAACATGGCCAGTGTTGAACTTGTACAGGTGGCGAAGCGCTACGGTAAACAGAGCGTGCTGCACCCGCTGGATTTAACCATTCCTGATGGCAGTTTCACTGTGCTGGTCGGCCCCTCCGGCTGCGGCAAATCAACCCTGCTGCGGCTGCTTGCCGGTCTGGATACCGTCTCTGACGGGGCGATCATGCTGGATAAAAAACAGATTAACGATCTCGATCCTGCTGACCGGGATATCGCCATGGTGTTTCAGAGCTATGCGCTCTATCCGCATCTCACCGTCGCGGAGAATCTGGCGTTTCACATGCAGGTGAAAAAGGTGAAGCGCGAGGAGCAAAAAAGCAAAATCGCCCGCATTGCCGGCATTCTCGGCATCGATCAGCTGCTGCAGCGTTATCCAAGAGCGTTGTCGGGTGGACAGCGGCAGCGCGTGGCGATGGGCCGCGCCATGGTGCGCAATCCGCAGGTGTTTCTGTTTGATGAGCCGCTTTCTAATCTTGATGCGCAGTTACGCATGGAGCTGCGGGCCGAGATTAAGTCGCTGCATCAGCGTTTCAAAACCACCATGGTCTATGTTACCCACGATCAGGTCGAGGCGATGACGCTGGCGGATCAGATTGTAGTGATGAAAGAAGGGGTCATTGTGCAACAGGGTGCGCCGCTGGCGATTTATGACCGCCCGGTAAACACCTTCGTGGCGCGGTTTATCGGGTCACCGCCGATGAATCTGCTGGATGCCCGTTTCCAGACACGCGATGGGCTGCCTGGCGTCTGCTGTGGCGAGCAGTGGCTGCCGTTGCCGCGTCGCTGGCACAGTGCGGCACAGCAGCAGGCCGATCAGCCGGTCACGCTTGGCGTACGACCCCACGATCTGATTTTTGATGCCAGCGGGCAACCGGCGGCGGTCAATATTGTTGAGATCACCGGCGAATCGACCCTGCTACATCTGAACTGGCAGGGTTTCCCGCTGCATATGCAACTGACCGGCCGCAGCGATGCCGTGCCTGGCGGCACGCTGCCGGTGACCGTTAATCCGGATAAAATGCACTTGTTTGATGCCAGCAGCGGTGTGCGGCTGACGGAGCAGTGATAAAAATAAACCCGCCAGCGGCTAATGCCAGTCAGTTAAGCGACAGATGATAACGCAGTCTGGTGCCGGGCAGGGGCCTGCTCTGAAACTTCAGTGTGTATTGTTAAAAAAGGGCACGAGAGTGGAGGCCTGAGCGCCTCTGCTGCTGAAAGGGCTATCCGCAGCGCTGAGGCGTGACGGTGGGCCAGAAGTCCACGCCGG